>JANWJO010000094.1 GCA_025449435.1 Chloroflexota bacterium | reverse complement strand
GCATATCGCCACGGCGCAACTTCCAGTCCACTGGGTTGACACCGGCAGCGTGGACGCGTACCAACACTTCACCTTCGTTGGGCTCGGGCCGCGGCGCGTCCTCGACAACGAGCACGTCAGGCGGGCCGTAGTCGTGGAAGCGCGCGGCTCTCATGGTCTGTTCAGCCATTGATTTGCTCCTCATCAGTGCGTATCAAACCGGTATCATCACGCGGTTTAGGCCGTGACGCCTACGTTGTGATGGTACCTGACATGACTTGGCGGGGAAGGTCAGGACGGTGACAGGCCCTAGTGTTGCTCGGCCACTCGTATACTCGTATCAGTGGGGCTGTCTGCACACCACGGCGGGATAACGTGCGCCGTACCAGTTAAAAGGTGGCTCGTCTGAGTACCGGGCAGCGTTCCGTCGAACCGGCAAGCGCGCCAGCGATAACTGGTCCGGCAGACTTCGTACGTGTCACCGTTACAGCGCTCAACTTGCTGGCGCAGCTCGACCCAGCGCATCACGCCATGATTGTCGACCACGTCCGGCATATTCGTGGGCTCAACCGGCGCGAAACGTTTAATGTTGGTCGTGCCATTTTCTACAACCAGGAATTGCAACCCGTCACCAATCGAGTTGATGGCGCCTGGGTTGACCGCCCTACCAGCACATGTCACGTCACGTGGCGCGTCTGGACAGGCGCACTCACAAGCGACCAAGCGTTGCGCACGTATGCAGCTATCCTGGTGCACGAAGCAGTACACATCGCCTTCGATACCGACGATGAAGCCCGCTGTAACGCCGAAATGGATCTAGCGGTGGCGCGCCTGGCAGCACCACTGGTCTGACTGCGTTCGGTTGTTGCGGGCGTATCGAACGCCCTATGGAAGTTCGGCTCCCCGCGCGAGCGCGCTGGCATAGGCGGCGACTTCGGACTCCTTGCACCACACTAGGTATGCCACTGCCGTCTGCTCCTCTTTTGGAGCAAGTTTCCATGTTCCAGCCCAGCCAAAGTGCATGCCGGTCGTTAAGGAACCGAACGACGTAACGTGTACCTGTTGCGACGGGCTCACAAAAAGCGTTGCTTCATCAGGAGAACGGGAGATTGCGTGCCATCGCCGCCAGGTGTTGAACATCGGAATGTCTGTGGAGCGCACGGAGAGCCCATCGGATCCATCCCACCAAGTGCGAGACCCATTGCCTCCTGCTGGTTGAAAACAACTCGCGCCGCCAGCGACGCGCAGCGGCCCGTTGGTGAGGTTGCGGACCGATAAGCTGATCGCCAGCGTCGGTGCACCGGGTAAGGTGAGATACTCTGTAGTAACGGCCATCCCTTTGAGGCGGTGGTCGTCAGGTTCGGATACTAGCCGTACGCCCGACCACAGCTTGCTCGCCCCTCGTCCGTATACCAGCGATGCGTCAGCCGGCCCAAGGCGCGGGAACTCCAACCAGTATTCCGGCGGAGCATCAAGGGCAAAAGCAGGATGAATTCCTCCATGCCACGGCTTGAACCCCATAAAGTCGCGCGGCTGCGGAAACGCCGACCGTAAGCGTTCATCACCGTCTACGTGTAGCGACACCACCGATCCGTTGAAGGAAGGTGCCACTTGGAACCGCAGATGCTCGTTCGCCACTTCGATGCAGCGGTGTCCCGCAGATTCCTGTTCACGCTCGGCCACCGGCGCTCCGCGACCCCACGCCAGCACTGGAATGCTCGACATGGTGTCAAGGAAGGTGCCGCGATACGTCGTCGCAAGCAATGCGACCGGAGGACCGCCGTCCGGTTGGCGCCTCAGCGTGACCGTAACTGGCCTGTGTTCGCCGAAGCGTAGGTCTGGGATGGCGACGGCCCGTGGGTGAACTGCCCAACCCATCGGGGCTTCTAGCTGGAGTTCGCCTGGATTGGGTCGGACGTACATCGACAGGACGCTCAACGCAGCGTCGCCTTCTAGCAGCGCACCACCCGATGCCGTACTGATCGACAATGCAGATACCGCTTGCGGTAGTTGGTCGAGCATCGCGCCAGAGGCAGCAGCATGGGCAGCGCGGACCGCGCGCCAGTCACCTCGGCCCCACGTATAGTGTATGTTCGCCTGAGGGATGTCGTCGTGTGACGCCGCCGAGTTTACGTCTAATGCGAACCGCACATTGCCCAAGGTATCCCACGGCCCCATCCGTACGACGGCGTCCGATTCCCAGTATTGACCTGCAACATTGCCGTTACCATCGTCTCGAGCGATCCACCGTTCTTTGAAGGCCGACGGTTCTAGGAACTGTTCGCCCCTAAACCAGTCTGGCCAGGACGGCGCAGCACCAACCACGAAATGGTTCTTCAACCGGGCAGCAAAGCGCGGTAAGTTCCGCGGGCTGCCCGAGGACATGGCGATATGGAAGGGCGCCTGTCCTTCGGCCGGCTTCATGCCACTCAGCCCGGCGCACACCGACAGCGTGCCACGCTCAGAGAGCTGGTAGGTCAGCATGAACGTCACCTCAGGATGGTTAGGCAGCCGTGCTTGAAGCACGGCCTCGGCTCCCGAGGCCGTCGTGGCAAAGTGAGCCGAATAGGAAAGCCGTTCGATCGTTGCGCCGTCTGGCGGCGCGCCAGCGATCGCTCGACCGTTCAACCATTCCTGACCGTCGAGAGCATCTGTGATCGTCCACTGGCCACCCTTAAGCGCAATGCTGCACCGGGCGAAGGCTGTACACAACTGGATATTGCCGCCATCCTCATAGGCCAGCGACTCTCCATCTGCGACGGCTGCTACTAGCAAACTCGCGTCCTTGGCGCGAAGTTCCTCACCACCGGCCACGCGCAGCGAACTCGCCACGCGCACCGTTCCTTTGGCGGTACGCTCCCCCCGCAGCGTGATCGGCAATATGCCTCGACCATAAGAAGGCAGATGGACGGTACGGGTTGATCTGTCGGGCCAGGTAGCGCTCAGTCCGCTGCCAGGCGCAACTTCTGCTGACACAGTGGCATCCACTGCCCACGGCGTTGCATTGCGCACCACGATGTTGCGGTGAACCGGCGTCCCTACTGGAATCATGTCAACCGGATCCAGCGCGTAAGCGAGGACTTCCTTGGCGTCGAATTCGACGCGCAGCGCGATGGACTGTCCACCAATGAGGACAGCGGTCTCGATGGCGGGCTTCCCGGCTATCTCCGATGCGCAGAACTCAGCTGACCAAGTCTGCTGGCCAGCCCCGTCGCCAGCATGATGGATGTCAATGTCGATGCCACCCGACCCGTGAGCATGCAGCGAGGTCAATACAGGCGTTGCCGAAAAGTTGTCGATGGTCCAGCGCACAGTTTGCGGTACACCAGGAAACAGCCGGCTATCGTCTACCTGGCACGTGACGCGATAGCTGGTGGTCGCCATCTCCACGACGCCGCCTCCCACCGCGTCTATCACCACGCGCAGGTGATCATCGCCCGCTCGCCATTCATACGGGTAGACGCGCATGCCGCGCTCTTGGTAGAGGTCTTGTTGCACGGTAAGGTCGCGCACCAGGGTGGTGTACCAATCGTGCTTGCGGAAGTACTCGGCGGCGGCAGGCAGCTTCAAAATCGAAGGCAGGAAGTTCTTCATGTGCACGGAGGTTTCCGGTACCCAGAAGAAGCCGGTCTTCTTGTACAGCGGCACGGCACGCATATTGCCGGTCCACGTGTGCAAGTCGAGTCGCTTGCGGTTGCGCTCGATCGCCAGCGCCAGGGCTCGCTTGAGCAAGTCGCGGCCTACCCCACGGTTGTGAAAGCGTGGCGACGCGTTGAGGAGTGCGACATACATAATGTCTGGTGACTCGTCGAACTCGGTGATCTCGCAGTAACCAGCAACGTCGTCACCGATCATTCCCAGGAGCAATGAAATACGGTGATGGCTCGCAAACCGCTCAGCGACGCTTGGCCCCGTGAACGGGATGCCGCGCGTGAAGCTGCCGGGCCAGAAGCTATCGCTGTCGTTCCACATGCGGGCTACGCCGGCGGCGTCCGATGGTTGGTACTCGCGAATGACCAGGTCCTCAGGCACAGACAGTCTCCTTGACACTTCCAAATGGGGTTCGGCGGCACACCGCTGCCATCCAGGAGCGGTTCCTCAGGGAGCCAGTGGTGCCCGCCCACCAGTGTACGCCACGAGAGACAGCCTGGGCAATCTGTACCACGCTGTATGCTGTGTACCAAGGCGGTGAAACAGCTTGCTCAAGGGGGCGCGTGCGTGCGGTTGAGTGATGACCAGGCCGCACGGTTCTATGTGCTGCTATCCGGTCTCCTCTCCTTTGTGAACCGCAAGCGTCGGGTTCTGCCGTCAGCAGCGATAGGCGATGGCGAGCCTCCTCAGGCGCAGAGTGACATCGGGCGCCTCCTTGATATCCTGTGGACCGACGACACCCTTCTGGACGAGTATCTCGGAGCCAATCCAGACTCGCTTACACCAACAGATCTGGCGATCGTGGCATCCTGGCGCATGCGCATCACCGGCATCTTTTTCGTCGAGCGCTATCTCAACCGCTATACGGTGTTCTTGCTCGATGGCCCACCGATACGGGCTTATGGTGTCCTGGGCCTCAGCGACCCGCTCCAAGCGGTCATAGGCGGGTCATTGCCTGTTCTGGTGGATGCCGTGCTCCTGCCATTCGAAGGGCAAATCGTCTACGACTCGGTGCTGCGCTACGTCGATGTTGGGTTTCAGCCGGGCGTCTCCGGTGTGTTGGAGCGAGCATATCGCCTGGCGCAGGTGAGCGATGCGCTGATCACTGCTATCGAACAACCCAGTGACCCAGATGAAGCACACGATGTGCAGATGGGAGAATTCGACCGCCGGATGTCTCGCCTGGCGCGCGATTTCGAGCGAGCGATGGAAGAGTCAGGCCTTGCGTCCGCGACAATTGAGCGCCACTCCATGGAAGTGTCCACCCTGCTCGACTGGCTTTTGACAGGCTCGGCCACGCCCATCAATATTGGACGGCTCGCGGCAGGAGACCTGCAACGCTATTTGACGGTGGACAACCCGTACGCGCAAGCCATAAGCTTGCGCCGTTTTTTCCGTTTCCTCGCCAAAACGAAGCGAGTGCCGTCAGGGCGCGCACGCGACCTTCTTGCCGCACTGCCGGCAGCCAAGCGTAGATGAGTGGCCGGGACGTTGCCGTCCCGGCCTCGGTTCAGGCACCTCGCTGTGGGTTCGAGGTTGAGGAGGGTTGGGGTAACAATCCATAACCTGCACCACTGCGCATGCTAGCGCCCCCAGATTAATTCCTGCTGTGAAATGAGCGAGCAATGCTGCGGACTATTCACCGCGCGAAAGAAAGGACCTGATGCCAAACAAGCGAGTTGTTGTGACCGGAGGTTCTGGCAGGATAGGCCAGGCAACGGTGCGCTTGTTGCACCATACCTGTGACGTTGTGATATTCGACCAGATCCGACCGGCACTCGCGTCGGACCTGTCACAGGTACACGTCATTGTTGGCGACCACACCAATCTGGGACAACTGTGCGAAGCCTTTCACGAGGCGGACGCGGTGATCCATCTCTCTGCCATTCCTGGGCTTGGCCCGCAGACGGAGTATGAGGTCTTCCGCACCAACATACTCGGAACGTTTGCGGTGCACCAAGCGGCCGCGCTGTCACACGTGCCGGTGGTCATTTCAGCCAGTTCCCAGTCGGCTTTTGGCTGGGCGTGGGGAACGCGTCAATTCCTTCCCCGGTACCTGCCTTTAGATGAAGCGCACCCTGACGAACCTGACGAAGGGTATGGCCTGTCCAAAGTGGCGGGTGAGCAGATCGCTTGGGCATTTGCCCGCAAGACCGGAATGCGCACCGTCGCACTACGCCCGCCGATGGTGACCAGCAAGGGAACATACGGTCGAGTGCTGGCATCCAACGCCGCCCGCCAGTGGCGAGCTACGCTGTTTAGCTACTTGGATGTAGAAGACCTCGCCCGCGCGTTCCAAGCTGCCCTGGAGGCTGAGGATGTATCAATGGAGGCGTTCAACGTGGCCGCCGACGATTCGCTGTGCCGTGAGCCGCTGTCTGACCTGCTCCCCCGCCTGGATGAGCGCTTTCGCGAATTGGCGCAGCTGCTCACTGGCACGCAGCCTATGGTGAGTAACGCGAAGGCGAAGCGGATGCTGAAATGGTCGCCAAGGGTATCCTGGCGACATGAAGTGGGAGAGGTGAGCGCAGCGCAGTAGTGCCAGGCAAGCAGACGCGCGCATCTGCGGAGTCCTTCAAGGCAGCCGAATTCGCGAGTGTTACCATGAGGGCGTGCCTGCTGCGCTGGCTTCACCAGGCACGCCAGGACCGGGGATGAGTGCTGCCACAACGCACAAGCTAGCGACGCGGCCGCGCGTATTTCAGCGCTTCGCCGGCGTGTCGCTCAGTACACGCATTTTTGCGGCCATGCTCATCGGGGCCATGACCGTACATATTGTCGCCGGATTTGCCGTTCTGACGCGTATCAGTGACGACTTCGACCAACGGTTGACGTTACAAAGCACCAATGCCAAGCTGCTGGCGACGCAGTTCTACGATCAACAGGAGAAGCAGTTAGCAGCCACGGCGCAACTAGTTGCCAACATGGGGACGGTGCGCGCGGCGCTGGCCGATAACGATGTCAACGCGCTGCTGAAGACGAAAGTCGATCTGGAGCAGACTGCCGACGGTGCTGCTAACCCGGTGGGCTTCCTCGTCTATCGAGCCGACGGCAGCGTCCTGGCCAACGGTGTGACGGTGGCTATCAACGACAGCCGCCCTGCCAGCGTGGACGTCGTTCTCAACGGCTCGGCACAAGTGGGCCAGGGCGTCGAGACCTTTGCTGATCGTCCATCATTAGTCGGTAGCGCACCGATCGTCATCGACGGGTTAGTGAAGGGCGCCATCGCCCTGGTCCGACCTATCGATGGGCATATGTTGGCGGCCACCGAAGCGGAAGTTGGCATGCCGTGCGCCATTTATGATGCGACGGGACACCTGCTCTCCACTTCGCAGCCCAACTTCGTGATCCCTTCCATTAATACGTTTGCGTTTGGCCCAATTGCCACGCCGGCGGCGAACAATGCCTCCAATACCGGGCAACACGTGACCATGGCCGGACAGAGTGTCGATGCATACTTCTTCAACCTTCTCACGATTCAAGGGAATATCGCCGGCACCATGGCGCTGTTTCAGCCAACTGGCACAGTGCGCCAGGCACAACTCAATGTGGAATTCTTGGTGGTGGCCTTGGTGGTTGCTGGCTTCCTGGTAAGCGCCACAATATCGTTGTTGTTTACGCGAGTGATTATGCGTCCGATCCGGCAGCTGGCTCGTGCTACCGATGACATCGCCAATGGCTTGTACGACCGCCCGATTGGCGTGCGCGGGACCGACGAAATTGGCCAGTTAACGCGCAGTTTCGAACGGATGCGCCAGCGGGTGCGTGAAACCACGCAGCAACTTGTCGCTGAACAAGTACGCTCCCAGAACGAGGCAACGGTCGTGAACGCTGTCCTGAACGCCACCAACGACGGCATCATCATGATTGACGAACGCGGCCGCTATCGCACCGCCAACCAGCGTTGGCAGACGCTCTTTGGCATCGACGCAGCGTCTATCAAAGACTTACCAGACTTCGATCTCTGCCGTCGCGTGAGCCAATGTATGGTGGATCCAGCGTCATTCGAGGCTAGCACTTTTGCACTGCAGGCCGATGGAGAGCGCGTGTTGCTGGCCGAGGAATTCGAGCAGCAGACTCCGGAGGTCCGGCGCTTGCGGCGCTTTTCCGCTCCTGTCCGGCAGCACGATGGCAAGGTGATAGGCCGTGTGTTTGTATATCAAGACATCACCCTGGAACATCAGGCTGACGAGCTCAAGCAGGCGTTGCTCTCTACTGTGTCGCACGAGTTGCGCACGCCGTTGACCACGATCAAGGGATACGCCAGAACGTTGCTCCTTCAGGATTGGAGCAGCGACGTGCAGCATGACTTTCTGTCGGTCATCGACGAGGAGGCCGACAAGCTCAGTGAGCTCGTCGACAATCTTCTTGACCTTTCCAAGATTGAGTCTGGAGCGCTTCAACTTGACCGGCGGCCCGTTGTGTTAATGCCCGTGATGAGCAAAGTCGCGCAACGGTGGAACGGCCGTGCGACCCCGTCGCGGCTTATCGTCAATTGTGCTGAGTCCATTCCTCCCGTCGAGGGCGATTCGCGCCGGATTGAGCAGATTATTGGCAACTTGGTCGAGAACGCACACAAGTACGCAGAACATGGGAGCATTACGCTCAGTGCCTTCGAGCGTGGCACTGACGTGCTGGTGAGCGTCGCCGACGAAGGCAACGGCATCCCGCGCGATCTGCGCGACCGTGTCTTTGAGCGTTTCTTCCAGGTCGATCACAGTTCGACGCGGCCCACCGGCGGATCTGGGCTCGGCCTGTCCATATGCAAAGGACTAGTGGAATCGCACGGTGGCCACATCTGGATTGAGGACAATCGGCCGAGCGGCACGATTGTGAGTTTTACCTTGCCGGTTGCGGTTGCCCTGAGCGCAGCTGCAGCCCAAAGCGCGGGTTGAGACGGAATGGTTAGAGCACGTGCTACAGGCTAAGACCACCATCCTGGTGGTTGAGGACGAACAGCGTATCGCGCGCATGATTCGCGCAAACCTCGAACGCGCTGGTTACAACGTGGTCGCGGCAGCCAACGGAGCTCAAGCAATCGAGATGGTGAGCGCTGAGGATCCCGACCTCGTGTTACTCGATATTCGTTTGCCTCTGGTGGATGGGTTCGACGTCTGCAAGCGGATACGCGAGTTCTCCCAGATTCCTATCGTCATGCTGACTGCGAAAGTCGAGCGCCAAGATATCTTGCGCGGCTTCGAGGTTGGCGCTGACGACTACATCAAGAAACCGTTTGACCCGGCCGAACTTGTGGCTCGTATGAAGGCCGTACTCCGGCGTCATCAGGTGAATGCATTGCCAGAAGCTAAGACCAAGCCCTTATTCGAATCGGGCGGGCTCCGCATGGACTTTGTCCGTCACCGCGTCACGGTTGATGGCAAAGATGTGCGCCTTTCGCCGACGGAGTACAAACTCCTGACGTGTCTCGCCAACAATTCTGACAAGGTGATGATGCACGAGGATCTGCTCCAAGAAGTGTGGGGCACGGAGTATCGCGACGAGACCGAATATCTGTGGGTATACATTCGCTACTTGCGACAGAAGATTGAAGCAGACCCAGCACATCCCACACTCATCTTGAGTGAGCCTGGTGCTGGCTATTATTTGCGCAAGCTGGATCGTACATCGAGTTCAAGCTTTACAGAACGAGAGCTGACGTTCTCGCCAGAGATAGGCGTACCGACCAGTTAGGTGAAACCGGCCGCGGTGACAGGCCGACTAGAGTGCTTCCTTGTGTGCTCGCCCATTAATGAGTGGCAGGCTGCCAGCCACCGCGTAGCTTCCGCTCCCAGCCCAACAGGTCGCCCTCTGGCACATCGGCGACACCCAATTGTGTGAGCATAGCGGCGATATGCGCGCGATGGCTCCCGTTATGCGTGATCACGTGCCCAATGCCTGCGCCGATGGTCCGGTGGCGCGGTGGCTGCTCATCCCAGTCGACGAAGGTGGCTTCCAGGTGTCCGTGCGCTTGTGCGCGACGAGCGAGTGACGAGAAGTCGGCTGCCACGGTGTCAAAACGTTGGAGCAACTCGGCCACCGATGGAGCCGAGTTCGTAGGCATCGCCAAGAAGCGGATCTTCGTTCCCAGCATGAGGTCCGTCCATTGTTCCATCACTTCCACCAGGTGAAGGAGCGAGATGCGCAGCCGTCCGAAATCGAGGCCCAGTGGATGGTCGAGTTGAGCGTCGGTGAGTCCGTTGCTCAACACCAGCAACTCGCGCGTGGTCGCGATGTCGTGGCCAACGAAGCGGTCCAACATGTCCATGAATCGATCCATCCGGCTGAATGACGGCTGCAAAGTGCGGACGCTGTGATGCGCCACGTGTTGCTTATGCAGGTGTAGTTTTCGTTGCGCTGCCTTCGTAAAGGACGGTCACGGTAGTCGTGATGCCGCCGCGCACATTAAACTCCCCAGTGACTTCGCAACGCACGGGATCGAGCACACGCACTAAGTCGTTCAGGATCACGTTGCACACATCCTCGAAGAAGTGCCCCTCGTCGCGAAACGACCACAGATATTGTTTAAGCGACTTGAGCTCGACGCAGCGCGGCCCAGGAACATAGCGAATGTGAATAGTGCCGAAGTCGGGCTGGCCGGTGATCGGGCAGAGGGCGGTGTACTCCGGGCACAAGTGGTGGATGGTATACGGGCGGTAGGCGTGCGGATTAACGAACGTATCTATGACTTTGGAGGGCTTGCCGGGCATGTGCTCCGCTCCGTTCATGCTATGCAGGCGGCTATCGAGGAATAAGACGGCTTTCGATCGGTGTTGACTACTCGATTATTCCGGTGCGGGTGACGTCCGCACTTGGGGGCGATCGGCCTCATGCTCGATTGCAGGGGCCATATGCAGGTAGCGAGCCTCACCACGAAAGAGCCGCTTGGCGTGGATGATGTAGATCAGTATCACGACATTGCCTACGAACGCGAGCATGATGCTCGTCGTTGGATGACGGATCACGTCCAGCAGCTCGTAGGGCAAGAAAAAGCCCGTTGCGAGCACAACGAGATACTCGGCCCAGCGCCGGCTGCGCGCAAGGCCGATTGCTTCCGTGGCCTCAAGGCACGCATAGAAGAACGAAATGATGCCGAGCGTGCGGGCGCTGCGATCTGACAGTAGGCCGACAGTGCTAAACATGCGACGGATGAGCATGAGGTCGGTGCGTTCACTGAGATCGATCATGGCGTCCCGAATGGAGCGGCCGAGATCTGGATTCGCCAGGATGCCAAACAGGACCAGCGCGGCGACCAGGAGGAAAAAGGCGCTGATTGACTTATACAAGATGATGAGCCGGACGATCCGGTCGGGTGGACCCGTCCGCCTACCGAGGTCTTCGAGAAAGGTCGTCATGGGCGCGAATGCCGGCGCCCGCGGCTGCGCTGGCTGGCTCAAGGCGACTCTCGAAACGCGTGCGTGATGGGCCAGCGCCGGTCGCGGCCAAACGCTCGCGGCGTGATCTTGATGCCGGGTGGCGCTTGCCGGCGCTTATACTCCGCCCTATCTACCAGACCCATCACTCGCCGCACGGTATGTTCGTCGAAACCGGCAGCCACGATCTGCTCGACTTCCCAATCGTGTTCCACATACGCGGCCAGGATCGGGTCCAGCACGTCATAGGGCGGCAACGAGTCGGAGTCCCTTTGATCCGGCCGTAATTCTGCCGATGGCGCTTTTTGGAACACGCGATCGGGAATGACCGGGTCCGTGAACACACTGTTCCGGTACGCTGCGAGTTGATACACGAGCGTTTTGGGAACGTCCTTCAAAACAGCCAGCCCGCCCGCCATATCGCCATACAGCGTGGCGTATCCGGTGGCCATCTCGCTCTTGTTTCCAGCAGTGAGTGCCAGCCAGTTGAACTTGTTCGTAAGTGCCATCCACAGCGAGCCGCGTGTACGGGCCTGTAAATTCTCCTCTGCCACATTGATCATAGTACCCGCAAAGCTTGGCGCGAGCGCCAGCACGTAGGCGTCAACGATTGTTTGAATGGGGATCACTCGGAAGTCGATGTTGAGCGCCGCTGCGAGTTGCCGGGCATCTTCCTCACTCGCACTCTGGTTGTACTGACCTGGCATCGACACGCCGTGTACCCGTTTAGAGCCCAGGGCGTCGACCGCGATAGCGCACACCAGACTAGAGTCGATGCCACCGGAGAGTCCGATCACCACGTCGCTGTCGGTGTTCTTGCGTACATAGTCACGAGTACCAAGGACGAGAGCCGCGTATACCTCGGCCACACTCGACGGCGAGGATGGCGTGCCGCCCATGGTGTCCGGCCCCTGTGCGCGTTTAACTAGCGTCCGCCAACAGGCGTTGCTGGCGTCCTGACCGAGGAAGATGGGCGAACCAGCCGGCGGCGGCGGTAGACGGCGAATGGGACTGGCGAGTTGTCCGCCGATGCGGACTTGCTGGACGCTGGGGATATCGTCCGCGATGTGCCGAACGCGCACCGCCTCCGGCCCGGAAGTGAGTTCCACTCCGATCTTGCGCAGGCGCGGATCGTGTAGTTTGGTTTCCAGCACAGCGTCGAGGTCAATGCCGGCCACCACGAGCTCTTCCATGAACGGCTGACCAGAAGCAACGGTTGCTCCAGATGGATCGATCACTAGACTTTGCCCGTCAAAGACAAGCTCATCCTGGCCGCCGACGCAGTTGGCATAGGCGAACCACACGCCGTTGTCTTGTGCCCTGGTCGCCAGCATGCGTTCACGCTGACGTCCCTTGGTGGCGTGGTAGGGAGATGCCGACAGGTTGATGACGACATCGGCCCCTGCCGTCGCCAGCCACTGGGCTGGTCCACCGGGATACCATACATCCTCGCAAATGGTGATACCAAGGCGTACGTTGTCGAACACAAATAAAGGGCAGGTCGAACCGGCTCGGAAGTAGCGATCTTCGTCGAACACGCCATAGTTGGGTAGGTACCGTTTGTGGTAGATCCCGGCCACCTTGCCGTTGCCGATGAGCGCGGCAGCGTTGTACAAGTCGATCTGCAGGTCAACAAAGCCGGCAATCACCCAGAGATCGTGTACTTGGCTTGCCAGCGTTTCCAGGGCGTTCAGGTTGGCACGAATGAAGCTCGGCCGCAGGAGCAGATCCTCCGGCGGATAGCCACACACCGCGAGTTCCGGAAACACCAGCACGTCCACCTGCGCCCGTCGGGCTTGCTCCATCGCCGCCACCATATGCGCGACGTTGTGCCCAAAGTTGCCGACGATTGGATTGAGTTGAGCCAGACCTATCCGGAGCCAGCGCATTGAGCGTCAACCCTTCCCGCCAACCAGAGCGCACGCCACCCTTGTAGCCGCATCGGAGTATAGGGCACAGTAGCCGCTGGCTAGGGCTTCTGCTCAGTACGCCCCCGGGCACGGCGCTTGGCTTCCAACAAACGGGCACGGCCCTCGCCGGACTGTGGAGGCGACTGCCTGGCCCGGCTGCCCTCGTGTGCAGTAGCCGGCTGTTCTACGCGCACAGTAGCGGCTTCCTCGGCGCTGGCTGGCCGGGCGCGGCCGGAGTGAGGCGCTCGCGCGGTGCTGATCGCTGGCATCGCCGCCGCAGCCGAATCCTGCGCTGCCTGTTCGCGCTGTTGCTGCACTTTCGTGGCTATCGATTGCAGCGCAGCATGCGTGTCAGCGGAACTGCGCGTGGTCAAGCGCACGCGTGGCGTCGTGCCAGGTCGCGGTGGCCCACTGGAGGTTGATTGGTCATGCGCACTGGCGGCGCGTTGCCGGAGTTCCGAGAGCGTTACTTGAATGGGAGCAACGGGCACACGCGCTCGCCACAACGCATAGAACCCCGCAATTTCTCGCGCACCAAAACGCAAGCGCCGTACCCCTGCATCGAACAGGAATACGAACAGCCCCAAGCCAAATAACCATTGCCACAGGGAAAACGTGTCGCTGCCGCCAGCAATATTGTGGGCAAAAGCCTGCTCGGGTGTGGGCAGCACGCTTCCGTGCGTGACTTCGGCGATCTGGTTAAGTAGCGTGGAGTTTGTACCGGTATCTCGATACTCGGGAGAGTAGTCCAGCGAGTCTCCCGTGGGCTGGGTAGCATTGAGGGCGCCCGTGTTATCACGCTGCGCAACCTGCACCAGATAGGCCCCGTTGAGCGGCGTGGGGAACGTTCCCTCATACCGACCCGGACCTGTTTGCTGCAGCGCAACGGTGGATTGCGAACCATTGGGGTCAACAACGGTTGCTTGTGTGGCCGCTAGGTTGCGATAGGTTTGGTTAGGCGCGATCGAATCCACCACAATGTGCGCACCCTGGTCAGTCGTGGTTATTGCGGTTTGCAACGAACTGTCGATATTGCTAGGCAGGCTCTCCCGCACGACTTGTGCCCAGAAAGTGGGGTATTGCGGCCAACTTGCCCAACTCGTTGCCCACGCTCCGCCAGAATCGGAGGTCCAGGACAAGACATGCCCGAGCCCGTACTGCCACTCAGCAAGCAGCGGATCGTTTTCCGTCGAGGAGAGGATGACCTGTGCGGTTGGTTTGGCTGTCGTTGCCACGTAGCCCGACAACGTGGGGAAGCTAGCGGAGTCGAACCCTTTTAGCACCTCGGATGATGTCGTTACAGTTGGCTTGAACGTACCTTCCACGATAGCGGGCCGCGCGACGAGTTGTGTTTCCTTTGCCAACAGCTGCGGAATGTCGAACGGGTCGTTCCCATCGTAATAGCGGCCATTGCCCCATTGAGAAATGTCCTGGAGAACGTGGAGGTCGCTCGGTTGCACATTGGTGCCGACGACCGACACGGTGATGCCGTCGGCGGTGATTTGCTGGAGCACGCTCTGGTACTGCGAGTCGGCAGCGTCACCATCACCGATGAGCACAATGTGCTTGACCTTAGCCGGGTTCGCCTTGAGGGCCGTATCGGAGTCAGTTAGCGCCTGCGCATAGCTGGCAGGATCACTTGGGTTCATCGCGTCAATACTGGCGTTGATGGCCGTCTTATTGGTCGCCGGCTCGAGGGGAACCACCCAACCGCCGCCAGTGTCGTTGACCGCAACATAGTCGGTGGACGACAGAAAGCCGATGGCCGACTTCGCCGCCTCTTTGGAAATATCCACGCCTAAACTGTTTTCCAAACTTTCGATGATGAAAATGACCGCTGTGCTGGGCAGGTTTTTGCGCGGAGCCACGAGCGACGACACCGGCAACACGTCTTCTAGTGCCGTACCAAGATACTGACCGGCGGCATAACTTTTGTCACCTCCGATGGTCACCAATCCACCGCCGAGGTCGCGGACAAACATTTGCAGCGTTTGTAGCTCGGCCGAGGGAAGCTGTGCGGCCGGTACGTTCACCAGGATGATCGTGTCGTAAGCGCGCAGGCCAGCCAGATCGGTGGGGATCCCCGCGGCATCGACCTCGGTGGCCTTGATATTGACACTGGCCAGCGCAGTTTTGAGATTCGCGCCCGCGGCCGGCTGCCCGTCAACAATCAGAACGCTAGGCTCTCCTTGCACAAAGGTAAACGCCGCACCCTGCTTATTGGTTGCCGAGGGGTCAACCGCGCTTTCCAGGCGTGCTGTAAAGGTGTGGAATCCCTGGTCGAGCGCGGCATGCGGCACCCGGAAGGAATTGATACCTTGTTGCACCCTGACGGGCTGCTGGCTCGATAACACACCGTCAGAATAGACATACAGTGTGCCCGCACCAGCCTCAGACGCCTGAACATTGATGGTAACGGCAAATTCCTCGCCAGTGCGCAGTGTTGCTGGCGAGGAGACACCACTGATGAACACGGTGGGTGTCGCCGCCTGCACCACCGGGACCACAGAAATCTCTACCCCAGACAGCGCTGCTACCCGTGCTTCATCCAGAGCCGAGCCAAGATTTTCATTTCCATCCGAGAGTACAACCAGCCGCCGGCCGCCGCTCCCCGAGAGCAATGCCATGCCCAATCGGATAGCTCCGGCCAGGTCGGTGTGACTGCGCACAGGCGCCGAGGCAAGGTCACTCAGCTGCTTGGTATTGGAGAGAGCCGACTCGACGAGTGCATTCTCCCCAAACACCACGATGCCTGCCCGGTCCTTCGACCCCATATTGGCGAGCGACTTACGAATCCAGTCCGTTTCCTGGGCAACAACTACCGGCCCGACACTGTCAGAAGCATCGACCAAAAACACCACGTTGATCGAATTTTGGCTGATCGACAAGAGCGGTTGCGCCAAACCAAGGCACAGCAAGCCAGTGAGCATCAAGCGCACGATAAGCGATAGCCGGCGCCGGCTCGGTGCGAGATACGTGCGGCTGGCCCGAGCGATAAGGTACACCAGCGCTGCCAGCACTGGGAACAGGAGGAGGGCGAGCGGCTGGATGAAGGACAGGCTCATCATACTCTCCGGTGATACCACCACCACTCGAGCATGAGCAACACACCTGCCGCTCCTGCAAGAAAGGGCCACAACTCATACGGTGCGACGTTCGGCGCAGCAAGTTGAGCACCTGCCGCTGCGCTCGATGGGCCAAGGTCGTTCAACGCCACTGGCTTCAGGTCAGACTCTTGCGCATTAAGGAGGTTCACCGCGAACACCTCTTGTTGGACCGTTTGACCTTGGGATTGTTGGGTAATCGTATATGGTCCGGTGGCTTGAGCGCCGTCGAAGACGTAACTTGCTCCAGATGGGTGGCTTACTGAAAATGCGCTGCCATCAGGGCGCTGAACGGTTAACGTATCCGTCTGTTTAGCGAGCGGCACGACGATAAGGCCCCCGCTGGACGCGCTGACCAAGCTGTTGCCGCCGGTCGGTTGGAGCACGTCGATGACATTTGCCGCCAGAATGGGAAACGTGGGGAGAAGCGACACATTGGAATCCTGCGTGGCAAACGGCATGACGACGACGATGCGCGTGTGATCGGTACCGGCGAGCAGCAACGGAGACGAGCTTCCCGCGACCAGCGGCTTGAGCCAATCTGGCGGCGTGAGTAACTCCGCCTGGCGCACGGCCAGGTCGTGCAAGTCAACGTATTGCAACAAGGGGTCGTTGACGACCTGGCTCGCCACCGTTTGTGTGCTGCTGGTACCGCGCACATGGATAAGCGGCGAGTCCGGTGGGTTGATGAGCAAAAGGTTGGCTTGCGGCAGGATGGGAGGAAGGTATGAGTCGAGGATCACCACATCGTAGTTGTCGGGGTTGATAGAGGCGTAGTCGTTTGGCGTCACCGTAAACAGCTGGACATTCAGCAACTTTAAGGCCGTGAGCCAAAACACGTTACCTGCGGTCACCATCAGCACGCGGGCGGGCGGGCGCTGATTCAATTCGAGCACCGCTCGGTTATCCAGTGCCAGGTCGTCGGTCGCGCTGAGTTTGGCTTCGACTAGGTGAGCTGTTGCTGGCACGCTATCAAGCACAAATTCTTGAGACGTGCCGGGCGCAGCGGTGACGTCTTGGGTGGAGATGACCCTGCCGTCGACGGTGAACGACACGGTATTTGGTGAAGGCTGGGTACCAAAGTTTGTCACCTGGGCAAACAGGCTGTACTGGCTCGGATTCAACGGGTCTGGTCGTGCAGACAACTCTGTGATGCCTTCGTTCTGGGCCCGACCCGCCACAATCGTGAAATGGATCGGCACACCGACGTCGGAAAGATCCGCCAGGCTGGGGAACCCGCCGCCAGTGAGGACGTCGATACGACTACCCGTCTGCCCATTCGTGAGCGCAAGGGCCAACTCGAGCGCCTGGCGCATGGAAGCGAGTGAAATACTGGGCGTCGCGTTCGCTAGCACCTGGTCCAGTTGTGATCGATCAGCGGTTGGTGCGGCGAGCGTTCGTGGAGTGAACCCCGTCTCGATAACGGCTGCTTTTGCGTCTGGGGGTAAACGCGACACGATGGTGCGCGCTGCTGCCACTGCTGCCGCGAAACGAGATGGCGACACGTCGGTTGCCATCATGCTGGCCGAGCCATCCAGAACAATCACCTCAAAGCTCCCAGCGTTCCCCGGGAGTCGCAGGTAGGGACGGATAAGGGCGAAGATGAGAGCGAGCATGAGGAGCGCTTGCAGGAGGAGGAGCGGATTCCAGCGCAGGCGCTGCCAAGGTTCGTGTGCCGTCATATCGCGCGTGAGCTGGCGCCAGAGAAACGTGCTGGCAACCGTTTGGTTTTGCCGCCTGACCTTGAGCAGGTAGAAGATGATGAGGATGGGTACGAGCAGCAGGAACAACGCTGCCCAGGGAGTGCTGGCACTCACAGCAGGAGGCCCTGATGGCGCAAATCGCTAAACAAGAGTGAAGCCAACGGCCGGGCGGTGTTGAGTAGCACGTAACTGGCATTGTGTCGCCTGCAGGTGTCCACCGACGCGCTCAGCCAGGCGCGCAACCGCGCATCATAGGCATCGAGAGCGTGGCGGTCGAGCGTCATCTCGACTTGCTCACCACTTTCGCTGTCGACGAGTAACAGGTCGCCGTTCAGCGTTGGGACAAGCTCGTCACCGCTGAGCGTATGGAACACGATCACCTGGTGGCGCTGCTGCCGGAGCCGGCCCAATGCATCGCCAATGCCGGCAGGGTCGAACAGATCGGTGAACAATAGAACCAAGCCTGGAGCGTGTTGGTGCGCCGCAAAGGTCTTTACCGCTGCATTTAAATCCGTTGGTCCATCCCCGGTGGCGCCTTGTAAAAAGTTGAACAGTCCAGAAACGCCAGCGCGACCACGCGCCGGCCCGAAGTGGGAACCGCTACCCAGCAGAAACGCCTCGACCGTGTCGTAACCTGCGAGCGCCACGTAGCCCAGGGCTCCGGCAACTTGCGTGGCATACCTCAGCTTGCTTTCGTGCCCCCAATCCATTGATTTGCTGGTATCGAGGAGTAGGTGCACGGACAGCAATTCTTCGTCCTCGAACAGCTTGAGCACCAGCGTGTCCAGACGGCCAAATACATTCCAGTCGATCTGGCGCAGATCGTCGCCGGCGGCATATTGTCGGTAGTCAACGAATTCGAGTGACGATCCCCGGCGCTGACTGCGCCGTTCGCCTCGTGCAGCCGAGGCTAGCCGCCGGCGATAGCGCAGGCTCAATTCGGCAAGGCGTGCCAGCAATGCCGGCTCAAGCAAATTCTTTGATCGTGCCGATGTGGATGGGGCGCTTGAGGCGCTCACTTGCGAACTTCCGGGACCTGATCGATCACTTGCAATACAACGTGGTCAGCGTTGATCCCCTCAGCTTCAGCGTCGTAGTTCAGGATGAGCCGGTGGCGCAAGGCGGGTAACGCCACGGCACGCACGTCGTCAAAACCTGGGTTGAACCGGCCATCCAGCGCCGCCCGAATCTTTGCCCCCAAGACGAGCGCCTGTGCTCCTCGCGTACTTGCCCCAAACCGAACATAGCTCTGCACTTGTTTCACCGGCTGTTCCCCTCTGGGGTGGGTAGCCATGGTGATACGGGCCGCGTAGTCGACAACGGCACTGGCAATGGGAAGAGCGCGAGCCAGTTCGCCCATGCGCACGATGCCCGGTCCGTCGGTGACCTGGCGAGGCAGGACGGTCTCCAATGTGGTTGTGCGGTTGAGAATGGCAACGAGTTCGTCTTCAGTGGGATAGCCGATATCCAGCTTAAAGAAGAAGCGATCCAGTTGCGCTTCCGGCAGGGGATAGGTTCCTTCCATCTCGATAGGATTTTGCGTCGCCAGAACAAAGAAAGGGTTGGGCAACTGATGGGTGCTACGCGCCACCGTCACCGTGCGCTCTTGCATAGCTTCGAGCAGCGCTGACTGTGTCTTCGGTGTGGCGCGGTTGATCTCGTCGGCCAGGAGGAGATTAGTGAACAGAGGGCCTTGCTGAAATTGGAAGTCGCGGTGGCCGGCGCCGTCGTCCACGATGACGTTTGTGCCGGTGATGTCCGCTGGCATGAGGTCGGGCGTGAACTGCACGCGATTCACCTGCAAATCGAGGCTCTGCCCTAGCGTACGCACCAGCAGCGTCTTGCCGAGGCCCGGCACACCTTCTAGCAGGACATGCTGGCCCGCGATGACCGCAATGAGCACATTGCGCAGCACCTGTTCCTTGCCCACCACGACGCGGGACATTTCCGAAGTGATGGATTTGGCCGTATCGGAGAAGTAACGGATGTCGGCTTCGGTGTGAATGGCGCTCATTGGCCGGACGCGAGATTCGAGAAATAGTTCTTCACAAGGTCCTTCTTGTCCAGTGGCACATAGCTTTGGTCCATGGCCTGTGCCGCATTCTGTTGGTAGGAGTTAATGACACTGGTGTACGGTACCGATGACTGATTGTTAACGGGTGCCTGAAGCTGGTTGGACGCGGTTTGCTGTCCGGGACCTCCACTCTGCTGGGTCGGAAGGCTTTCGGTGTGACCGTTCAAGTTTTGCGGTGCATAGACGGTACTGTTCGGGCCGGTTGCACCTTTGCCGTTCCCTTGACCTTGTCCTTGTCCTTGGCCCTGCCCCTGGCTTTGACCTTGTGCTTGACCTGAGCCTTGGGACTGATCCGTCGCAACTGACTGACTCACGCCCTGGTCGGTCGCCTGAGCTTGGGCTTGCTCGGTGCTGAGCACCTGATCGCCGCTTGCCTGCTGACCTTGCGCCGTGGCGGCGCCGGACGCGGAGGTGGATTGGTCGCCCGGGCTAGCGTTTTGGCCGCTTTGACTCTGGTTTACGTTGGAAGTAGCGCCGAGTTGTGACGGTTGCGCGCCACTTTGCTGCGCAGCCGCTGCGTCGGGAGTTGCTCCCTGGTTCTGTTGCGGCTGAAGTGCACTCAAGGCTGACTCGCTGGCTTGGACTTGGGCCAGCGCCTGCGCCTGTTGCTGCTGAGACGACGCGGCCTGTCCGGCCTGCTGCAAGGCGCGAGCTGCCTGGTTAAACGCTTGCTGTTGGGCCGCGGCATTACCAGGCTGGGACGCACTACCGAGGCTCGCCGCCGCTTGTTGCAGCGCTGATCCCAGCGACGGATCGGCCTTGTTCGCCGCCGCACCCGCCTCCTGCAGGGTGGACTGTAGGGCGTCGCGCTGTTCCTGCGTCATCTGCTGGGCTGCTTGTTGAAGCTGGCGCAACTCGTTGGCGGCGGAGGTGTAGTTACCTTGTGCTATCGATTGGGAGAGTTGTTTAGTAAACGACTGCGTTCCCTGATCGCTAGAAAGCGCTTGCGCCGCGCGATCGAGCGCCTCCTTTGCTGCCTGTCCTTGCCCTGTATCCGACGCTCGCAATGCGCTTTCGGCAGCTGCAAGATTAGCCAGCGCGGTCGTCGTGGACGCAGAGTCGCTGTTGAGGCTTGACTCCAGTTGCTTGAGCGCCTGGATCACCGCTGCTTGCTCAGGGGTCGGGTTCGCCCCAGCAGCGCTTTGGATCTGTTGCGCGGTAGCGGCAACCGCTTGGGCTTGGGCCGCCAGAGCGGCACGCTGCAATTGCTGCTGCTTGAGAAACGCGGTGTGGGGATTGGGCAGCCAGACGAGTGCCGCGACCACCAGCACACCTACACAAAGCGTGATCGTTTCGCGCTTGGGTAGGCGGACAGGAAACGCCTGCCGGGGACGCACGCCGCGCAACGCCATGTAGGCATCCGCGATTTGCAAATTCGCTAAGGTACTCGGTTTTCCTCCTTGCCGCAGTTCCCATGCAGTAATGAGCCGCTCGTGCAAGTGCATCGCGTGGTCGGTACGCAATGCCGCGCGAGGCAGCGATCGGGAAACTAACAGGGAACGCAGCACGCCACTCATCAGGCCCACGGCGATGGCGGCGAAGGAGAGTTGGTCCGGAATGGTGACTAGTCGAGAGGCTGCGAGCAAGATTGCGGTGACGACGACTCCTGCCGCCGTTCCGCGCACCAGATACACCAGGGCTTCGGCGAGCCACGACCGCCGGGCGAGGGCACGTAGGCGCAAGGTGAAGTCGTCCGGCCCTCGCCGGATGGTGGCCACCTGCACGGACATTGAGCGCCTACTCTCTACTCCTGGAGCCACCGGCTGAGCGCGGATGGGGGAAGCCGCGATCACGCGAGTCGAGCACGCTAACGATCAGTATACCGAGCGACCCTGCGGGCCGCGCCGCCGCTCAGGTAACATCCTGCCCAGGTGAAACCTCCTATAATTGCTCAGATTGCACGGATACGACACCCCACATACCGCGCATGCCATCACGGCGATGAGTGGCGTCTGGAACCATCGCCGGTCACTCACTATACTCGGACGGACTTGTAGCGAAAAGGAAACGTCGTGGCCAAGATTCCCGTGGCATTACAGATGTATACGCTCCGTGAGGCGATGCAACAGGATTTTGAGGGCACCATCCGGCGGGTGGCCGCGCTCGGCTACGCAGGAGTTGAACTCGCTGGGTACGGTGGTTTAAGCGGCCGCGAACTCCACGCTTTGCTGGAGAGCGTAAATTTACGCGTCGCCGGTGATCACGTTGCCCTTTCACGCTTGGAACAAGACCTGGACGGCGTGATAGCACTAGCCAAGGAACTCGGTAACACCTACGTAGTGTGTCCAGCTGTACCCCAAGACCGGCGCAATTCTGCTGAAGCCTGGAAGGCTCTGGCCGGCGTGTTTGACCATGTTGGCAGGCAGTGCGCGAGCAACGGACTGCAGTTCTGCTACCACAATCATGCCTTCGAGTTCGAACCTATTGGGAACTCCAACGGCTTCGACATCCTGTACGGTTCTACCGACCCAGCAAACGTCAAGATGGAGCTGGACATGTTCTGGGCAGTAAAGGGTGGCCGCGAGCCAGCGACTATTCTGAACCACTACACTGGAAGGGTACCGCTCATCCACTTGAAAGACATGACCAAGGACGCAGCACAGACCTTCGCCGAGGTTGGCGAAGGCTCGCTTGACTTTCAGAGCATATTCAACCTCGCACACACGGCAGGAATTCGATGGTACATCGTCGAGCAAGATCGATGCCAAGGAGATCCGTTTGAGAGCGTAGCTACAAGTCTGAAGCACTTAAGGACTTGGGGAATCGCCTAATGTATGCCGCACCTAACGCCGGCACCACTTTGAGACGGTGAATTTGGCGTGAGTACGCGGCCACTTGAAGTACTGGCTTTGTATCACGTATCATCATGCACGTTGGTAAGGGCGGTTGACGAAAGGTACCGGCAGTGCCCAAGTTTCTCCGGAAGCTGACTGCAGAAGACTATCGGCGGCGCGGTGGCGGTGCAACTAAGCTCGATCTTACTCCCTATCTTGACATACTATCAGGCTTGCAATTGGGAGAAGGGGCCGATGTCTCAATTGATGTTGGCGAAAAGCAACGAGTCGTAAAGCGCCGATTTTCTATCGCGGCCGGGCAGCTCGGCTACACTATAAAGTGGCGCTCGGCCCCACTTGGACAACTGCGGTTCCAACTTGCCCCGAAGAAGATGGCCTGAACCCAGCCTCAGAGGCCGCACGCGGCCAGCGTCTCACCATCCGAGCGCTGTCCAATTTACGCGAATGCAAGTAAGACTTTGCCAAACCGGCCGGCGG
>JANWJO010000093.1 GCA_025449435.1 Chloroflexota bacterium | reverse complement strand
TATTGATCACCAAGTTGCGGTCGAACCCATTGATGATCAGTGTATTGGTGGGGAAATCCCACAGGTACAGCTGGGTACCCGCGATCTGCAACTCGTAGTGGATGATCTTGCGGATCGAATAGTTGGTGTGCATAACGTCACCGCGACGAAAGTTCTGCGGATCGGCACGCCCCAATTGCCCTTGGAAGACTGCGGCCGCTTGCGCCGCTTCCCCTGTCACCTGATCGCGGATCACCCCATAGGCAGTGAACCAGTTCTGCTGCTGCACCCAACTGGCAATCAAGGACATCACCTGTGGTGTCATGCCCAACATAACGAACGGCACCTCGAGACGGGCAATGACGGTGTTAATTTCCACCGATACGCTGGCCCCGGTGGCACGATGGTCAGCATACTGCTGGTCGATTGCCGGCAGCTTCATTTCAGTCAGGATCAGGTGGTTACTGGCGCCACCGTCATCCGGCTGCGAACCGCAGAACAGGTTGGCGTCTTCCAAGGTCCAAAACGGGTTAGCCATGGCTTAGTCTCCTTTGGTTAGACCCCGCCAATCGTCAGTTGATTGGTCATGAAGTCCCAGTTATAGATTTCGTCAACCTCCTCCATCCCGGTATCTTGATTGAACCCGGCGACCGCCAGGCGGTAGGACATCAAGCCACGGATGGCGTAGGTGGTATGCAGTACCTCTTCCCGCCGAAAGTTGGACGACTCGACCCGTCCCAACCGGCCGAACATGATGGCGATGGCCTGGCGCGGGACGAAGGTGATCATGTCCCGCACCACACCATAGGCAGTGAAGTAGGTCGAGGTGCCGACCACCGGTCGTAATAGCTTCATCACCTGCGGAGTGATACCGACGATGGTAAAGCTGGCCTGCAACCGCACGAATTGCACGTCGACCTCGATTGCGACGTTGGCACCGCCTGGGCGGAAATCGGCATAGCGCTCCTCCCAGGCGGGTAGCTTCAGTTCGGTGAGGGCCAGATGGTTACTGTTGCCGCGGTCAGCCGTAGCACCGCAGAACAGGTTGCAATCGGTCATCACCTCAAACGCATTAGGCATAGCTTAGGCCGAGGTGTTCAACTGCTGCGCCAACTCAGCGACCATCGTGTCAATGGCCGGCTTGTAACGGGCACTCATGGTGGTGATCACCTTCAGCACCGGCGGCTCTTCAGCCTCGAACTGCACGGTCAGGTGACCAAGCCGGATCTGATCGGCGGTGTTCTGCGAGCCGAGGAAGTCCACCTTGTAGTCGATGATCTGCTGCCGGGCTTTCAAGGTACCGAGGAAGTCCTTGATGGTAGTGTAGATATTGGTGACGGTCTGCCGATCGATGTTGGAACGGCCGAGGAAGGTACGCAACGCGGGCATCAAACTCAAGTGGATGAAGTCACGTCCCCGCTTCACGTTATACATTTGCCATAGCGGGTCATCTCCCGCATTATCGGTACCGATGAACACGAAGCCACCGGATGAGATCGCGGTCTCGACCCCGACCGCACCCCTGACCACAATGCCCAGGTTGGCGCCGATCAACTGTTGTCCTTCGGTCGCCCCATCAGTCAGTGAGAACATGATGGTGCGGGCCGGCCCGACAATCCCTTGCACCGGCTCGTTCGCCGCCGAGTGGAATGGGTAGCCGGTAGCGAAGTCACGGGCGATCAGCAAGCCGGCAACGCGCGGTGCCAACGGGCGCACGATGATGGCACTGGAGATCGGGTCCTGAATCTTGCAACCACCACTCAAGGGAATGATGCGCTGTGAGTTCATGGTCGACCGCCAGCTGATATCGGCGATTTGCGAGGTCCCAGCCGACTCGACGATGGCGTGACCAATCAGTTGATCGAGCACCCCGGTCAAAGTAGCGCAGACCGGGTTGGCGCCGAGGGCAATGTCGGCGATGATGGTAGCGGTAGTCAATGAACCAGCATCGGTACCGCCGGTCAGATGCGGACCACTCAGGGTCAGCCCGGTGACGGTGGTGCCCAACAAGAAGCCATTCGCCGCCGAGTTCTGCGCCTTGGTCACCAAGGTAATGGTACCCTGGTTGAGGGTGTAGTTGCACAGCGAGATTTGCGAATCCAGGCTGTTGGTAAGGAAGGTCAGCAGGTTCTGCAGTGTCACATCCAGGCTCTGACCAAGGGACACCTGGTTGAGGGGTGGGGTGACGTTGGCCGCCAGGGTGAAGGCGTTACCAGCAGTGCCCACCGTCTTGTCGGTGATATTGATGATGTAGGAGCCCGACTTCAGGTAGGTACATTTGCTGATGTTGGTATCAGCCGACGCATTCAACATGGTCTGCAAGTTGGACAGGGTAGCGTCGAGCGTTACCCCGATGTTGCACTGATTGCCGGTGGCTCCGGAGGCAACAAAGGTGACTGTCGTACCGCCGAGGGTGATGGTGTTATTGACGCTCGGATTGGTGAAGAACTCGATCGAGCCGGCCGCTGATGTAGTAACGGTGCCTCCGGTCAGGGTCGGGGCATTCGACCGCGCGCCTGGTTGCTGGCTGGATACGAAGGTGATGACGCTGCCATTGAGGGTAAGGGTGGCACCGACTCCCGGGTTCTGCGAGAAGATCAATTGTCCACCGGCCGGACCGGCCTGCGGTACCCCGCCATCAGGCGGCGGCATGGCGATAGTCGGGGCCACCGTCAGCCAGGCGCCGTAAGCGTCGATGAACAACTGGGCATCGTCAATGTGACCGTTAGCGTCAGCGACCGCGTGCGCAATCGGCATGATCAGGTTGGCGCCATTGGTCTCACCAATACCTTGCGAGAACGTCAGCTGATAGAGCTGCCCAGGAGTATAGCCAACTCCGACAGTGGTGACATTCAGGGTGTCGAGCGAGGTGGCCATTTGGCCAGTGTAGCCGGGGGCGAGGATGATACGCGGAGTGCAGAACAAGGTCATCGGCGCCTTGATAAAGGCGTGTACGCCGGTGCCGGCCGCGGACGCCCCCATGATGTTGGCAATGGTCTGCTGCAACTTGAGGTTGGCGTCGGCAGCGGTGCCGTAAGGTGTGACCACGATCACCAATTGCGCTGCGACCTGGTAATCCGCTAACTGGTCGTTGATGCCGTTGACCGCATCAATGATATAACCGTCATTGCCCAATTTGGCGAGGGTGACGATATCGTTGCTGTAGACGAGGACCGGCGTATTGATCGGAAAAGTGTTGGGGTCGGCGGTGCTGCATGGACCGCAAATTCCGATGACGTCCATATTGGCGCCAAGCACCGGGATCGGTTGATCATCCAGTTGGATGAATTGCAGACCAAAGTTCGGGTTTGCCATGAGGGTGTCTCCTTCTATGGGGATGGAAGAAAGAGGACCGGGCAGCAACCGGCTGCCCAGTCAGTTTTCCAAGCCTGGGAGGAAACTAACGGAGGGACGGCTTGGAAGGGCGTTAGAATTGCAGGGAAGGCGTGGTCAGCTCCAGCTCGAGTTGGTCGTGGTTCTGTTGACTGCCGCCATATAGCTTCAGGGTCAACACCGGTTGCCTATTGGACACTGATGGCGGGTCGGTAAAGAAGGTCAGGATGCGGACGAAGTAGTCGCTGTTGGTATCAGGCTGAATATCACTGACCAACACGGTCTGAATGCCGTCGAGTTCAATGACTTGATTAAGTACGATGATGGCCACGGTTCAGCCTCCTTACATCAGCTCTCTGTGTTCCACGCAAAAACTACTTTACCATTGCTGCCTGCACTGCTGAGACCATCACCAGCGGCGCCGCCGATACCAATTGTAACAGTAAGCACGGTACCTACGGTGACGCCGCCAGAATCAACATTAACCATGATATAACCGCCGTTACCGCCGTTATAGGCTCCGCCGCCGCCAGCACTCCCGCCGCCAACGATTTGACTCAGTATTGTGTACCCACTGCCACCAACAACTCCACCATTCACTCCGGCAAATCCATCAGGACCATCACTGCCAGAACCTGGAACAGCCTGGCCAATAAGAGCCGTTGATGGCTCATCGACCTCCGTGTTGCCACCGGAAAAGCCATTGCCGGTGTTCGCGCCGCCACCGCCAGCTCCAAACACCTCGACGGTGAGAGAACCAGCTACATGCGCAGGTACGGTGAACGTACTGCTGGAATTGAAGGTCTGCGTCTGCGGCGTAATGGTGCTGCTGCTCAAAGCCGCCATCATGGTTGGGATCATGCGCTGAGATCCCCACCCAGGCGCCACGCCGCATTAGTGCCGCTATTACTGGCCACCCGCAGGAAGCCCATCGCGTATTGGCCATTCAGCTTGAAACGTGATCCACGACTGGCCAATGTTCCACCGGATTGCGCCACCACCGTCACCTGCCCTGCACCCTCCTGCGAGATCGCACAGTTGAAGGTAGCCGCCAGACTGTTTGGACAGGTCAAGGTGATGGCTGCGGAATTGGTCAACGTGATCAATTTGCCATTGTCGCTAGCCTGCAATGTGTAACTGGTACCGACCTGCGGGTTGACTACCAGGCTTTTGGACACATAATTAGCGGCGATGCCAAGTGACGTTGCGAACTGCGTGTCATCGGTACCGGCGAGCACCGTTGCCGATGACGCCTTCGCAGGCAGTGCTGACGTAAGCGCGTAATTCGCCAAGAAGGCGGTGGTAGCTATTTTGGTCGAATTGTCACCTGCGGTTGGCGTCGGTGCTGCAGGCGTACCGGTAAAGGTCGGCGAGGCTAATGGTGCCGCGCCCAAGGTGGTCAAGGCCGCGACGGCATTGGCCGCACCCAGGAACGCAATGATGAACGACGAATAGGTCAGTGCGGCCAGCGCATCGAGTGTTGCGCTATGCGGCTGCAATCCCGATACCTGACTATTGACCGTCGATATGGTCGGTCGCGCTGCGAGGTCTGCAACCAATCCTGCAATATCGATTTCACCCAACGTAACTGGACCGGAACGGCCAGCCACCGACACGACAGGACCTGCGGCAATAGCTCCCGCAAGTCCGGCTACGCTGGCTGCCGAGGCTGCGGCCGCCGATGCCGAGTTAGCTGCATTGGTTGCCGAAGTCACGGCATTATTCATAGAGTTGACGGTGGCCGGAAAAATGCCAGCGTTACATGCCACCTGCCAACTATTGGAGGTCTGGGTCTTGGTCGCGTAGATGCACATGGTCGACAGGTTTGCGTCTTGCTGCACCCAACTGATCAACCGGCAGATACCCCAATTGGTATTGTCGTTGACGTCCATCATCGTCATCCACTGGGTCGGGGTAAACAGCTCGGCACCGCTATTGGACAGTGCCATATCGAATTGCTGCCCGACCACCAATGAGTTAGTCTGACCATCGGCCTCACCGACCAGGAACCCTAACTGAGCGGCTTCCTGCAGTGTACTCAGGAACGGTCCCAGCACACTGTTGATGTTAGCCAACCCAAGATTGATCAGGTTCTGCTCGGCCACATCGTAGCCATCCATACGCACGCCAATACCATTGATGGCGAAGCAGAACTGGCTAACCAGATTATTCAGAAACTGAACCGTCGCCGGCTGTTTGTCGGTCCGGATCAATAATGCGTTAGGGTCGATAACCTGGCCCATTGATCAACCCTCAACTGCCTGGAAGCTTTTCTTCTTGCGCGTCGGTGCACAAATCCATGAACTTACGCCCGTCCGGCAGTGTACTGTTGTAAACTTCCGGGGACACCCAGTAGTCATGCGACGGATAGAACATCTCATTGTGAGCGAGGAACACCGTGCTGACCTTGATCTTGTAATGTGTACTCATGTAACCCTCCTTTAAGCACTGAATGCCGAACGTTGCGAGGTCACGAAGTTATCGCCGGTACCGTCGGTGGTCCCGTCAAGCTCGACCTGATAATTGGTGATACCGGTCTGGTTGAAGGTCCAGGTGAACTGCGT
>JANWJO010000092.1 GCA_025449435.1 Chloroflexota bacterium | reverse complement strand
GCACAGTCCCACGATCTGGGAACTCATCGCAACCTGGGTGCTCGCTCCACCGCTGGCTGCGCTGTTGGGCTACGCATTCACCCGCCTGATCGATGCGCTCGTGCCAGAAGCACGAATGCCGCAACAGCACCTGGTGGTGCTCCCGCGCCTGCTGGTGGTGGTGGGTGTCGCCGCGGCGTTTGTGCTCGGCGCTAACGACGTGTCCAATGCCGTCGGCGTGTGGTCGTCGATCAACCTCACCAGCTTGTTCATCGCTGGCCTGGCCGGCGGCGTCGCCATGGCCGCCGGCGCTCTCACCTGGGGACAGCGCATTCTCAACCGTGTTGCGTTCGATATCGTCAAGATGGACCTCGCCATGGCTAGCGCTGCGCAGTTCGTGCAAGCGCTGGTCGTGTTGCTTGCGGTGTCGCAAGGATTGTTTACCTCGATGAACCATGCGCTGGTGGGAGCGATGTTTGGCACTGGTCTGGCACGCGGCAAGCAAACCGTGCAAACGGCAACGCTGATCGGCATCGTCAAGGGGTGGGCCATCAGCCCCATCACCGGCGGCACCCTGTGCTTTGTGCTGTACAAGGTGATGGCAGCCACATTCGGCGGTTGATAGTGACCTAGGCTTTGGCGCGACCCCAGGCGGCGGCGCCCATCGCGCCCGCTTCCTCACCCAGCGCCGCAGCTACGACGTCCACCGGCGCACGCCGGGTGTACCAGCCGATCCGCGCGGCGATGGTCCGCCGCATACCCTCCAGCAACGGCTCGCCAATCAGCGATACGCCCCCACCCACGATGATGCGCTCCGGGTTGAGCACTAACGTCAGGTTGGCCGCCAGGATACCGAGCCGCTCGGCCTCTTGTTCGATGATTTCACGCGCCTTAGCATCGCCGGCCGCCGCCGTGTGGGCGACCAGGCGAGGCGTGATCCGGCTCACATCACCGTTGCACGCTTCGCGCAAGCCGGTGGGTATCCCTTGCAACACCAGCCGGGCAGCCTCCGTAGCAATGGCCGGCCCCGACGCGAGTGATTCGACGCAACCGCTGTTGCCACAGCCACAGTGCGGCCCATGCACGTCGATGACCTGATGACCCACTTCGCCAGCTCGGCCATTGCTTCCTAACAACAGGTCGCCGCCAGCCACGATGCCGCCGCCGATGCCGGTGCCCACCGCTACCATGATGAAGTTTTGGACGCCCCGGCCTGCACCGTAGTGCAACTCGCCGTAGGTGGCCGCGCGCACATCGTTCAACAGCAGGGTGGGGGCGCGCAGTGCCTCGCTGATCTGGTGAGCGAGCGGTAAGTCATCCCAGTTGCCAGGAATATTGGGCACAAACTCCACCACACCGCGCGCCATATCCACCACACCGGGTACTGCCACGCCCACCGACGCGATATCGAGCTCACCCGCGAGTAAACGCGCTTCTTCGACCAGGCGCGGCACGATCACCGGCGGACCCTCCGTCGACGTGGCGACTTGCTTCTTGCGCCACACGCGCCCGACGTCATCGAGCGCCACGAGCTTGATGTAGGCACCGCCGACATCAATGCCAATCGCACAGCTTCCCATTCGTCTACCGTTCCACCACCCGAGCGCCAGCCAGAGCACACTGGCTACTGCGCGGTCCAGCCGCCATCCACCGGCAACACGGCGCCGGTGATCAGTTTGGCTGCGTCCGACGCCAGGAACACGGCCGCCGACGCCACGTGTGCCGCGTCGCCCGGTCCGGCCAGCAGCGGTTGCATGGCGGCGATGTGGGCGTGCGTGGCGGCATCGCTGATGGCGCGCGCGGCCATCGGCGTATCGATCAAGCCGGGGCACAGCGCGTTGACTCGCAAGTGTTGCGCAGCGTAGTAGGTAGCCATTGCGCGCGTAAGCCCGATGATGCCAGCCTTACTCGCCGCATAGGCGTGTGTGGCAAACAGTTCGCCGCCGCCCACCATGCCGAGCACCGACGCGAGGTTGATGATCGACCCACCGCCGGACGCGAGCATGGCTGGCACTGCAGCCCTGCAACTGAGGAACACGCTGCGCAGGTTGACGTTCAGCACGGTATCCCAGCCCGCATCGGTGCACTGGTCTACCGGCCCGTCGCCAAACCGCCGGCCGCTGATGCCTGCCACGTTGAACAGCACATGGAGCGCACCCCAACGCTCGACCGCCTGCGCCACCATAGCCCGGCACACGCTATCGTCGGTCACGTCGCCCAGCAGCGTCACCACCTGATCGCTGCTGGCAAGGCCAGCCAGATGCCCGGCATCACGATCCACCGCCAGCACACAGGCGCCCGCAGCGGCAAATTGGGCAACCGCCGCCTGCCCGATACCTCCGCCTGCCCCGGTGATGATGGCAACATTGCCGGCCAGCGCGGTCACAACCGGCTCACCTGCTCGCGATAGGCATCGTAGGCGGCGTCAAACAGCCGCGCAGATTCCTCAGCACCCACGTGGTAGCTGCTTGTGAGCACCACCGGCGGTTTGCCCCACTCCGTTAACAGTTCGGCAACGCGGCACTTGAGAGCGTTGGCGATCAGCGTGTTGCCGATAGTTGACAGTGGCCCCACCGGCCAGGGCAAGCCTTTGACCCATACGCCTGCATCGCCAGGAGGAGCGAAGTTGTCGAGTGCGAGGTCCACGACATCCAGCAACTTCTTGCCATCGGGTTGCTTGGCGGTGGCGGCCCGACAATGCGCTACCGACAACACGCCAATGGTGAACAGACCCTGTTGCTGCGCATGCAATGCCATCTCTACCGGCACGACGTTGGTGCCGGACGTCGAGAACACCAGCATCACGTCACGCGGGTCCAGGCGGAAGTTGCGCAGGATAACCGCTGCCAGCCCGGGCGTGCTCTCGATGAACATGGCTTGGCGCTGGCCGTTGGCGCCCACTACCTGATTATGGAAAGTGAGCGATAGTTCCACGATAGGGTGAAAGCCGGGGAAGCTACCATAGCGGGGCCACACTTCCTCTACCGCCATGCGCGAGTGCCCACTGCCAAATAGGTGAACTAAGCCACCGCTCTGAATACTGCGGGCGCAGCGTTGGGCCGCTTCCTCAATGCCGGGCAACTGGGATGAGGCTACCGCGTCGAGCGTCGCACGCGCGGCAGCACAATAGGCTTCGGCAGCAGTCACCAGTTCACCCCCACCTACCCCGCAGGGGGAAGCTAGCACTCATGGGCCAAGAGGTCAAGGAGTGGGATACCTACAGGAGTAGCCATACTCCCGCCACCGACATGACGATGCCCAACACGAGCAAGCCGCTCATCTGTTCCCCCAAAAAGATGGCCGACAGCGGCGCCGCCCACAGCGGAGCCGTAGCGGAAAGGGTGGCTGCCTGCGTCGTACCCGCCAGCTGGATGGCCGCCAGAAACATCATGGCACTCAATCCACTCCCCACGATGCCAGCCAGCATCACCAGACTGGTCGCTCGCAACCCCGCTTGCCGCCACGCGCGTGCCCCACGCATCCCACCGCCCAGCAGCATAAGCGCACCAAAGGTCACCACCAGGCGTAGACAGCTCGCTGCCACCACATCAAAGTCTTGCAATCCCAGCCGCAGAAACGACGCCGAACCCGCCCAGCCAACTGCCGCAATGAGTGCCAGACCGAGGCCTCGCAGCAGCGCGTCGCGCGACACACCAGCACGATCGGCTGGGGTGAGCATCTCGGGCAGCACCAGCGCCACCACGGAGGCTACCACCAGCACCACCCCCAGCAAGCCGCGTGGTGACACCGACTCGTGCAGTGCGGTTACGGCAATGAACAACGTGAACAATGGGTAGGTGCCAGCGATGGGCATGGCGCGTGCCACACCCATGATCCCCTGACTGCGTATGTACAAGGTATCGCCGATGATCATGCCCGACGCAACGCTGAGCAAGAGGAAGATGCCCGTCGAGACCGTGAGACTGGCGTAGGCGTGATAGCGCCCTGTTACCAGGAGCACCAGCAGCAGAAACACCAGGCCGGTGATCGAGCGCAGGGCGTTCATCGGCACGGCGGTGAGGCGTCCCGTGGCGCCCTTGAGCAGCACGCTGCTCATCGCCCAGGTGACGGCGCTGCCTATCGCGTAGACCTGGCCGATGCGCTGTGTCCTGTCCCGCCAGCAGGTGCCCGTCGCCGCGGCATCATAGCGCACCGGCGCAAGTGGCTTGCACGCGAGTATGGCTCGCACCCCTGTTGGGAAGGGTGAAAGGGAAAGTGAGTCGCAGCCCCACCCCCAACCCCGCCCCGATTTCCCCGGGCGGGGAGCAGGTACGACAGGGGTCGTGGGCACATTTGCCACCACGCAGAGCACGCCGGATACTGGTTCCAGTGCGCACAGCCACAAAACCGGCACCACCATGTATTTCACCATCTAGCGGAAAGGCGAGGAGCATGCCAGGGGCAGCTCGCTTGGCGATCGCCAGCCTGCTGAGCATCGTGTTGCTCGTACGCGTGGCGCCAACCGCTTCAGCCTCCGCTACGCCACTCCCCTATTCCATCGCCGCCGCTGGCGACTCGATGACCACTGCCTTCGACGTGGCTTGGTGTTGTGCCTTGGACAACAGCCCAGGCGCCTCCTGGTCCACGGGCGACGGTGGCCAGGTCAACAGCCAGTATCAGCACCTCCTGGCACTCAACCCAGCCATACGAGGACACGCAACCAACCTGGCGCAATTTGGGGCACGAATGGCGCAACTGGATGGCCAGGTGAAACAGGCGGCAGCGCTCAACGTCGATTACCTCACCGTGCTCATCGGTGCGAATGACATCTGCGGGCCGGTAGCGTCGCAGCCCACCTCGGTGATCGACTTTCAAAATCAGTATGCGCGGGCCCTGAGTGACTTCTTTACCGCCGACCCGCACGCGCTGGTGTTTGTGGCCAGCATTCCGAACCTGTATCAACTGTGGCAAACGCTCCACGGCAACCACTACGCCAGCCTGGCCTGGCAGTCGTTCAACATTTGTCCCGCTCTATTGGCGACCGCCACCACCGATGCGCTCCGCCAGCAAGCGCTCTCCCAGGAAGAGGACTACAACGCTATCTTGCAGAGCTTGTGCAGCACCTACGCCAACTGCCGGTTTGACCAACTAGCGGTGTTTGACAATCAGTTCGGAGCTACCGACGCAAGCGAGGTCGATTATTTCCATCCGAGCATCGCTGGACAAAACAAGCTGGCGGCGGTAACCTGGCAAGCGAGCTTCTGGGACGATGGCGCGCCGCAACTGGCGCCGTTTCCCTCTAACGGCGATGTGCAGCAACTCGTCCGGCAGATCGACTGACGTGTCTGGCGAGCAACTATCTGCCCAGGCTGTGCCCCTACCGTTGCACGAGTTTGATAGCGCGCCTGTGGCGCACTTCAATCCACGCCGCAGCGACACAGCGCCCGACCTACCAGTCGCCGGTGTGGCGTGCTTCTTCCAGGATGTGCTGAGCCGCCTGGTCAAGGCTCGGCAAGCCGTAGTGATTCACCAAGTGCATAGTGAAACGGGCATTCACCGGATCTACAGGGTCGAGGTGGACAGGCAGCCGGTCACCGTGTTTCACCCTGGCGAGGGCGCCCCGATGGCAGGGTTCATGTTCGAGTCGCTCATTGCCCACGGCTGCACGCGCGTGGTGGCGTGTGGCGGCGCAGGCGTGCTAGACAGCAGTATCCCGCTGGGGCACACCATCATCCCCACCGCTGCGGTTCGCGACGAAGGCACGTCATACCACTACCTGCCACCAGCCCGCGAGGTGGAGGCGCCCGGCAACGCCGTCCAGGTGCTCGAACGCACCCTCCAGCGCAGTGGCGTGCCGTATCGTTTGGGCAAGACGTGGACCACCGACGGCATCTACCGTGAGACCAAGGAGCGCATCGCTCGCCGGAAACAAGAGGGATGCATCACGGTGGAGATGGAAACCGCAGCCTTCTTTGCCGTTGCGCACTTTCGCGGCGTCCAGTTTGGGCAACTGTTGTATGGCGCCGACGATGTGGGCGGCGAAGTGTGGAACCATCGCGATTGGATCAAGCAGCCGGAGATCCGCGAGCGCCTGTTCTGGCTGGCAGCCGAGGCGTGCCTCGCCTTGTAGCCACTGCTTAGCGGTTCGTGCCCAATTGGTCCTAGTACTGAGCGAGTTCCGTATGTGGCTGCCTCCAACCGCGTTGCCTAGAGGGAATACTACAGCCGACCGCACCGCATGGTTTCACACGGCGCCGTCCAGACTGTGGCTGGCCCCAGTGCGCGGCATGCCAGCAACAAGCACACGGTATACTATGGCAAGCTGGCCCGTGTTAAGCGAAAGGAGCACGCTCGGTGCCAAAGCTGAATCAGATCATCGCCATCGAGAAGGGCGAGAAGACTCGAACCAACGACCAGATCAACGAGGCGTACAAGCAGGTCCAGAAGCCGGCCGCGTTTATCGGGCTGTCCCGGACCTACCAGCCCTTGGACGATGAGGGGGAAACGCTCCCGCCGGAGTCCACGCGCGTGCAGTTGCGCGCCCAAACCATCATCGATGAGACGGTCAAGGCGTGGACTGATCTCATGGACATCACTGCCACCAAGGAAACCGCCAACGGGCTCGCCAAGGCAGACGTCACGATCGATGGCAAGGTCATCGTCAAGGATGCACCGGTCACCTTGCTGCTGTTCCTCGAAAAGCAGCTGGTCGACCTGCACACCTTTGTCTCCAAACTACCGGTGCTCTCACAGGAGCAGGAAGGCACTACGACGCCGCTGTGGACGCTTACGCGACAGCGCCCGTACGCACCGTGCGCTCGAAGAAAGTGCCGCGCGTCCTCGTGACCTATGAGGCGACCAAGGAGCACCCAGCCCAGGTCCAGGTGTGGCATGAGGACGTCAAGGTCGGCGAGTGGACCAAAATTGAATACTCTGGCGCGCTCCCGCAGCAGCGGGTGGCGCAACTGCTGGAACGCGTGGACGCCCTGAAGAAGGCGGTACAATTCGCGCGGGAAGCAGCGAACAGCATGGAAGTGACGCAGCCCCAGATCGGGAAAGCGTTTTTCGACCACGTATTCGCAAAATAATGGAGGGAGCAATCCAGCTTTGGTAGCAGGCTGAGGCTAAACATCCGGAAGAATCCAACGAAGGGTGAGAACGGTGGTTCGAATCCATCCCCCGGCACTCCATGCCGGGGTGGCGTAGCGGATAGCGCACACCCACGAGATTCGCCGGAGCATCAAGTTGAGGTTATTGCTCCAGGCTTCGCATGCGCGTTCGTCGGTCCTCTCGACCGGCGTGGGGCGAGACTGTTGGCCGCTGGTTCGATCCCAGCCCTCACCTCTAGATGATCATGGTGAGGTAGCTCAGTGGTAGAGCTAACTGTCTAAGACGTGACCCCCGCCTTAAATGCTGTGGATCGACAGTGGGGACGCAAAATCAGGATCGGGGCGTAGGGTACTCGCCCCGATCCGTCGCCACCACTCACGAGGGGACGGCGCTGGCATAGATACGCCGCCCCTCTTCTCAAGCAGCTACTCCCCCTGGCCACCACACCAGGGGGAGCGTTGCTTCGTGTGTGCCCTCTGAGTGATCTGCTTGTAGCCACTGTCTCGATATTCATACACCAATGGTCCTATTCATCCAGGGCCCGCTAGCGCCCCCATCTCCAAGCGCTATGCTGGAGCAACAGGAGGCACCTCGTGGCAGCACCTGAAGTTGCCCACATCGACGCGGCAGTGGAAGGATCCGTCCATGGCTAATCCGCCGGAGCTTTTGCCAACGAATGTGTCAGACGGCCAAGCGCCAGGTATCCGGTACCGCATCCAAGGAGAGTTGGTTCCAGTTCTGCATCTCTGGCTCGATGGGCAGGTACCGGTGTACTTTGAACACCACATCGTGTTGTGGAAAGACACGAGCCTGGAGATCGGTGTGCGGCCAGGCATAAGCTTCAAGCGGATGCTGGCGGGCATGCAACTGTTTCTCACCGAGGCGCGCGGCCCCGGCGAAATTGCCTTTTCGCGTGATGACCCCGGACACGTGTTTCCGCTGCACCTCGCAGCAGGGCAATCGGTGATCGTGCGCGAACACCAGTATGTCGCGGCCACCGGCAACGTGGACTACAACTACATCCGGCTCAAGGGCATTGCGAACATGCTGTATGGCAATAGCGGCATCTTCCTGGACCGGTTTAGTGCCAAGAACCACGAGGGAGTGATCTGGGTTCACGGCTACGGCAATGTGTTCGAGAAGGCGCTGGGGCCAGGCGAGCAGATCGACGTCGAACCGGGTGGCTGGGTGTACTACGAAGAGTCGGTGCAGATGAACCAGACCATCTTCGGGCTCAAGACCGGCATATTTGGCGGCGCTGGCCGCCTGATCTGGAACCGGTTCACCGGCCCCGGACGCATCGGCATTCAATCGGGGTACATTCACCTCCCCACCGCTGAGTAGGCGCAACCCCAGCCCAATCCCCGCCCCGGCCACCGGGGCGGGGCACACTACCTCATCTCCAATACTTTGCTCTCAGTGGCGACGCGGTAGCCGCGTCGCCACGCACTCCGGGCGCATCGTCCGCTGTGGGGGAACTAGTGGGGAGAGGTTCGTGCCTGCGCGTAGGAGTGTTGGGGGACTCATCAGCCCGCAACCTAACAACGCGCCACAATTCACCTGCATTGCCGGATACTTGCTGGACGCAAACCATTAATCCTGCCGTTTGGCACCCAATATTGGCAACAAAACTGGCACCACTTTAGGAAGGGACTGGCATGTCGCGCCCTCTGTGCACCTTAGTCCTTGCCGTGGTGCTGCTCACAGCGTGTGGCCCCAGCGACATTGCTGGCGCTACTGGCACCGCTGAAGCCATGATCAGTACCGCGTCATCGTTCGTCAGCGTGGTGGAGCAGTCCGAGAGTAGCGTCGATGCACTCTCCAATTCACTCGTGGCGGCGCAAAGCGCAACCGCGAGCGCCACCAGCACGACTGCCATTACCTCGGCGACGTCCTCGCCGCAACTGGCCACCACCGTGGCCAACACGGCAGGGAATGGCACTGGCTCCTGCAATAACAAGTACATGCCCGTGAAGGCCAACGCTCAATGGGTGTACAACGAAACCGGCCCGCAGGGTAAGGCCATGCCGCAATCCACCGAAACCATCCTGACTGTGCAACCGTCGTCGTTTACGTTGGAAGAGAAGGACGCGAACGGCGCAGCGGTCACCGGCACCTGGCAGTGCACGCAGGATGGCTTGAGTTCGGCTTTCTTGGATAACGCGCCCATGCTCGGCCCAAGTAGCGGTAACCAGCCGGTGCTCGCCGTCAAAGCTGATAACGTGTCGGGGGTATGGTTGCCCAAAGACACCGATTGGGCCGTAGGGAAAACCTGGACCGTGAGCTATTCCATCAACATCAGCGGCACACTCACCGCCAAGGGCACGGTGTCAACGGTGTTTACTATCGCGTCGCAAGAGCAGGTCACCGTACCTGCCGGCACGTTTACCGCCTACAAAGTGACAGAGGTCTCCACACAGAACATGACGGTCAATATGTTTGGCACGTTGCTACCTACCAACCAGGTGGTGAACTCTGCCGCCTGGTATGTGGCCAACGTCGGCCGCGTGAAATATGACAAGAGCATCGGCTCGCTCACGGAAATCAACACCGAACTGGTGTCCTACACCATTTAGCCCTCGGCGCCTGGGCATTGGTAGGAACCTTGGGGGATTGATGCGATGGCCACTTGTACGAATGGTGTGCCCCCCCCCATTTGCCGGATACTCTCCTCCAGGAAAGCAATCCTGGCACCCTTGTGCAACGCTCTTTAACCATGCTCTGCCCACGTGTACTCACCGGAAGGGACTGCCATGCAGCGCGCACCTCGAGCCTTCGGGCTCATCATCACTGCCATGTTGCTGTTGACGTCGTGTGACCTGAGTAACCCGGCGGGCGCCGTTGGCACGGCCCAAGCGGCAATCACCAGCGCGTCATCGCTCGCCGTCGCGCTGCAATCGCAACAGAGCGCTATCGAGAGTGCGGCGTCGCTGGCAGCGAGTTTCGCCTCAGCCAATTCGTCAGCTATCGAGAGCGCTGCGTCGGCGGCGGCGAGCTTTGCTTCGGCCAATTCGGCGGCCATCGAGAGCGCTGCGTCGGTGGCAGCGAGCGTCGCCTCGGCCAATTCGGCGGCCATCGAGAGCGCCGCCTCGGCTGCGCAAGCCAGTGCAAGCCTCACCTCGGTGGCAAGCACCACCACGGCGTTCTCCTCACCGCCACCGGCAACGACCACGAGCAGTGCTACCACGTCCGCGGCCACCTCGAAGCCTGCAGTATCCGCGAGTTCTGGTGGCGGCGGCACCGGGCTATGTGTCAACAGCAAATACTTCCCGATCAAAATCAACAACCAATGGGTGTATCAAACGACCGACGCGGTCACTGGGGCGCCAACGCAGGTCACCCAAACCATCACCGCCGTCACCCCGACGTCCTTCGGCATGCAAACAACGCTGCAAGGCAAGTCACCGGTTGCTCTTAACTGGACGTGCGCCGCTGGTGGCCTTTCCTCCACGACGCTCGACCTGGGCGGGGGAGGTTCCTCTCCTGCCAGCAAAATGACGATGACCGTGACCAACGAGACGGGCGTCTGGATCCCACCAGATGCCGACTGGGCAGTCGGCAAGAAGTGGACGGTGTCCTATGACGTCGCCATGGCTCTGCCCACCGTCACCGCCACCGGCAACTCGACCAGCACCGCAACCACCCTTTCTATGGGCGGCAAGGGGACGGTGACGATTGACTTCACCATCGTGTCGCAGGAGCCGGTCACCGTGCCAGCAGGCACCTTTAACAACGCGTTCAAAGTCCACCAGGTCATCACAGAAAATCTGGCGATGGGCGCCGCGGGCATATCCATACCGATCAACATCACGTTTACAACCGACACGTGGTACGTGGCCGGCGTGGGCCAGGTAAAGTCGGAAACAACGATCCCTAACGCCGCTTCTATTGACCAGCAGCTCGTATCCTACACGGTCTCCTAGACCTAGCAACGGCGCATTCCGTGCAGCGGCACCCTCGAAGGAGGTACCCATGCATCGCGCCAGCGGTTATATCGTCGTGGCCATGTTGCTCGTGGCGGCCTGTGGAGGCGGCAGTGACGCCAGCGCTGAGAGTACCACTCAAGCCGTGACCACCAGCGCGGCACCGGTGGCCAGCGTTGTGCAATCCGCAGCCAGTGCTACAGCCGTGCCAACGAGCGTGAACCTCACGTCGGTGGCGAGCACGACGACAGCCGCCTCCTCACCGCCACCGGCAACACCCACGCGCCGCGCCATCACCACGTCGGCCACTTCGCGACCCTCAGCCGCCGCGAGTTCAGGAGGCGCAGGTACTGGGCAGTGTGTGCACAGCAAATACTTCCCCATCAAGAATAACAACCAGTGGGTGTATCAATCCACGCAAACTGCCTCGGGTAAGCCAACGCAAACAACCCAAACAATCGTTGATGTCACACCCACCTCTTTTGGCATGTCCGAGCAACTGGAAGGCCACGATGCTGTTGACGTGCATTGGAACTGCTCTGCGAGTGGACTTGCCTCGACAACGCTCGACCTCGGCGGAGATAGTTCCTCATCTCCCACCAGCAAAATGACGATGACCATAACCAACGAGACGGGCGTCTGGATTCCACCAGATGCCGACTGGTCCATCGGCAAAAAGTGGTCGGTGTCCTACGACGTCACCATGACCCTGCCCACCGTCACGGTTACCGGCAACGCCACCAGTTCTGCGACCAGCGTTGCCGCGGGGAGCAAAGGGACAGTGACGATTGATTTCACCATCGTGTCGCAGGAGCCCGTTACCGTGCCAGCCGGCACGTTCACGAATGCGTTCAAGGTCCACGAAATCACGACGGAAAAGTTGACGATGGTCGCCGCGGGTGTCTCCATACCGATGAACGTGACGGTGGATACCGACGTGTGGTTCGCAGCCAACGTAGGTCAAGTCAAATCACAGCGGACTGTTGTAGGACCAAACAAGGCTCCTATCACGGACGAGGTGCTCCTCTCATACAAGCTCTCCTAGGCACCCTGGCGACGCTCGTTTTGAGCAGTGGCACCACTGAAGGAGATACCTGTGCATCGCGCCCTTGGTTTCATCGTCGCTAGCATTCTCCTGGTGTCAGCCTGTGGAGGCGGCAATCCCGCCAGCACGGCTAGTGCCACCCAATCCGCCGTCAGTTCACTTGCTGCCCAGCAAAGCGCCAGCGCCAGCGCGGTCACCAGTGCGCTAGCAGCAGCGGTGAGCGCGGCGTCGGCTGCTCAGGCCAGTGCGAGCACAACCACAGCCGCCACGACAGCGCAGCCAGCCACAAGCACGACAGCCACAACGTTCAGCCCAAGCTCTACTGGAACGGCCTCGGCAATCACAACGGCGAGCAGTGCCCTAACCACCGCGACACAAGAGACGGCCACATCCGTGGCGGCGAACGCTTCCACCGCCGCGGTAAGCAGCGCTACAACCAGTTCAGCGGCAACCTCGGCGAGCCAGGCGGCTACGACAGCGGCCGGGCCAGCCACCCTGATCACCGGAACGGCTGCGTGTGCCAGTACCTACTTACCCATAAAGCTCCACTTCCAGCACGTCTACACCGTCCATGGCGTGGTCGATACCCCTTTCCAGGAGACCTCGACCATTACTGAGGTGAAGCAGAACAGCTTTACCGAGGAGACCGACGAGGGTGACGGCGTCCTGGTGGATAGTTACTGGGCATGTACCGATGCTGGCATGAACCTGGTAGGAACCAATACATCACCTGGTGGCCCGATTGACCCGAGCAGCCTGATTGCGGTCACAGCTACCACTGGGGTGCTGGTGCCGAGGGACAGTGATTGGGCGGTAGGAAAGACGTGGACAGAAACGTCCACCATCCATGTGCCGGGCGCCCAAGCGGATGACAGCCCTGTGATGACAAAGATCGACTTCACCATCGCCGCGCAAGAGTCCGTCACCGTCAAGGCGGGCACCTTCAACGCCTACAAGGTCACGGGCGTGGAAACCACCGACACGACGACCAAAGATGCCAGCGGCAAGACCACGCCTTTGCACATCTTGACTCACCTCACCATGTGGTATGTAGCCAACATCGGCTTAGTGAAGCAGATGTCCGATCTGGGCGACACCACTAGCGCCCCGGGTATGTGGGAGCTGGATTCGTACAAGGGATAGCTCACAGAACACGTGCCGGGTGGCGCTCACATCACTTCGCGGCGGGGCCGAAGTGCCACTCGGTCTCCAGGATGCTCAGCATCCTATCGGCCACGATGGCCGAACCATCGGGGTTGAGGTGTACGCCATCCGGCTCCCGTATCAGCAGTGGACTGCCGTTGCTGCCCGGCACGAAATCGGCGTACTTCCCGTCGACCGTCACCAAGTTCAAGATATTGATAAACGTAGCCCCGGGAATGGCGGCCGTGGCGCGCGTGACGGCTTGGTTGATTAATGCATCGATGGACGCCCAAAAAGCATTGCGGGCCGGTGGGATCGAGAGCCAGTACACACGCTTGGTACCATTGCGCGTCCAGATCCGCAGCAGCACCTCCGCTCGCCGCTGATACTCGGCCGTCCACTCTGGCGTGCCGGCGGTCAGCACCTGGCCGTTACCCAACGCCATGTTTTGGAAATCATTGCCGCCGATCATGATGACCACCGCGTCGGGGTTATCAGCATCCACCTGATGTTGCGCCACGACTGACCAATCGACGTAGTCGGGGCGGGTGAGCCCGGTACCGTTATGCGTATCCACAAAGCCCACCACCGGTGCCAGCGCGGCCACACGATCCACGAGTTCGGGACCCAGGTAGCCAGTGAGCGAATCGCCGGTGACGAGCAGCCGCAACGGATGGTCCGCTGAGAGCGCATGCACCGGCAGCGGCGTGGCTGTGGGGCTGGGTGAAGGCCGGGGCGTGGGCGTCGCTGTCGCGACGGGGACCGGCGTTGCTGTGGCGACCACGGTGGTCACCGCCTCCATCCCACCAAGCGAGCCTACGGATCCAAGGAGTACGCCGTTGATCACAGCGGTGGGCGCGGCGGTGGGCGCGGCCGTGACCGTGGGTCGCATTGGCGTGGGCGAGGGACTGGGCGCCGCGGTCGCCGTTCGCTCCGGCACGGTCTGGGTGCCGCGCTCGATCGTCATGGCCGGCGCGGCCAGTAACGGCGACTGCGCGCTGGCCATCGTCTGCTGCCTGCCGAGGGCCGCGTCCAATGCATTGTGCGGCCAATCTAGGTGGGTAACACGTGCCAGCACCAGAGCTGGCTGACCCACCACCAGGGTGACGGTGCGCTGCCACGATGGGTCCATCGCTTTGGCGCCGTTCATGAGCGATCCAGCATCGATGACCGCGAGCACCACGAGGGTGGTCATGAGCGTCACCAGCACGTGCACGAGCCCAACCCGCGGCGAAGTCTCGGCCTCCCCGGCGACGGCAGGCGCCGCGAGTGGCGGATGGATCGGTTCCGCCAGCTTGGCCTCCACCACGACGTCGAGGAGGCGGGCGCGGCTAGAACTGGTAGTAGATAAAAGGCGCAACGCCTTGCCCATTCACCGTGAACGTGATGAGTGCCAGCACGGTTGCCAGCACGAGACCCTGTGGCACCGCCCCCAGCCGGGCGAACAGGTCGCGACCACGCAGCATGGGCGTACGTGGCAGGAACTGTGGCACAAACCCGGCAACCACGATCAACACCACCAGCCAGGAGAGGGTGGTGGTGCCGCCACCAACCCACACCCGATGGAGCATCTCACCGATGGTCGAGAGGCTGTCGGCCCGAAAGAACAACCAGGAAAGGACGATGACGTGGAAGGTGATCAGCCAGCGCAACCAGGGCCAGCGATAGGGCCGCTTGCCACGCCGCTCTTCGATGAAGCGCTCGACGGCGAGCCCACCGCCGAGCAACCCGCCCCACAGCACGAAATGCCACGCCGCACCGTGCCACAGGCCGCCCAGCAGCATCGTGATGAGCAAGTTGAGGTACGTCCGGGCCTTACCCTTGCGGTTGCCACCCAGGCCGATGTATAGGTAGTCGCGCAGCCAGCGTGACAGCGTGATATGCCAGCGATGCCAGAACTCTTGCAGCGTGATCGCGGTATACGGCCGGTCGAAGTTGATGGGCAGCTTGAAGCCCAGCAGCAGCGAGATGCCGATAGCCATATCGGAATAGGCCGAGAAGTCGCAATAGATCTGCACGGCGTAGGCATACACGGCCATGATCACGTCGAGGCGAGAGTGGACGGTGGGCGCGCCAAACACCGGATCGACAAATTGGGTGGCGATGAAGTCGGCGATCACGATCTTCTTCACCAAGCCACCGGCGATGAGTTCGAAGGCCCGCACGGCTTCGATGTGGCGCGGGTCACGCGGTGAGGCGAACTGCGGAATCAGCTCGTTGGCGCGCACGATGGGGCCGGCCACGAGGTGGGGGAAAAACGTGAGGTACAGGGCGAAATCGAGCGGGGTGGACGGCTGCCGCTGGCCGCGCCGGATGTCGATAACGTAGGACATGGCCTGAAAGGTGAAGAAGGAGATGCCTACCGGCAGCGCCATCTGGATGAGCGGTAATGGCAAGGGTACGCCGATGGAAGTTGTGAGCGCTCCCACGTTATTCACGAAGAACCCGTAGTACTTGAACCAGCCCAAGATGCCTAAGTCGCCAACAATGGCAACCGTCAGCAGGGCGGATTGCCTGCGCTCATGTCCAGCCGACCGGTAGATGAGCGTGGCAAAGGTCTGGCTCCAAATGGTGCAGCCGATCAGGATAAGCAGGTACAGCGGGTAGGCGCTGCCATAGAAGAAGTAGCTCGCCAGGATCATGAACGGCTTCCACAACTTGGGCCGTGGCATCAAGGCCCACGAAATGGGGAGCACCCAGACGAAGAAAACGGCAAAGGGTACGGAAGGGAAGATCAAGCGTCTGCCACCGGCTTTCGCTGCCTCCGCAAAACGACGATCATTGGGATCGCCATGTACTTGCTCCAGAGCGCTTGAAAACCGATTGCTCAGCCGCACCCAAAAAGTATGACGCGCCTGGCTACGGGATAGTCACAACCACACACCGTTGTTATGCTGTGCCCATCTCACATTTTCCGTGCGGCGGCTGGTGAGGCTACCAAGAGGGGTGTTTTCTGGCTAGCGCTGTTGTTGCCTTGGTGCTGTTTGCCGTTGGTGTGGCGCTAGCCATCTGGTCGACCGAACGTTTGCTGCGCGGCCTGCTTGGCGTCGCTGGACTGTTGCACCTGTCTCCCTTTGGTGCTGGCGCCGTGCTGTCCGGACTGGAGGCCGAGAACGTGGCGTTGGGCCTCGCGGCGGGACAGCGCGGCGTCGATGCAGTGGCGCTGGGCAGTGTGTTCGGCGGCGCCATGTTCTTGATCTGCATTGCCTTCGGCTTGAGCCTGGTCGTGGCGCCGTTCCCAGTCCGCTTTCCACCACACCTGCTGCTGCTGTTTGCAGCGGCACCAGTGATCAGCGGGATTGCCCTCCTGGGGAGCGCCACGCCGCGCTGGGCTGGCGCCGTGCTACTGGCGCTGTTCGCCGGGAGCATGGTGCTAGTGCTGCGCACGGGGAGCACCACATCGCTGTTGATCAGCGAGGAAATGGAAGAAGCGCTGGAGGCGCCGCTGCTGCCACCGCGTGCTGCTGTGTTCACGACGCTCCTGGGTATCGGCGTGCTCGCCGTAGGCGGTGAGTTGATCGCCGGCGGCGCGCAGGGGCTCATCGCTGGCTGGGGCATCCCCGCACTGCTTATGGGCATGGTGGTGACACCGGCCTGCGTGGAGTTGGATGAGATCGTGCGCGAGATCGTGCCGGCGTTAGCCGGCCGCGCCGACGTGAGCGCTGGCAACCTCATCGGCACGCAGTTCTACTTCGTGCTGTGCAACCTGGGCCTGATCGCGCTGCTCACACCAGCCGCTGTGCAGCCTAGCGTGCGCACGCTGGACTGGCCGTTCCTCGTCGCGGTGAGCTGGCTCACGGCGTTCGCATTGTGGCGGGGGTGGGCTGGGCGCGCACTGGGCGCCGTGCTGGTGGCGAGCTACGCGGGCTCCGTGGTACTGCACATCGCCACTGGCCGCTAAAGCGGCATGCGCTCCGGGTTGGGGGAGACCACTTCTGGCGTACGGCTCTTGGTCACCGTGTGGAGCTTGATGAAGTTGGTGCGTCCACGCACCAGGATGGGCGTCGAGCCCACCACTACCAGTAAGTCGCCCTCGCCCGCCAGGCCCTTTTGCCGGAGGTCCGCGCTCACCATCTCGACCAGGGCGTCGGTGCCGCCGGTGAAGGCGTGGAGCATAGGCTGCACTCCCCACCACAGGGCCAGCGCGCGATAGGTGCTCTCTTCGGAGGTGTAGGCAAAGATGGGGGCACTCGGGCGGCATTGGGCGACCAGATGCGCCGACGCGCCGGACCGCGTGAACACCACGATGGCGCAGACCCGAATCTCCTGGGCGAGGGTGCACGCGGCCAGTGCCACGGCGTGCGCTTGGGAGCGCTGGACGTGATCGTGTACACCCGCGAGTTGGAGTCCCTGCGCTTGGCGGGCGATGCGGTCCATCACCGCCACGGTTTCCACTGGAAACTTGCCAGCGGCGGTTTCCCCGCTGAGCATCACGGCGTCGGTGCCGTCGCAAATCGCGTTGGCCACGTCAGAGGTCTCGGCGCGGGGGGGCCGTGGCTGGGTGGTCATGGATTCCAGCATCTGGGTCGCCGTGATCACGACCTTGCCGTGCTGGCGGGCGCGCTGAATGATGTGCTTTTGCAAGCCAGGTACAAGTTCGGGCGCCAGTTCAACACCCAAGTCGCCTCGCGCCACCATGACGCCATCGAACGCACTCAAGATGGCATCGAGGTGCTGGAGCGCTTCTGGCTTTTCCAGCTTGGCGATCACCGGCACGTGCCGGCCCACGACGCGCATGCACTCGCGCACCGGCAGCACATCAGTGGCCTCGCGCACGAACGATAGCGCCACGTAGTCCACACCGATACCTAAGCCAAAGCGCAAGTCGGCAGCGTCCTTGTCGGTGAGGGCAGGCGTGCTCAGCGCTACGCCGGGAAGGTTAATTCCCTTGTGTTCCCCCAGCCAGCCACCTTGCACCACCTCGCAGTGCACCGTTGCCCCATCCACAGAGCGCACCACGAGTTCGAGTAAGCCGTCGTCGAGCAACAGGCGGTACCCCACCCGCACGTCGCGCGGCAGGTCCGTGTAAGTGGTGGAGACGAGCTCGGCGGTGCCCACCACCGGCTGGGTGGTGATGGCGATAGGCGAGCCGTTCAGCAGCAGCACTGGCTTACCGTCTAGCAGCTCGCCGGTGCGAATCTTGGGTCCTTGCAGATCCAGCAAGATGGCCAATGGCCGGCCCAACGCATCCGCGAGCCAGCGCGCTTGCTGCGCCAGTTGGGCGTGTTCTTCGTGGCGACCGTGTGACAAGTTCAGCCGCACCACATCGACGCCGGCTTCGAGCATGGCGCGCAGCGTTTCGGGGCTCCGGCAGGCCGGACCCAGCGTAGCGACGATTTTGGGGCGGCGGTAGTGGGTGCCGATGGCGCTGTGGTGATCCTGCAACATGTCCGGCACATCCATTCGAGCCTGAAGGCACGCGTGGTACGCGTGACCAGCACGGGCCACTCTCTGTACCGTAGCACGTCACGCCGCGACGCCGCCTGGAGTATCCGGACGGCCCAGCACAGCTGCCGGTACGTGCGCTACGGTACGCCGGCGGGGGTCCGGCCATTGAGTGCCAGACGGCCGCCCTGGACGGGCACCAGATCATCGCGATCGGCAGGGAGCGCCATGCCATCTGGCGGCAGCGCCGCCGGCAAGTCGCGGAACTGCCGGCGGTAGAGGGAAGCGTACAGGCCATCGTAGGCCAGCAGCTCAGCATGCGTGCCGCGCTCGACCAGTTGCCCTTTATCGAGTACCAGGATCAAGTCAGCCGATAGGATGGTGGACAGGCGGTGCGCGATCACCACGCTGGTGCGTCCGTGCATGAGTGGGACGAGCGCTTCCTGGATCAGCGCCTCGGACGTAGAGTCCAGTGCACTGCTGGCCTCATCGAGGATCAGGATGGCGGGGTCTTTGAGCAAGGCACGGGCGATAGCGACGCGCTGCTTCTCCCCACCGGACAGCCGGTAGCCACGTTCGCCCACCACGGTCTGGTAGCCGGGGGGCAGCGACGCGATGAAGTCGTGAATGTTGGCGGCGCGAGCGGCGGCGATCACTTCAGCTTCGGTAGCTTGGGGACGCGCGTAGCGCAAGTTCTCCATGATGGTGGTGTGGAACAGGTAGGTCTCCTGGGTGACCATTGCAATGTGGCTGCCCAGCGAGTCGAGCGTGACGTGCCGGATGTTGGTTCCGTCGATCTCTACGCTGCCGCTCGTCGGGTCATAGAAGCGCGGAATGAGCATCGTGGCAGTGGTTTTGCCAGCACCGCTGGGTCCCACGAGCGCCACCACCTGGCCCGGCTGGACGTCGAACGACACATGGTCGACGGCCGGCTGCTCAGCGCCAGGGTAGAGGAGGCTCACGTCGCGGAAGGTGATCCGCCCCTTCACCGCCGGGAGCGGCACAGCGCCGGGTTCATCGCTCACCTCGGGCACCATATCGAGATACTCGAAGATGCGATCGAACACGCCCAGCGCGCCGCGCAAGTCGACGTAGACATTGGCTAGCCTCGCCACTGGGCCGTATAGGTTGCCGAGATACGCGACGAAGGCGACCACTGTGCCGATAGTGAGCGTGTTGCTGATGACGAGGTGGCCACCAAACCAATAGATGAGCGCGGGGCCCACGGAGCCCAGGACGCCCATCAGCATGAAGAACCAGCGGCCCACCATGGCCTGGCGCACTTGCAGATCCATCAGGCTGCTGTTGATCGAGCCAAAGCGAGCGCGTTCGTCCTGCTGGCGGCCAAACACCCGTGTGAGGATGAAGCCGCTGATAGACAGGCGCTCTTCCATATGCGCCGTCAGGTCGGCTTGGCGCTGCTGGGTGAGACGGGAAATCTTCTGGCGGAAGCGGCCCACGGAGCGCATGGGCAGCACGAAGGCTGGCAGGATCACCACCGCCAGGAGCGCCAGCGGCGCGTTGAGGACGAAGATCACGGCGAGGGTCGAAGCCACGGTGATGATGTTGGTGACGATGCCCACCAGGGTGCCGGTCACCGAGTTTTGCACGGCGCCGACGTCGTTGTTGACGCGCGACATGATCGGGCCGGTCTGCGTCGATACGTAGAAGCGCAACGACATGCGCTGCAGGTGCGAAAACAACTCGTCGCGCATGTCCAGCATGATGCGCTGGCCAACGATGGTGTTCAGGTAGTTCTGGACCACTCCCACCAGCCCACTGCCGATGGGGACCAGGATCATCGCCAGCACTAGCAGGTTGAGCAACGAGCCATTGTGGTTGGGCAGTGCCTGGTCGATGATGGCGCGGATAACTAGCGGTGGCAGCAGGCCGACGATGGCTGCCACCGCGACGCAGACGAAAATGCCTGATGTGTGCCAGATGTATGGCTTGAGGTAGCCAGCGATGCGGCCGAGGTGTTGCAGCTTCAGTTTGGCTGGCACGGCGGATTCGTCGCTATTGCGACCACCACCCATGCCGCCATGTCCCATCCACATCACTGGCGTGTCTCCGTTCCCCCGCAATGGCGGGAGGTGCTCTGCCTGTGCAGGCGCCCTATGCGCATGCTACAGCGTGGTGCTACCGGGGGTGGGCGCCGGCGGCGCTTTGGGCGCCGGCGGGGTTGGCTCGGCCGTCGGGCCACCCTCGGCCAGCAGGCGATACAGTTGCTTGCGCGCTTGCACCAGCACTTCTTTAGCCTGAGCAATCTCGGCATCAGAACCGGCGCGGGCAACCTGGCTCACCGCGGCCACGAGGTGATGCACCATCTCGTGCAGCTCACGCATAGCGGTGGGGCGCGGACCTCGCCGCGATTGCCACAGCTCGGCCAGGGCGTCGTGGTGGCTAGCTACCGCTGCCTTGCCGGCATCGGTGAGCTGGTAGACGCGGCGGCCGTCCGCTTCTTGGGACTGGATAAGGCCTTCGTCCTCGAGCAGTTGCAGCGCCGGGTAGATCGAGCCTGGACTCGGCCGCCAGGCACCGCCGCTACGCTGCTCAATTTCCTGGATAAGCTGGTAGCCGTGCAGCGGCTTTTCGGCGAGCAGGGCGAGCAGCGCAGCGCGCACATCACCCCGGCCAGCTTGCGGGCCGTGCCCGGAGCGCCAGCCGCGCATCCAGTTGGACAGTGGATGGACTTCGGGATGGCCGGGTCCACCAATGTGGGGACCGAACTCGGGGCCGCCGCGGCGGTGGCGTCCACGCCAGGATTCTTCATCGTGCAGGTTACGCCTGCCTCGCAGTTGTGGTTGGGGGTACAAGTATTTCTCTCCTTGTGTACCTAACGCGATACGTCACGGGTGCATCGCGATATATCGATAATACATCGCGATGCACACCTTGTCAAGGGATGGAAGAAAGGTCCCACCCCTGGTCGCCCAAAGGCACCCGCCCTAGTAAGCTAGGGAGGGGTGTCCAAGCAGGATGCCGAAGCAGATGACAATCAACACGGCACTACCGGAGCTCGGCATCATGTCATAGCTCATGAGCTACATTTGCGACAGTCGGCCGAACGAAGCGGTACGCATCAAACCTGTGGTCCCAACACTGTCGCACCCCGCGTTACGGCCCAAATTCTCCTGCGGCCAGCGGCGCGGACACCCGGCGAGGGGGTGGGGTTTGGTTCGTTCTACAGCACCGTTATAGGTGAGGCGCCAGTGCGCAGCACGACTTCATTGCCGCAGGGGTCGTGCGTGGTGATCGCGTTACCTTGCCGCTGGTAGGCAATGCCGGCTGCCTGTAACCGGCCGGCGATGGCGTGTACGGCTTGCTCACCCGGTAGGGTGATGGAGAAGGCTTGCAGGGTGACGGTGTCGCTGGGAGCAGCTGTGAAGCCCTTGCTATGCCAGGTGTTCATGCCGATGTGGTGGTGGTAGCGCCCAGCGGAGACAAACAGTGCGCCAAAGTCGATGCCGCCGGCCACCACTTCAAACCCCAGCACACCGCAGTAAAAATCGTGCGCTTCGGTGAGGTCACTCACCTGCAAGTGCATATGGCCCAGGTAGGTTCCTTCGGGCATGCCGGCCCAACTAGCGTTAGCAGCGGCTGCTTCAGCGAGCAAACCGCGCACGTCCACGGGGCCGCCGCCCATGCGCACGGAGCCATCAGTCCACTGCCAGCCAGCGCGCGGCCGGTCGGCGTATATCTCTATGCCGTGGCCATCGGGGTCGCGCAGGTATAGCGCTTCGCTCACAATGTGGTCACCCTGGCCTGGCGGGGAGAACTCGAGTGGCAAGTAATGGCGGAACCAGCGGCCGAGGTCGGCGCGGGTTGGCACAAGGATGGCAAAGTGGTACAGGCCCGTCATGTTATCGACCATCCAGGGCAGTGCGCCTGGTTGCTCCTGCAGGTACAGCAAGGGAGTGGCGCCCACCCCCAGCGTTGCGCCTAGAGGCCGTTGTTCCAGCACCGTGAGCCCAATAGCTCGGGTGTAGTAGTCAAGTGACCGGCGCAGGTTGGCCACGCGTAAGGACACGGCGCCGATGTGCGTTGCGGCATCGATCACAAACGGAACTGGTGCTGGCTGTACGGCGGTCATAGCACGGTCCTTTCACACTGAAGCAGTGCTGATATCGTACCTGCTTCCCGGGATGAGGACCGTCGTGTCTGCTCCCCGCTCCGGGGACCGGGGCCGGGTGCCCTCTGGGCGCGGGGGTGGGGTGCGACCACTCCTCTACCGCGCTGCGACGGCTTGCCCCATCTGCTTCACAATCTGCCCGAGGATGGCAGCGGAGGTGGCAAAGTTGAGGCGCACAAATCCCTTGCCGGGTTCACCAAAGTGTGAGCCGTCATTGACGGCCACCTTGGCGTGCTCCAGGAAAAACTCGCCAGGATTGTCTAGACCAAGCTGCCGGCAATCCAGCCACGAGAGATAGGTGCCCTGCGGCTTCCAGTACACGACCTGCGGCAGATAGGCACGCAGCAAGTTCTCCAGTGCCCGCCTGTTGCCGTCGAGGTACGCCAGGGTGTCCTCCAGCCAATCCCATCCTTGCTCATAGGCCACGCGGTTAGCGATGATGCCCAGGATGCTGGCTCCATGTGAGCGCAAGCCGGGTACGCGCTTCCAGGTGGCGATGTCGTCGGGATTGGTGACGGTGAGCTGGGCGCACTTGAGTCCCGCCACGTTCCAGCCTTTGGAAGCCGATGTGAGCGTCACCGAGTGGCCAGCGGCCTCGGCTGAAGCCGTGGCGTAAGGAGTGAACGTTTCGCCAGGCATCGTGAGCGGGCCGTGTACCTCGTCGGTGACCACGCGCGCACCGTGCTTGTGTACAACGGCGGCCAGTGCGCTCAACTCCTGGCGTGAAAACAGCCGGCCGAGGGGGTTGTGGGGGTTGCACAGGATGAGCGTCTTGGCGCCGCTGGCAAAGGCACGGTCGATACCATCCAGGTCGAGCGTGTGGTAGCCGCGATCGTTGTGCATCGGCACCTCGACGACGGGTCGCTCCAGCAACTGCGCTACCGAGAAAAACGGCGGATAGGCGGGAGTCAAGACCACCACGGCCGACCCTGGCGGCGAAAAGGCGTCGATACCTAACTCTAACGCTTTGAGCACGTCGGGCATCACAAAGATCTGGTTGGATTCAACGTTCAGACCGTTGCGGCGGTGAAAGGCTGCAGTAGCAGCGGTCAGGCCGGTGTGCTCGTCGCCAGGAGCATAGCCGAAACAATCGCAGTCTATCGCCGCTTGCAACGCCGCTTTGATGGGCGGCGCCACGGTGAAATCCATCTCGGCAACCCAAGCACCCAGCACATCGCTGCCGTACCGTGTCCATTTGCTGGTGCCCCGCTGGTGCAACTGGGCAGCAGTGATCTGGTCATATGCTGTCGAGTGCCGAGTGCTGGTCACGCTATTCTCCCAACCCCTTCAACCAATGCGTCCTCCACCCACCAACCCAACAGGCCGGCAAGGCTTATGTAGGGATGATACGAGACTGTGCCAGTCGTGCGCGCTCGTCGGCGATCGAGGGTTGACCCCCCTGTCGTCTCCCCCGTTGGGGGGGACGTTGCGCCG
>JANWJO010000091.1 GCA_025449435.1 Chloroflexota bacterium | reverse complement strand
GCAAGAACCCCGCCTCACCGCGCCTGGTGTCGCCGGGCGCGTCTGGTGGGGGGCAGCCGCCCGTTATGCCTGCGTTCCCGCCTGCCGCCGCGCAACCGGCGACTGGTAAACCGCCGGTGGTGTCCGCCAAGCCACAGCCGGTACCTCCCGCCGCGCCAGGCATGATCCCCGCCGCGAAGCCCGCGGCAAAGCCCGCCAAGCCCGCCGCCAGGGGACCTGTCTCGCCGCTGGCGCCACCCGTCGCTGTGCCACCACCACATCTCGCGAACCCACCGATGACCACGCAGCAGCCGGTGGCGCCGCTGCCGTTTGCCACCAAGCAGCAACCGGCGGCACGCGTCGAGCGCTTCGAGGCGTTCCCCGCGCCCAGCGCCGCCCCCGCGCCAATGGCGCCTACGGCGCCGACGCTGATGGCCGCGCCCGCCAGCGCGAGCCGGACCAGCGGCAGTCGCGGCGGGGCGGCGGTGGCGCTGGCTGAGGAGCCGGTGACGGCCGGCGCGCTGGCGCTGGCGGTGCCCGCCGTGCCCGCACCCAACTCGCGCAAGCGGCGCGGCGCGGCGAGCCAGAGCGCGCTGGTCGGTGCGCCACCAGTCCAGGAGACCGCCTCTCCGCGCCCCTGGCTCGACCTCAAAGGGCTGGAGCTGAAAGCGTTGGGCAAAGCCGCGCTTGGGCTGGCGGCGGTCGAAACCTGTTGGGGCGTGTTCCTGCTGAGCCTGGGTGTGCTGCAACTGGCGACACGCGGCCAGGACCGGCTCCAGCCGTACTTTGTGCTGGCCCTAATCTGGCTGTGTGTGGTGGTGCTGGTGATCGCCCTCGGCGGTCAAGCCCTCAGTCGGCCAGTGCGCCGCCGGGGCAAACTCACCCCGCTCCGTCGCGGCTTGCAGGGCGCGGGGCTGACGCTGCACGCGGTAGCCGTGCATGGCCTGGCGATCTGGGGGGCTATCATGCTCGGACAGCACCGGCTCGATCCCGGCCTCGCGGCGTTCGCCTTTGGCTTGTTCGCCGTGAATGTGCTGGCGGGCGGCGTCTTCTCGCTCATCAACACGCTAGGCTGAGGCGCGGCCCATGCCTCCGGTTACGCCCGCGGGCAAACTCCCGGTCAATCCGTCGCTGGCCGGCCAGGCCCCCAATCCGATGTTCCGGCTGGCCGCGCTGGCGCATGGCCGCGACGATGTGCTGCATCTCGAATTCGGTGAGCCGGGCCACCCCACCCCCGACCACATCATGCACGCGGCGGTGGCCTCGCTGCGCGACGAACGCCAGACCTACCTGCCCGGCAACGGCCCCGCCTGGTTGCGCGCCGCCGTCGCCGAACGGGTGGCGCGGGTGGATGGACACACCCCCACGCCGGAGCAGATCGTCGTGACGGCGGGGGGGACAGGCGCGTTGCTGGCGGCGCTGCTGTGCTTGTGCGCGGCTGGCGACGCGGTGCTGCTGCCCGATCCCGGCTGGCCGGGCTACGACGGCATCCTGGCGGCAGCAGGCGCCTCGCCAGTGCGCTATCCATTGTTGCCCGCGCGCGGCTGGCTTCCCGACCTCGACGCGCTGGAGGCGGCGATCACGCCACAGACCCGCGTGCTGCTCGTCAATAGCCCCTCCAATCCGGGCGGCGCGGTCTTCCCGCGCGCCACGGTGGAAGCGCTGGTCGCCATCGCGCGGCGCCACAATCTCTGGCTGCTCTCCGACGAGTGCTATGACGAGCTGATCTTCGCTGGCGCGCATGTCAGCCCCGCCGCGCTGGATGTCGAGCGGGTGATCGCCGTGGGCACCTGCTCCAAGTCGTACGCCATGACGGGCTATCGCGTGGGCTGGGCGGCGGCGCCCGCGCGGCTGGCGGAGATGCTGGGCGTGGTGGTCGGCGCGGAGGTGAACAACCTGCCGCTGTGCCTGCTGCGCGCGGCCCACGCGGCACTCACTGGCCCGCAGGAATGCGTCGCCCAGATGCGCGCATCCTACCAGGCCAACCGTGATCTGGCGCTCGACCTGCTGCGCGCGCACGGCCCGGTTGAGCATGTTCCCGACGGCGCGTTCTACCTGCTGGTCAACGTCGCCCCGGTCTCCCAGCGCGCCGCGCCCGCTTTCGACAGCATCGCGTTCGCGGAGGCGCTGCTGACCGCGCGCGGCATCGCGGTGGCGCCCGGCGGGGCGTTTGGGGCGACCATCCCCGGCCATGTACGTATCTCGCTGGCGGGCGACGCGCAAACGCTGCGCGCCGGACTGGAGGGGCTGCTTGAGTTCGCGAGGGCGTGGACTCCATAAGCGAATACAACTCAAATTTCACATCGGTTGATAACTGGACAGACTGTGGTCATGCTCGCTTGGAAGGGTTACAATGTTGAGGAATGAAACGTAAGCGGGCTTGACTTCACCTGGAAGGAGTATGGCATGAAAGCCCAGGACCACTCGGAGTATGATGCTGAAAGGCAGCGATTGGGTGATACTGTTCAGGAAATTGACCAACAGCTGGAATCCTACGGACAGCGAAAGGATGTGGACACGGCGTATGCGGACGCGTCAGAGGCGATTGCACATCTGCTAACCGATTCATTGCGCAAGCTGTTTCAAGCACGCTCTGATCCGTATTTTGGCCGGTTCGATTTTTGCCGAAACGGCAACCCAGGTGTTCGAACTATCTACATTGGTAAAGAGGGTATCGCCCAGCGGGGCGGCGGCAACGATCTCGTTTATGACTGGCGTGCACCTATCGCTGAATTGTTCTATGTGAGCGAGTTTGCAGGCGCTTCCTACAAGGCACCGCGCGGAACAATTCGCGGCGATGTGCGTCTGCGGCGCAGATTCAAAATTGTGAACGCAGAACTCGTGGAGATAAGTGACGAGGTTCCGCCACAACCAAGTGTGCTCGATACGCCTGTCACCCAGCCTTTACCTCCCGATGGTGCAGAACATATGCGCTCAGATGAATTCCTGCTCACTGTGCTTGCACAACACCGTGACGCGAGACTTACGGACATTGTAGCAACAATCCAAGCCCAGCAGAATGCGCTCATTCGCGCGCCGCTTGATCGCGTGTTACTGATCCAGGGTGTAGCAGGGAGTGGCAAAACATCGGTTGCGCTTCATCGCATCGCGTATTTGCTCTACGCACATCGGGATCGGTTGGATGCCCATCGTATAGCCGTGATTGGCCCTAGCCGCTTGTTCTTGCAGAGTATCACCGATGTGCTTCCTGGCCTTGGCGTCCAGGACGTCGTGCAAACCACTTTCGAGGAGTGGGCACAAAGCTGGGTCAACCCTCGGGTGCGGATCGATTCCAGTGATGAGCCATTGGAACGATTTCTTGATCATGCCGTTGATAGGCAGGCAAACGTCGCGACGTTCCTGAGAGGCCGGTTGAAAGGCTCTTTAAAGATGGGGCGTTTGCTAAGGGAACATGTGGTCACGTTGCGCCGCCGGTTCCTCAGCGATCTAGATGAGTTGCACATCATGTATCGGCTTCCCTTTGATGGAAATGACGTACAGTATATGTACCGGTTTGCGGGTCGTGAGGTGGCGGTTAACCTCACTGCGGATGAGGTCCGAAGCGCATTTGGGTCCAGCCAGGAAACCGATGCAAACAGGAAACAACCTTTGAACGCCGACCATGACCGAGGGGCTGAAATGATAGCCCGCATGCTCTGGGAGACATTCCATAAGCTCCCGGATGCATCTACTACTGGGCGTGGCCAAGGCACGAGTTATGAGTCCGCGCGGAGAAAGCATTTTGTGACCACAGTGCGCCCGCAAATTGATCGCATTCTGGACCTGCACTGGCCGCGAATGACGGCTGTGGACTGCTACAAACGCCTCATCACAAATCGCAGTCACCTCGAACTGGTCAACAGAGGGCCATCAATGTTACAAAAGGGGCAACTTTCAGATGGGGAGATCAACTTGCTCGTCGGCTCCGCTGAAGAGCCTGGCTCGTTGAAGTGGTCGTTTGAAGATCTGCCAATTTTATGCTTCCTGGAACTGCTCCTCAACGGACGAAGCGCGACCATCTATGACCACATGGTCATAGACGAGGCGCAAGACGCATCGCCGTTGCAAGTCGAAGTGCTACGCTACCACGCCCGCGATGGTTCCATGACACTTCTGGGTGATATTGCTCAAGGTGTCTACTCCTATCGCGGCATTCAGCAGTGGAGCGAGTTACGGGAAATCTTCCAGTCGACGCATTTTGCGACGGCAAAGCTAGCAATCAGTTATCGTTCTACGTATGAGATTACCGTACTTGCCAATAGAATCCTGACGCGTGCTCGACTACCAGAGAAGATTATCGCGCTCCCGGTAGAGCGTCATGGGCCACCGCCACATCTGTCTCGGTGTGATAACTGGATCGAACTGGTTCGTGAAGCCATCACCATTATCAACGATGCGTTGACTAACGGTGCACACTCTGCGGCTATTATCTGCAAGACAGCATCAATATGCCAAACTTTTTCGAAAACCGCAACGGAAATCGGTCGCACAACACCCACGCTAGTCCTCTCAAAGGCAAGCACAGCGAATCCTGAAGTCATGCTTACCCCGGCGTATTTAGCCAAGGGTTTGGAGTTCGATTGTGTTGTACTAGCTGGTGCCGATGCAGTGACCTTTACCGAATCGGAGTATGATGCGAAACTGGTCTATGTTTCGATCACGCGAGCACTGCACGAATTGCATGTGCTTTGGGTTGGAGAACCTGCCATCCTTCTCGCGCCGCTGGCTGTCACTATCAATCCCCAATAGTGACTCGCCATACCCATGAGACCGTGCGGCCGCGTGATCTTGGGGCGGCGCGGATCGGTGACGTCCCGAGGAAGGGGACCAAAGCTTGACTAATCGGCCGCGCGGCAGGAAGCACCGAAAACAGAAACGCCACCATTCACGCCATGTACGCAGACGTATACACGTTGCCGTGGCGCCCAGGCGAGCGCCCACGCTGGCGTCGCCCAGGTCCACACCCAAGGCAGACAGCGATGCGGCACCAGGTCCGGCGGGCATCGGCACCGGCGTGGCCTTCGACTGGGGGTTGTCGGCGGAGCTACTCACCTTCGCGGCGCTCTTTGCGGCGGGCAAGATGGGCGGCGGCGGCGTCCCGGCTGGGCCAGGCGGGCGCGCCCTGGGCACCGTTGGCAGCGTGGTTGGCGCCGCGTTGACCTTCGCGCTGGGTGAGGGCTTGCGCCGTGGGCGGCGGCCCGCCTGGCTGGCACAGGTCGCGCTCAACACGCTGGCACTGCCGGCGGGCTTCATCCTGCTGCCTGGTACCATCGCCGATCTGCGCCAGGGCCACGTCGGCAGCAGCGTGCCCACGGCGATCTTGCTCTTCGTGGGTCCGGCGCTGGTCTGGCTGCTCACGCGCCCGCGCACCCGCGCCTGGCTGCGCGCAACTACCCCAGCGCAGGCGTCCGCGCGGCATGGCGGGCGCTGGCTGGTCGGCATCGGCGCCTATGCGCTGGTGGGCGGCGTCGCGGTGGCCCTCGCGCGCTACTATTGAAATCCTATACCGCGCCTGTCACGCGGGCAGTGCATTGGCCCACACGCAGCCGTAGGCATCGCTCTGCAAAACGGTGGTCTGCTGACTGGCATAGGTCAGCAGGTCGGTCGTGCTGGCGCCGCGGTAGTGAATCACCAGCGTGAACGAGGCGGCATCGGGCGACCACGCCGCCGGACCGAACGCCCAGGGTGAGCCGGACTGGTAGCCGTGGGTGAGCGCATAGGTATAGACCAGATACGGGCCGAAGGGGCTGGGCATGGCGGCGCCGCTGGAGAGCACCAGCCCGCGCCCGTCTGGCGCGAAGCGCAGGTAGCAGCATGCGCCCGGCACACCCGCGGGCAGGCTGGCTGGCACACCCTGAAACACCGCCCGCGGCGCGCTCGCGCCCGGTGGTGCGGTGGTGACGGTCGGTGTCGCGCCGGGCACTGCGGACCCCTGCGTGGCGTACCAGAAGGTGGCCAAGGCCGTGCTGAGATCGGGTGCGAAGGCGGTGATGCGCTCGTAGGCAAGCTGGGTCCCGTCGGCGCTCACATCCCAGGCGGGCGCGAGACTGGGTACGCCCGCCGCGGCCTCGCAGCCCACCGTGTTGCAGCCCGTGACCTCAAACTGCGCCTGGCCCAGATCGGCCACCGGGGCGTCGGCGTTGGTGGCAAGTTCATGGCGATGCAACCCGACCGGCAAGACGATGAGGGGGGCATCGGGCTGGTAGCTCATGTAGTAGAGCGTGTGGCCGCGTACTTCCAGGTCCACCGCCAGCCCGGTGGTGCCCGCGACCGGAGTCGCGGCGCGTGTCGCCAGCGAATAGCTGAAGAGCTGTCCGGCGGCGGCGTAGAGCAACGTATGCGCGTCCGCCCAGGCGTAGGCGGACGGCCCCACCGCGATGCCCGGCTGCCCCGCGCCGCGCGGCGCGACCGTAATCGTGGCGCCGGTGTTGGTATCCACCACGTAGAGTGTGCCGGTTGCCGTGGCGAGTGCATCGCGCGCGACCAGTGGCGCGCCGATAGCGACCGCGAGGTGCCGGTTGTCGGGCGCCCATGTGATCGGCCCCGCGTGGGTAGGGTCAGGGTCGGGCGTGCCAAGACTCGTCAACTGGCGCGGCAAACTCTTGGCGCGGCCCAAATAGACCTGCCCCCCACGCAAGAACGCGAACGATCCTGGCATCACCTGGATGGCCGAAGGCAGCAGCTCGCGAGTACTGGTGGTGGTGTGGCTGGATGTGAGGCGCACCGCGGTGGCGCAAGCGAGCGCCGCGCAGAGCAGCACGGCGACGGTGCCGAGCCACCGGGCGCGCCCGCGTCCTGTGCCAACGAGTGGGGGAGGTCGCGTCATGCTGGCCTGGCGCTCCTTCTGAGGGTGATCAGTCGTGTTCTGACGATACAACGTGCGAGCGGGTACAATGACGCTAGTGGTACCCAGAGGGAGCGCCCGCCTCGCTGAAGCGCGGGTAGCCATCTCAGCGG
>JANWJO010000090.1 GCA_025449435.1 Chloroflexota bacterium | reverse complement strand
CTGGCGGGCGGCACCGTGCATACCCTGACGTACAGCCATCTGGTGCTGGCGTTGGGTGGCGAAACCAACTATCGCGGCATGGAGGACGTCCGGCAGCACAGCCTGTCCGTGAAGAGCCTGGCAGACGCCATCGCGGTGCGCAACCACGTAATCGACCTGCTGGAGCGCGCAGATGTCGAGTTGCCAGAGCGGCGACGGCCACTGGTGACGTTCGTACTCGCTGGCGGTGGGCTCAATGGCGTCGAAGTCATGGGCTCGATCAACGACTTCGTCCGGCAGGCTCTGGCGAGTTACCCGCACATTCCAGAGGGAGAGATCCGCCTCATCTTGCTCGAGGCGACGCCACGGCTGATGGGCGAGATGGACGAGCGGCTCGCGGAATTTACCCGGCGCACACTGCAGAAGCGTGGCGTAGAGGTGTGGCTGAATGCACCGGTGAGCCATGCGTCAGCCAATTCGGTGACGCTGGCCGATGGGCGCATCATCCCGACGCACACACTCATCTGGTCGGCAGGTGTCACGCCGAGTCCGTTGCTAGCGTCGTTGCCAGTGGATCGGGCTCGCTCTGGCCGGATCGTGGTGGAACGCACCATGCGTGTGCCGGGATTCGAAGGCTTGTGGGCGCTCGGTGACTGCGCGCACATCCCCGATCCGCGCAAGCCGGTAGGCACGGCCTATCCGCCCACTGCCCAGCACGCCCTACGGGAGGCAACTCGCCTGGGTTTGAACCTGGCAGCCGCGCTGCGCGGGCAGGTGCCGCAGCCCTTCGACTATCCGGTACGCGTGCAGCTGGCGACGGTAGGACGGCGCATTGGCGTAGCATCGCTCATGGGAGTCCGGCTGTCGGGTTTTCTACCGTTCTGGTTGTGGCGCACCTACTATCTGGCGCGGCTGCCGAAGTTCGAGCGGCGTTTGCGCGTGGCCATCGACTGGACCCTCGACCTCTTCTTCGAACGCGACATCGTGCAGTTATCGGTACGCGACCGTCACCGGCCGGTGGCCAACCCGGCCGCAAGGACGAACGTGCCCGTCGAAAAGTAACGACGCCAATTGGTCTACGACTCGTGAGCACAATCGCCATCTGGTAACCGGACGGCAGGCATCATCGCGCCGCTCTCCTTCGTTGCAATCGGAACCTGCCCCGGCTGCTCAAACAATAGCGACAAGATGCAACTAACGCCGTTTAAGGTACGGTTACAGACGCTTCGTACGGCTTTCAACCCACATTGACAATCACGCACGTAGCGGCCTAGAATCTCGGCAGCAACGGTTGCGTGCTGAGAAGCATGGCGGACCAAGCGCATTCGTTCCTCTTGGCCCGCTAGTGCCACATCTGCATCAGATCGTTTGCTGTGCTATCCAGGGAGAGGTGCGCCGCTAAGAAAGGGGAAGCCGGTCCATGGACTTCAATGGGATGCTTAATCAGTTTATCACTGGAATTCCACATCTCGTCGAAGCGATCCTCCTGCTCATCGTGGGTTGGATCATCGCCAGAATCCTGGGCAGCTTCGTAACATCAGGTATCAAGCGCTCCGCACTGGACAAGCGCCTCGTTCAGGCCACGATGGGTGAGGGCCAAGCGCAGCAGGTTGAGGTCGCCTCCCTCATTGGCACCGGAGTGTTCTATGTCATCATGGTGTTCGTGGTTATCGCCGTGCTCGAACTGCTCGGGCTCACGGCGGTGTCCCAGCCACTCAATACGTTGCTGGAAAAGATCGTCGGCTTCCTACCCAATATCCTCGCCGCTGTACTGCTCCTGGTGCTAGCGTGGATACTGGCCACTATCTTGAAGATCATTGTCCATAAGGGCCTCATGATGGCTAACCTTGATCAGCGCGTCGGCCAGCAAGGTGGCACGTCGCTGAGCAAGACGCTGAGCGAGGTCGTGTTCTACCTGGTCTTCCTGTTCTTCTTGCCCAGCATCTTGAGTGCCCTGGCACTTGACGCGGTGTTGGCGCCGGTGCTCAGCCTGGTGAACATCTTGCTTGACTTCTTGCCCCACCTGTTCTCGGCAGCGGTCATCCTGGTTGTGGGCATTTTTGTGGCCAATCTGGTACGCCGCATCGTGACCGACCTGCTGACGGCGGCTGGCACCGATCGGCTGGCGGAGCGCACCGGCATCGCTCCAGCGCTGGCGGGCACCAGCCTGGCCGCGACCATCGGCCTGATAGTGTATGTGCTTATTCTCATCCCGGTGATCACCGCGTCGCTGGATGCGTTGCAACTGTCTTCGGTCACCCAGCCCATTAGCACGATGCTGGCCACGATCCTCAACGCCATTCCGCATATCTTCGCCGCCGTGCTCTTGTTCGCCATCGCCTGGGTGATCGGGCGCGTGCTCGGCACACTGGCCTCCAGCATCCTGACCGGCGCGGGCTTTAACACTGTGCCGAAGCTGCTCGGCATCGGCCGCGAACCTGCCGCCGGCGAGCGCACGCCGTCGGAAGTGGTCGGGACGCTGGTTCACATCGCCATAGCCCTATTCGCCGCTATCGAGGCACTGGACTTGATGGGTTTCTCGCAAGTCGCCGACCTGATCACCGGTGTCACCACACTCGGCGGCCACATCCTGCTGGGCATCATCATCTTCGCCATCGGCCTCTACCTGTCCCGCCTGGCGGCCGACGCCGTCCGCGCGAGTTCGGTGCCTAACCCCGGCCTGCTGGCCCTGGTCGCCCAAGTTGCCATCCTGATCCTGGTGGGAGCGATGGCGCTTAAGCAGGCTGGCATCGCCGACCAGATCGTGAACCTGGCCTTTGGCCTCATCATTGGCGCTATCGCCGTGGCCGCCGCCATCGCCTTTGGCATCGGTGGTCGCGACGTGGCCGGTCGCGAGCTCGACCGGTTTGTCACCAATGCTCGAGCAGAGCAGCCTAAGCAACAATAGAGGTCACACCCCACCCCCACCCCTTCCCCGATCTCCGGGGAGGGGAGTCAGTAGGAGATCGTCACTATGGCAGCGAGCACCCGCCCGTTTGAAGCCCGCGATATTACCCGCATTAGGATCGCCAGCGATCCGCAGGTATCGCCTGACGGAAAGCACGTGGCGTTCACGGTCACGACTGCGTCCGAGGAGCTGGATGCCTACCACAGCACCATCTGGCTGGCATCGACTGCTGGAGGTTCTGTGCGCCAGCTCACCACCGGCGACCGTCACGACTCCTCCCCACGCTGGTCACCCGAGGGTACGCGGCTAGCATTTGTGTCTGACCGTGGCGAGAAGAAGAAACCACAACTCTACGTTCTGCCTCTGGGTGGTGGCGAGGCACAGGCCATCACGTCGCTCAAGCAAGGTGTGTCGGAGCCGGTATGGTCACCAGATGGCTCCGCAATTGCCTTCATCGCTCGCGTGGGTGGCTGGGAAGAACCAGAGGACCCCAAGGAGCGAGAGAAGTCCAAGCCTGCGCGCGTGATCACGACGCTCAAATACAAATGGAACGGCGAAGGCTTCACCTACGACCGCCGGCCGCATGTGTTTGTTGTTGACGCCTCTGGCGGCGAGCCTAAGCAAGTCACCGATGGCGACTTTGCTGATGGCACGCCTACCTGGACCAGCGACAGCGCGCACCTGGTGTTCGCGTCGGCCCGCCACGCCGATGCGGACTTCGATAACGCGGTGGACCTGTGGAAGGTGCCGGTTCAGGGTGGCGAGTTGACGCGCCTGACCAACACGCAAGGTCCGCTGGCGGAGCCGGTAATCTCTCCCTCTGGCGATCACGTCGCCTATCTGGGCACGACCTATCTGAACGAAACCGGACGCAACACCAGAGTGTTCGTGATCTCGGCGGCCGGCGGCGACGCACGCTGCCTTACCAATTCGCTGGATCGCACGGTAACGAGTGCCTGCTGGATTCCTGACGGCACGGGGCTGTTGCTCACGGTTGACGAGCACGGCGCTGTGCCTGTGTATCACGTGACACTCGATGGCACGGCCACGCGCATTATCGACGGCGACCGGCAAGTGACCGGCCTGTCGGTAGCGAGCCGTGAATCGGTGCTGGCGTTCACCGCGAAGTCGCCAGCGTCGCCGTCGGAGGTGTATGTATGCGCGCTCGATGGGTCGGGCGAGCGACACCTCACCACGCTCAACAGCGAGTGGATGTCCCAGGTGGCATTGTCATCTCCGGAGCACTTCACGGTGGAGCGCGCGGGACACTCGGTGGACGTGTGGGTGATGAAACCGGCCAGCTTTGAGGCCGGTAAACGCTACCCCACCTTGCTCAACGTGCACGGTGGTCCAGCCGCACAATACGGCTACGATTTCTTCGATGAGTTCCACGTGCAGACCGGTGCTGGCTACGCTGTGGTGTACACCAACCCACGTGGCAGCCAGGGCAGTGGCGAAGACTTTTGTCGCGCGGTGGTTGGCGACTGGGGTCACGGCGACTACGATGATGTTATGACTGGCCTGGACGAAGCGCTGCGCCGGTGCGACTTCATCGACCCCGACCGCTTAGGCGTGCTGGGTGGCAGCTACGGCGGCTTCATGACCAGTTGGATCGTCGGCCACACCCACCTGTTCAAGGCGGCGTGCTCCGAACGGGCGCTGAACACGTTTACGTCGTTCTTCGGAACCAGTGACATCGGCCCATTTTTTACCGAGGCGCACAGCGGTGGCCTGCCCTGGGACAACGCACAATGGCTGGTGGAGCACTCCCCGCTTACCTATGCCAAGGACATCCAGACGCCACTGCTGGTGATGCACAGCGAGCAAGATTGGCGCTGCCCCATCGAGCAAGGGGAACAGCTGTACATTGCGCTGCGCAGGCAACGGAAGCCGGTGAAGTTTATTCGCTTCCCCGATGAGTCCCACGAGCTCTCGCGGTCGGGCAAGCCGCGCCACCGCATCGAGCGGTTCGACTATATCGTGGAGTGGTTTAACAGCTATCTCAAGATTGAGCAGTAGCCGCCTCGCAGCGTCAGTACTGCCGTGAAGCGGGATGACCCGGCGAGACTTTAGATTGGCGACTGCTGTCCGTTGCCCTCCTGCACGATCCTGCGCAGCTCGCGGCGGAGGAGTTTGCCCGCTGCATTGCGTGGCAGTTCGTCGCGAAACAGGATGCGCACAGGTACCTTAAATTTGGCGAGGCGCGGAGCACAGAAGTCCTGGAGTTGCTCCTGGGTTGCCGTCTTACCGGGCCGGAGCGTAACTACCGCCAGTGGCACGGCGCCCCACTGTGCGTGGCTGACGCCGATAACACCTGCTTCCAGCACGGCGGGGTGGGCCAGGAGCGCCGCCTCCACCTCGGCTGGGTACACGTTCTCTCCGCCAGAGATGATGAGGTCGTCTCGGCGGTCGGCGATGTACAGGTAGCCGTCGGCATCGAGCCAGCCAAGGTCACCGGTGCGCAACCAGGCGTCGGGCCGGACCGGCTGATGCAAGTATCCCGGTGATAGCGACGGGCCGCGCAGCAGGATCTCGCCCACTTCCAGGGGAGCCGCTGGCCGGCCGCCGGCGTCGATGGCAAGGTCGAGTTGCGGCATGGGCAAACCGGCGGAGCCCAATTTCTTCAGTGCATCCTCCGGCGGCAGTGTTGCGGCCTGCGATGCGCTCTCGGTGAGTCCGTAGGTCTGGGCCACCGGTATGCCGCGGCGCAGGCACTCTTCGAGCAGTGGCTGGGGAACCGGACCGCCGCCGATGAGCACGCAACGCAAGCTAGGTGGATAGGGTACGTCTCCTTGGGCATCGAGCATGCGGCGCAGCATGGCCGCCACCACCGACACCACACTGACACCTTCATTGGCGATAGCGGCGTTGACGGCAACTGGGTCGAAGCCATCCTGCACCACCACGGCAGCGCCACCCAGCACTGCGCGAAACACGATGGCCATGCCACCCACGTGATACAGCGGCAAGGTGGCAAGCAACCGGTCATTTGAGGTCATTCCGAGCACACCCGCAGACCCGGCGGCGTTCCACCAATGGTTGCCATAGGTCAACAGCGCACCCTTGGGCCGGCCGGTGGTGCCAGAGGTGTACACCAAGCTGTGCACGGCCGCCAAGTCGATGTGTTGACGCAATGAAACGCCGGCTGCCGGCAACGTGAGCAGTGCACCAACCTGACCTCTTGCAGCACCAAGGGTGACGGCATGGACGTGGGGCAGCGCGGCCTCCACCGTGCACGCCGCCGTGGCATTAGCATCGTCGGTGGCCAGCAGCGTCGCGGCGCAATCCTGGAGTTGCCACTCCAACTCTGGCACCGTTAGGCGGGTGTTGAGTGGCGCGAAGATGGCTCCAAGGCGAATGAGCGCGTGGATGGTCGCCAGCGGAAGCATGCCGTTGCGCAGCAACGTCGCGACCACCGATCCTTCGCCCACGCCCGCTGTGGCAAGGCGCTGGGCGATGGCATCGGTTTGCTCTTGCAGCATCGCGTAGGTCCAGCGCTGATCCCCAAACACGGCTGCCAGCTGATTGCCGGACATCTGGGCGCGCCGCACCAGCCAATTGGGCATCTGGGGAGCGAATGCTGTCGAGCTACCGTGGTTGGTCAAGCCAGTGGGCTCCCACCACTGAGTTCGGGCGCTGCATAGCGCTCCAGCGACTCAGCGTCAACGGTTACGCCCAAGCCAGGTCCAGCGGGCACTGGTATACGACCGTCCTGCGATCGCAATGTGCAGTTCTCTAGCAGGGAACTCTCCAATAGAGGAATGGTCGCTAGCCCGCAGGCAAGCAGTGGGTCCGGCCAGGCGGCTGCCAGATGCACGGCAGCTACCACGCCAATACCGGACTCTAACAAGCTGGTCAGCACCACTCGCACGCTTGCCTCTGCCGCCAAGCGACCGGTGGCCCAACTCTCGCGCAAGCCGCCAGCCGTCCCTGGTTTGACGATGAGCACATCTGCCGCCCCGGCAGCGAGTACCGCCCGCGCACTGGTGGCATCGGTTACGGACTCGTCGGCGGCGATGGGCACGTGTTCAATGGCGCGCACGAGAGCCATGCCAGTGAGGTCCGCTGCTGCAACCGGCTGTTCGAGGTAGTCGAGAGACAGATCCTGGCAGCGCTGCACAATCCACATGGCCTGATCGACGGTCCAGCCGCCGTTGGCATCCAACCGAAATGATACTCCTGGGGCTGCCTGCCGCACCTTGCGAATGCGATCCATTTCCACGTCGAGCGAGTCGCACACGGCTACCTTCAGTTTGATAGTGTCAAAGCCGGCGTCAACAGCGGCGTGCACTGCCGCCACCGCACTGGCAGTATCGCTCGACCCGATCGTGGCATTGACCGGTATCGACGCCGCCGGTGGAGCGTTCGTGTTGGAGCGCTCGATGGCTAGGAGCGCAGCGAGTGAGATATCGCGCTGTTGAGCTATGAGATCGAGCAGCGCGGTCTCCAGCGCGAAGCGGGCTGCTGCGAACCCAGGCTCGCCCTGCATAGCTGGCAGCGTAGGCAGCGCGCGGTCCAGTGTCACACCTACGAGCAGCGGCGCCAACTGGGCAAGGCATGCGCATGCGTCGTGCGCACCACCGCCGAAGCCGGGCATCGGGGCAGCGTCGCCGTACCCGACTGCCCCATCGCTGGCTTGGATCGTGACCAAGCAACCTTCGCGCTGCGCAAGCGTGCCGTGCGCAGTGGCGAACGGCCTGACGAACGGCACTCGGTACCCGTGCCAGGCCACCCGACGTACGGTCACCACAGCCAGCTCACCGCGAACAGCACGCCGAACAGCAGATGCAACTGTCCGGTCCGCTTGAGGCAGATGTTCAGTGTTTGAGGAGCCGATTCCCGGAGCATCGTCAGCACCAGCCAGACGGCGAGCGGCAGAGATAACCACGCGAGGAACCACGGATACGCTACGCCGTGCAACCAGATGACAGGAGGCATCAGATTCGCAGTGGCAACGGTGGCCACATATTCGAACAGCCCGAACTGCCTGCCTAACAGCACCGGTAGCGTGTGCTTGGCGGCGGCGCAGTCGGCTTCGACGTCGCGGACGTTGTTGACCACCAGGATGGCGGTACACAGCAAGCCCACCGGTATGGCGGCGAGCAACGCATTGCTGCTGGCGCCACCTGTTTGCAGGTAGGCGCTGCCCATGACAGCTACCAGACCAAAGAACAGGAACACGAACACGTCGCCCAGGCCGTGATACGCCAGCGGGTAAGGTCCGGCAGTGTAGGCATAACCGGCTGCCATCGACGCTAGGCCAATGACGAGTACCGGCCAGCCGTGCGTGAGCACCAGCACGAGACCGCACAGGACGGCCAGCCCAAACACCGCTAGCGTGACCAGTCGGAGCTGCGGCTTGCTGATCTGGCCGCTTTGGAGTCCACGCACTGGCCCCACGCGCTGCTCGTTGTCAGCGCCGCGCTGGCTATCGGCCAGATCGTTCACGAAGTTGGTGCCCACTTGGATAGCAACGGCCGCTATCAGTGCCAGCACAAACGCCAGCCAGTTGAACCGTCCGGTCTCGTGGTGACCCACGGCGCTGCCCACCAGCACGGGCACCACCGCCGCAGACAGCGTGGGCAGGCGCATTGTCAACAGCCACACGCGCCACAGCGGCGGAGCAGGGCGCGCTACCGATACCACGGCTATCTCCTGTGACTGCCGAACTCCTAGGGCAAGCGGCCAAACTTGCGGAAATTGGGCTTGCGCTTCTGAACAAACGCGTCGCGCCCTTCCTTGGCTTCGTCGGTAAGGTAGAACAGCATGGTGGCGTCGCCAGCGAGCTGCTGAATGCCCGCCAGGCCATCAGTGTCGGCATTGAACGACGCTTTGAGGAAGCGCAATGCGATGGGGCTCTTCTCCAGGATCTCGCGGCACCACTGCACGGTTTCGTTTTCCAACTGGTCGAGCGGCACCACCGTATTGATTAACCCCATATCGAGGGCTTGCTGGGCATTGTACTGCCGGCACAGGTACCAAATTTCGCGTGCCTTCTTGTGGCCAACCGTGCGCGCCAGCAGCGTCGCGCCATAGCCAGCGTCGAAGCTGCCGACCTTCGGCCCGGTTTGACCGAAGATGGCGTTGTCGGCGGCAATGGTGAGGTCGCACACCAGGTGCAACACGTGACCGCCGCCGATGGCATACCCCGCCACCATGGCAATAACTGGCTTGGGCAGTAGGCGGATCTGGCGCTGTAAATCAAGCACGTTAAGCCGCGGCACGCCATCGTCGCCCACGTAGCCGCCGTGCCCACGCACTTTCTGATCGCCACCGCTGCAGAAGGCCTTCGTGCCGGCGCCGGTGAGGATAGCCACGCCGATGTCGGGGTCATCGCGCACAGCAGCGAACGCGCTGGCGAGTTCGTCTACGGTCTTGGGTCGGAATGCGTTGCGGACGTGTGGGCGGTTGATGGTGATCTTGGCGATACCCTCAGCCGTCTCGTACATAATGTCCTCATACGTGCCGGTTGCTCGCCACTCGATGGTCATGTGATGGAACCCTTCTTTGCCTCTATGTGAGTTTGCGCTGCGCCGGCCTGACGTCAGCTCATCTGCCGCACGCTAAGCAGAAAGTCGCGTACATGGGTGTGAAACACCTCTGGCTGCTCCAAATGAATGGTGTGGCCAGACTGCGCTACTTGCAGGTAGCGAGCGTTGGGCAGCCGGATAGCCATCTGGCTGGCAGTCTCACAGAACTTGGTGTCCTCGCTGCCTGCCAGCAAGAGGACCGGCACCATGAGTTCGGGAAGACGGTCCCACAATGGCTCCTGCACACCGGTGCCCATCCAACGCAAGCTATTGGCTAGGCCGGTTGCTCGGTTGGTCAAGCGCTGCTGGTGGAGCGCTGCAAACTCGTCAGCCGGCAAGCGTTGCAACGACGCAAACAGCGGCAGGCGCTCCCACTTGTCGACAAACGCGGCGACGCCGTCGCGCTCGATAGAGTCTGCCAGCTTGTTATCGGCTTCCTGGCGGGCCGTGCGTTCCTCAGAGCTAGCGAGACCCGGCGAACCGCTTTCCAGGACCAGCGAGCAAACCAGGTCAGGCACCGCCGACGCCAGATGCAGGGCCAGACGGGAGCCCATCGAGTAGCCAAGGACGTGGCACCGCTCGACGTGCAGGTTAACGAGGATGGCGCGCAGATACTCCACCATGCCTGGCATAGCGT
>JANWJO010000089.1 GCA_025449435.1 Chloroflexota bacterium | reverse complement strand
GCATCTTCGCACGGCCGGCCGGCAAGCTGCCGGAGGACGATATAGCGTTGTTGTTCGCCGTGGCGCGCGTGATGTTGGTAGCGTCGCGCGGCCCGCTGATTCAGCAACTGGCCATTGGCACCGAGGTGACGCCGTTGCCGCAAGCACTGCCGGTGGCGCGGCCAGTTGAAGAAGAGCCGTCAGCGCCACTGCCATTTATGGAGTTGCCCTACTTCAACGGGGTGGGTGGCTTTACCGCCGATGGCCGGGAATATGCCATCTATCTCGGAGCTGGCACACAGACACCCGCTCCCTGGATCAACGTGCTGGCCAACCCAACCTTTGGCGCGCTGGTGTCGGAATCGGGAGCTGGCTTCGCATGGTCGGCTAACTCTCAGGCGAACAAGCTCACGCCCTGGTCGAACGATCCCGTGACCGACGCGCCGGGAGATGCCATCTATATCCGCGACGCCCAGCTCGGCGTGTTCTGGTCGCCGGCAGCCGCGCCCATTCGTGAGCTCGATGCCTATCGAGCGCGGCATGGCCAGGGGTACACCGTGTTCGAGCACAACAGCCACGCGCTGGAGCAGGAACTGGTGACCTTCGTGCCGCTCGACGATGCTGGCGGCGCACCGGTGCGGGTCCAGCGGCTGCGCTTGCGCAACCGTGCATCGCGCCGGCGGCGGCTGAGTGTCTTCTCGTATCTGGATTGGGTGCTGGGAACCAGTCGCGAAGAGACCCAGATGCACGTCGTCACCAGTTGGGACGCCGAAAGCCGCACGCTGCTGGCGCGCAACAGCTACCACCCAGACTTCGCGAGCCGGGTGGCGTTTGCCAGCGCGAGCCCGGCGCCCCAGACCTACACTGCCGACCGCACCGAGTTCCTCGGCCGCAACGGATCCTACACCAGCCCGGCTGCGCTCCAGCGCCTTTCGCTCTCCGGCCAGGTGGGCGCTGGCTTCGACCCGTGCGCCGCACTCCAGGTGGTGGTTGAACTGGACCCTGGGCAGGAATGCGAAATTACCTTCCTGATGGGCGAGGCCGCGGACGCTATTGAGGTGCAGCGCCTAGTAGAGCGTTTTCGCGATCCGGTGAGGGTCGAGCAAGCGCTCCAGGTGACCCGAAGGGCGTGGGACCGCCTCCTCGAAACGATTCAGGTGGAGACGCCCGACCTCTCCGTTAACTTCCTCCTCAATCGCTGGCTGCTGTACCAGGCGCTGTCGTGCCGGATCTGGGCGCGTTCGGCCTTCTACCAGGCGGGCGGCGCGATCGGCTTTCGCGACCAACTCCAGGATTGCCTTGCCCTGCTGTACGCGGCGCCGGAGATCGCCAGGCAACAGATCCTCACCGCTGCCGCCCGCCAGTTTGTGGAGGGTGACGTCCAGCACTGGTGGCACCCGCAGTCGGGGGCCGGCGTGCGGACCCGGATATCCGACGACCTGCTATGGCTGCCCTACGTCACGGCGCATTATGTCCAGGTGACCGGCGATGAGGCAATCCTAGACCAAACAGTGCCGTTCCTCGAAGGGCGCGAGCTTGCCGAGGGTGAGCCTGAAGCGTACTTCGCGCCAGTGGTATCGCTGGAGGCCGGTACACTCCTGGAGCATTGCCGGCGGGCGATCAACAAGGGGCTCACCGCCGGTCCGCACGGGCTGCCGCTGATCGGCACCGGCGACTGGAACGACGGATTCAACCGAGTTGGCGCTGCTGGCCGGGGCGAGAGCGTGTGGCTAGCCTGGTTTCTGGCCGACGTGCTGTGTGGCTACGCCGGCCTCCTGGAACGGCGCGGGCAGGCAGAGGAGGCGCAGGAGCGCCGGGAACAATACAAGGTGTTGATCGCGGCCGTGGAGGAGCACGCCTGGGACGGTGAGTGGTACCGCCGCGCCTATTTCGACGACGGAACGCCGCTGGGATCGCGCGAGAATGCAGAGGCGATGATCGATTCGTTGCCGCAATCCTGGGCAGCGATCACCGGCGGCGCAGACCCAGCGCGCATCAAACAGGCGCTGCAAGCGGCGGAAGAGCGGCTCGTCCAAACGGCCGAACAACTGGTGCTCATCTTTACGCCGCCCTTCGACAAGTCGCCGGTCGACCCCGGCTATATCAAGGGGTATCCACCAGGCGTGCGCGAAAACGGTGGCCAGTATACGCACGCTGCGCTGTGGCTGGCTATGGCGCTGGCCCGGCAGGGCCAGGGTGCCCGTGCGGTGGCAATTCTTAAGCTGCTCAACCCCGTCGAGCACACGCGCTCGGTAGAGGCTGTGGAGCGCTACAAGATCGAGCCCTATGTGGTGGCGGCCGATGTCTACTCGCTGGAGGGGCGTGTCGGGCAAGGGGGCTGGAGCTGGTACACCGGTTCGGCCGGCTGGATGTACCGCGTCTGGCTCGAGGAGGTGCTGGGCTTCAAGCGCATCGGCACACAGCTGCGGTTCGATCCGGTGGTACCGGCGGATTGGGCTGGCTTCACCCTCCGGTACCGGTACTGCAGCGCGCGTTACGACGTGCGCGTCGACAATCCCGACCACGTTGAGCGCGGCGTGGCGTGGGTCGAGGTCGATGGCCAGCGCCTGCCAAAACCAGACATTGCGCTGCAGGATGACGGCGGCAACCACACGGTCACCGTACGGATGGGCCACCCCTCCCCCGCGCCCAAAGGGCCCCCGTCCCCCTAGCGGGAGAGGGGAACAACTACGATGAGCACGCGAGGAGGTGCCCCGCTATCTGCTGACGGTAGTCGCGGCGGATGACCTCAACCATAGAACGAGACCAGCCGTGGAGTTTGCGAGGAAGACCATGGACTTGCCACTGGCCTGCAGTATGGGCGCGTTGAACACTGCCGAGCAGCAGCGCCGGCAAGCGCTCGCCGTGCAGCTTCGCGGCGTGACCCAAGAAGTGCAGGAACGGCCAGATGGCTACGCATTTCGCTACCCAGCCAGCTCCCTATTAGACGCAGCCGAGTTCGTGTCGCTGGAGCGCCGCTGCTGCCCCTTCTTCCGCTTTGGGCTGGAGGTATCGCCAGACAGCGGGTCGCTATGGCTGTCGCTCACTGGCCAGGATGGCGTGAAGGCATTTCTCGAAGCTGAGTTCAGCGACGCGCTGGCAGCGGCGGGTCCACGATAGGGGTACCGTCGCCGATGTCCTTGCGGAAGAAGACGGTGGCTTGGGGGTTGTCGCTGTAGCGCTCGCAGGGGAGATAGCCGCGCTTGCGGTACAGGGCGATGGCAACGGTGAGGTCGTCATAACTATCCAGGTAGACCCAGCGCAGGCCCTGGCTGCGCGCATACACCTCTTGGGTATCCAGGAGGGCGGTGGCGATGCCGTGTCCACGGGCCACCGGCCGCACGTACAAGCGTTTGCACTCTGCAGCCAGAGGGATTGATGTGAGCCGCCGCAATGCCACGCAGCCGGCAGGCTGCCCGTGGAGATAGGCAACCCACAGGCCGGACCAGGAATCCGCCACCATGGCATGCAACGCCTCCGGCGTGTCGCGCAGCACGACGTGGATGGCTTCGTAGTACTCCGCTAGCAGTGCTATGGCGTCGTCGGTGACGTGCTCCAGCCGGACGACGGCAAGGGAATTGGTGTCCGGGGGAATAGTGCTGTGCAGCGGCATGGTGCAAGGTTAACATGGAGGCCCCCTTAAGGCTCACTGGCGGGGGCAAGGGTACGGACCCCTCCTTAAGGTTCCCCGAGAGGGGAACCGAGCGGCTGGGGCTATGGCCCCCCTGTCGTCCCACCCGGTGGTGGGGCGGTGCGCCGGCGGTATGTGTGGCGAACTTCCGTCGTGGCTGCTCCCCTCTCCGGACGGGGAGGGGCGGGGGGTGAGGTCCGTAACCATGCCCCCATGCCCAGAGGGCACCCGGCGATTAGGGGTGGGACCGTCCCCCCTATTCGCCGGTTCGCCACCCACCCTTCCGCCCGCTCGGTTCCCCTCTTGGGGAACCTTAAGGAGGGGTCCGCTCCTGCTGCAGGGTAACCTTGTCGCTACGACGCTGCGCCATGAAAGGGACGCCGATGTGCCGCAACATCAAGACGCTCGCCAACTTCCAACCACCGGCTAGCGAGGACGAGATACGGGCAGCGGCCCTCCAGTTCGTGCGTAAGCTCAGCGGCGTGACGAAGCCATCGCAGGCCAATGAAGCGGCGTTTGCCAGTGCTGTCGAGGAGGTGACGGTGGTTGCCACCCGCCTGATCCGGTCGCTCACCACCAGCGCACCGCTGCGCGACCGTGATGAGGAAGCACGCAAGGCGCGCGAGCGGTCGCGGCAGCGGTTTCTCAAAGCGGGTTAGCGCCGGCGGCGAGACACCGGCCGTTGTTGGGGGAGCGCCGGAAGGGGCGTATGAGCCGCAAGCCATGTCAGCGCGCGCGGCGTCTGCCGCCAGGCGTTGCCTTGTTCTTTCGCGCAGACTACCGCCTCCGCCGCGTCGCAAATTGCCGTAGGCCAGGGGCATCTCGGCTGGTAGGTTGCGCCGCTCCAACAAGTACGCTGGTACATGCGGGTTACGCGCTACTGCCGCGACCAGTTGCCGCCGGACCGGTGACGTGTCGCCGTGCTCCTGGAACTCGAGGAGGGCACCCGGCGCTGGCACCACGAGCACAGCCTTGGGCCCCGGAGCATGCGCTACCATACGGCTCTTACGAGTGGCGGCCACTTGGTCGTGCAGCAGGTGGCCACAGCAAGATTGGTAGCACTCGCTGATGCTCGTGAAGCAAGCCGTGGCAGTGGCCCGGCAATGGGTCGCTGACGTCGGACGATCCACGCCTGGCTTTGCCGGTGCCTACATGGGCGGGTCGGCCAGCGACCTGGCCAGCGACGCTCCGTTCCCCTCGACATCCGATCTAGACGTCTACCTGGTGGTAGAGGATGCGGAGCGCGTGCCGAAGCGCGGCAAGTTCGTGTATGAGGGCGTACTGCTCGAAGCGTCATTGATAGCGCGCCAAGCGCTGCGTTCGCCGGAAGCGGTGCTCGGCCACTATCATCTGGCGGGTGGGCTCGTGCAGCCGGGCATCCTGGCCGACCCGACGGGCATGCTGACGGCCCTGCACGAAGCGGTGGCACGCGACTTTGCCAAACGCTGTTGGGTGCGTCAGCGCTGCGAGCACGCGATGAGTACCATGCGCAGCTATGCCCAATCGCTCGCTGCCGCTGCACCGATCCACGACCAGGTGACCACATGCGTGTTCGCGGCGGGCGTCATGACCCACGTGCTGCTGGTAGCTGGGCTGCGCAACCCTACCATCCGCAAGCGCTACGCCGCGGTGCGTAAACTGCTCGAAAGCTACGGCCAGATGGCCTGCTATGAGCCGCTCCTGGCGTTGCTGGGCTGTGCGGCTATGGGGCGGCAGCAGGTCGAGCAACACCTGATGGCCACGACCCAAGTCTTTGATGCAGCCAGGCTGGCCATCAAGACTCCCTACCGCTTCGCGGCGGACATCAGTGACGCTGGTCGCCCCGTCGCCATCGACGGCAGCCGCGAACTAATCGAACGCGGCCTCCATCGCGAGGCAGTATTCTGGATCGCCGCCACGTACTCCCGCTGCCGCACGATCCTGACTGCCGACGCGCCGGAACTGCTTGTGCAATTCGACCCCGGCTATCAGGAGCTACTGACGGACCTGGGCATCGCCACGTTCCTGGACCGGCAGGCGCGCTGCCGTGCTATCGAAGCCTACCTGCCACAGTTGTGGCAAGTGGCGGAGGAAATTATGGCGAGCAACCGGGAGATCATATGACCCCACCCCCAGCCCCTCCCCAGCAAGCCGGGTGCCCTCTGGGCATGGGGTTCTGTTCCCGCTCTGCCCTCACCGGCCATTTCACCACCCATCATTCCGTCCGCTCGGATTCCCTCGTAGGGAACCTTTAGGAGGGGTCCGTCGTCACGCTTCCGCGCAGAAAGCTGGAACTTCCCGACCTGCCAGCACGTTATTCCCCGGAGACGTGCATCGAGCAGCACCATCTCGGTACCATAAACGTCAGTGTTTGGGAGGCGTGCCACGATGACCTGCCCGCGCTGCGGGGCCACACTCGATGCCGGCGACCGCTTTTGCCGCGCTTGCGGCGCCAGCGTAGCGGCGGTGCAGCCAACAGCGCCCCTCCCCACCACCCGCGACCTTCCTGTGGTGGCAGCCACGCTCCGTCGAGGCTGGCAAGAAGTGCCACTACATGGGTTTATCGGCGCTACCCTGCTGGCGCTGCTCATCTTCGTCACTGTGGCCAAGGCGAGCGACGTGGTGTCGGCTCTAGCGACGCCACGCGGCGCACTCGCAGGCCCACCTGCCACGTTCATCGCCGCCGCCACCCCTACGGCAACGGTCACAACATCACCCACGCCACTTCCCCAGGCCACGCTGGTCATCGCTGTGCTGCCTACCGCCACCACCACCGCCGCGCCCACGGCCACACGTACGGCTACCGCAACGCCAACGGCTAGCCCCACGGTCACGGCCACGCCTACGCCTGTCCCCACAACCACACCAACGCCTTCACCCTCACCAGTGCCAACGTCTACATCCACGGCCACGCCGCAACCCACCGCTACGCCGGCACCCGATGGCACGCGCTGCATGCTGTGGGCACCCGGGCGCAACGCCACGGTCACGGTGGCCGGCCAGGGCGCCGTGGGCATGTGCCACCTGTTCTACACCACTGCCGCCAGAATGGGGTTCAGCAATTTGCAGCCGTTTCAGATCTCCAGCACCATCGTCACTGGCAAGGGCACGGTTGTGTGCAACGGCACGATAGACGGCGACGCTGTGGTGGTATATGACACCGGTTTTCACGAGCTGGGCAGCGAATGGTGCCAGGTGGCCCAGACTGTTGCAGCCCAATCCAGCTCGCCAACTCCTGGGCACAAACACAAATGAGGGGATAGGGATGAGGTCACTGACCACACCCCCCATGCCCGGGTGCCCTTTGGGCATACACCCGTCCCCCCTTGGCAGGGGGACGGGCGGCTGGACGTAGGGTGGCAAACCTCCGTTGCGCTAGCTCCCCTCCCACTTTAGGGGACGGGTGCCCTTTGGGCGCTGGGGGTGAGGTCCGTGGCACAACCCCCCTGTAGTCCCCCCCTGGCGGGGGGGACTGGCGGCTGGCCGGAGGCTGGCGAACCTCAGTTGCGCTAGCTCCCCTCCCACTTTAGGGGAGGGGCGGGGGGTGAGGTCCCCCTGCTGCATCCGCTAAAGGAGAAACCAATGGACACGCTCTATCCCGAGCCCTGCCCGTTGCTGCTGGCACCTCAGCGCGTGCGCCGGCTGAATAGCGGCGGCGCCCTGCTCGAACGCTGGCTCGGCTACGCTGACCCCGCCGACTCGTTGTTCCCCGAAGCCTGGTATGGCGCTGTCAACGCTTCCCGCTTGTCCGGCGCCGCCAGCGATGAGGGCCGTGGCATCGTACATCTGCCGGCCGGTTGGAACCTCCCGGGTGAAGTCGACGGCAGCATTCGCATGCCCGACTTGCTCGCTGTCCTGCCCGCGTTGATGCTCGGCACGTCCCACGCCATCCAATACGGCACGACCACCGCCGTGCTGCTCAAGGTGCTCGATTCGGCCATCCGGCTCACCCTCCAAGTGCACCCCGACCAGACCTTTGCGCAGCAGGTCTTCCAGTCCTCCTTTGGCAAAGAAGAAGCCTGGGTGGTGCTGGAAACCCGCACAATCAACGGCGAAGCACCCTACGTGCTGTATGGCTTGGAGCGTGCCATCCCACCCGACCAACTAGCCAGCCTGGTACGCGCTGGCGACCTCGCCACGATCATCAATGCCATGTACCGCTTGCCGGTGACCCCTGGCGACGTGATCTACTTGCCAGCCGGCACGCTGCACGCCATCGGACCCGGCTGCATGATCGCCGAGGTGCAGGAACCCACCGATTTCACGATCAGCTTGGACACGCAGTTCGCCGGGCAGCCGCTTAGTGACGCGCAGCGCTTTCTTGGCCTGTCACTCGAACAGGCACTCACCGCTGTACGCACTACCCCGCTAGATGCGCTGGCGCTGGCGCGCAACCGGCGAATACACGGCTCCGGGCGGAGTCCGCAGCGCGGTGCTGCCCGCGTCACCTCGCTCACCCGGCCCATCGGCGACGTGAGCGGGGACAAGTTCTGGGTGGAGCTTGCTGCCGCCGGTCCCGAAGATGAGTTGGACCACGCCGCCTATGGCGCGCTAGCGTTGGGCATCGTGACCTCCGGCGCCGGCCAGTTGTGTGGGACGCACGGCGGCGACAGCTTGGGCGTACACCAGGGAGACGGTTTCGTGCTGCCTGCTGGGCTGGGCGCCTGGCGTGCCACCTCCAGCGCGGGTCTGCGCCTCATCCTGTGCGGCCCGCAACCCTCCACCGCCGCGAGCATCGCTCGTGCCGGGCGAGCGTAAGGCAGAATCCCATGCCCGGGTGCCCTTTGGGCGCTGGGGATGGGGTGCGACTGCTTTACCCTTTAATCCCCGTGAGCGTGATCCCCTGGATAAACGTGCGCTGGGCGAAGAAGAACAGCACGATGATCGGCAAGGTCAGCAGCACCGACGCCGCCATCAACTGGCCCCACTCCGTGCCGTGCTCCGTGTTGTATTGCTGCAACCCGAGCGAAATGGTGTACGACGCCTGGTCGGTCAAGTAGATCAGCGGACCCAAGAAGTCGTTCCAGGCGCCTTGAAATTGGAACAAGCCGACGGTCGCCAGCGCCGGCCGCAACAGCGGCATGATCACCGACCAGTAGATGCGAAATTCGCCAGCACCATCGATTTTGGCCGCGTCGGAGAGCTCCATGGGGATCGTCATCATGAACTGGCGCATCAGGAAGATAAAGAAGGCGTTGCCGAAGAAGTGCGGCACAATCAGCGGCAGGAACGTGCCCACCCAACCCAGCGTCCGGAAGATGATGAACAGCGGGACTAACGTCACCTGATACGGCAGCAAGAGCAGCCCAATCGTCAGAAGGAACAGCACATTGCGGCCGGGCCAGCGGATGCGTGCGAGCCCGTAAGCTACTAGTGGACACGAAAACAGTACGCCCGCCACGCTGCCCACGCAGTAGAGCACCGTGGTGCGCAAGTAGACGAAGAAAGGAATGGTGGTAACGGCGAGATAATATTGACTGCTCGTAAATGGCTGCGGCAGCCACACCGGTGGATAGCGGAAGATCTGCGTGTCAACCTTAAACGACGTGGAGAGCAGCCACAGGAACGGGATGATGAACACGACACTGAAGGCAATCAGCACCACGTGGGTGATCACGCGCTTCACCAGGCGTGAAACGGGCCGGCGGTGATACTGTGCCGGTGCGAGTGAGGCCGCTGCTACTGCCATCCAACAATTCCCCCTGTGACGCTCGACTGGCTAGCGCGCTTCGCCGCTGCCGTAGTACACCCAACTGCTCGATGTCCGGAAGATCACCAACGT
>JANWJO010000088.1 GCA_025449435.1 Chloroflexota bacterium | reverse complement strand
GACCGGCCGTTCGTACCGCTGTTGCGTGCGCTGTTACAGCGGATCATCCCCGAGCACCGCTTCGGCTCGCTGGTGATCGATGGCGCCATCGTGGCCGTTGGACTGGTGGTGGTGGAGTGCGGCTACGCGAGCCTGTGGGATGTTGTGGTGGATAGCTCCCGCCGCCATGGTGGTTTGGGCGCAGCGTTGGTGCAAGGCTTGCTGCACTGGGGCCGCCAGGCTGGCGCAAGCCATTCTTTCCTGGCAGTGGTCGAGGAGAACACCCCTGCGCAGCGCCTGTACGCCAGGTTTGGCTTCCGCAACGCCTACACCTATTGGTATCGCGCCAAGCGGTAGGCGACCCACCCCCTTCCGAGATCGCTCTTCCTTTTCCCTACAAGTCAATCGAGCGGGGTACGAAGGTTGACCCCCCTGCCGTCCCCCCCGGCGGGGGGGACGTTGCGCCGGACGGACGCGGCCTTCGTGCCGGTTTCACGCAGGCCGCGCACTGCCAGCCGCTCGCCCCCCCGCCAAGGGGAGACCGGGTGCATGCCCCGGGTGCCCTTTGGGCGAGCACCCGGCGCGAGCACGACCCACTGTCGAATTCGACATTCCCCGTTCGACGGTATGGTGAGGCCGGAAACGTAGCGGGTGGCTGATTACCCGAGTGCCGGCCGGAGCGAAAGGAACTCTGGGAGATGAAGTACATGCTGTTGATGATGCCGCACGGCTATGATCAAGTCCAGCCTGATGCGCTGCCGCCGGTGGAAGCTGTCAAGGTCATGATGGCGTACAACGCGGAGCTCCAGAAGGCGGGCGTCCTGCTGGACCTCAATGGACTTACGCCACCCTCGGCTGGCACCCGCGTAACGGCGGTTGGCGGTAAGGTCACCGTGACGGATGGTCCATTCGCTGAGGCCAAAGAGGCGTTGGGGGGCTACTGGATCATCCAGGTAAAGTCCAAGGAGGAAGCGGTGGAATGGGCCACGCGCTGCCCCGGCGTGTACGGTGGAGTCATCGAGCTGCGGCGAATCCAGGACCTTGACGAGTTCCCTCCTGAGATCCAATCGGCCATGAGGCAGACCTCGCTGGCTGGTTAGTACAGCGAGCGGCGAGGCGGCGGGAGAAGATTCCTGCCGCCCGCTGGGTACGCGGTGAGCGAGTTGGTGAGGGTGAGCGCGCAGATCACGCAGCGGACCATCGAAGCCGTCTGGCGTATTGAGTCAGGCCAGCTCATAGCGGCGCTCACCCGCATGGTGCGTGACGTGAGTCTGGCCGAGGACCTGGCTCAAGACGCCCTGGTGGCTGCGCTGGAGCAGTGGCCCAAGTCCGGCGTGCCCCGTAACCCTGGCGCCTGGTTGATGGCCACCGCCAAGCACCGCGCCATCGACATGTTCCGCCGCCGCCAGCGCTGGGAACAAAAACAGCAGGAACTCGGCCGTGCCCTGAAAGAGGTGCGCTTGACGCCACCCCCCGACTTAGAAGCTGCGTTCGACGGCGACTTGGAGGACGACCTTCTTCGCCTTATGTTTATCGCGTGCCACCCGCTGCTCGCTACCGAAGCACGCGTTGCACTCACACTGCGTATGCTCGGCGGCTTGACGACCGAAGAGATCGCACGGGCTTACTTGGTGCCGGTTGCAACGATGGCGCAACGTATCGTGCGTGCCAAGCGCACGCTCAGCGCGGCCCACCTACCGTTTGAGATGCCATCGCGTGAGGAGTTCGGTCCCCGGCTGGCCGCTGTGCTGGAGGTGGTGTACCTCATCTTCAATGAAGGCTACGCGGCGACGTCGGGCGATGATTGGGTCCGGCCAGGATTGTGTGAGGATGCGCTGCGGCTGGGCCGCATCCTGCAAGGCTTGGTGCCTAACGAGCCAGAGGTACACGGGCTGGCTGCCCTAATGGAGATCCAGGCATCGCGATTTGCGGCACGAACCGACCTAGCTGGTGAGCCCATCTTACTGCTCGATCAAGACCGATCGCGTTGGGACCGTCTGCTGATCCGGCGGGGACTGGCAGCGCTCGATCGTGCCATCGCCCCCGATGGTTCGCTTGGACCGTATGGACTGCAAGCCGCGATCGCTGCCTGCCACGCTCGGGCGCACACGGCGGCAGAGACCGACTGGTTGCGCATCGCTGCCTTATACGACGCCCTGGCCAACCTGGCAAACTCACCAGTGGTGGCGTTAAATCGTGCCGTGGCCTACTCGATGGCGTTTGGTCCGGCGACAGGCCTACCTTTGGTCGACGCACTCCTAGACGAGCCGACCTTGCGGACCTATCACCTGCTGCCCAGCGTGCGCGGCGATTTTCTGTTCAAGCTGGGGAGATTATCTGAGGCCAGGTCAGAGTTTGAGCGCGCCGCGTCACTGGCGCACAACAGCCGCGATCGGGCCTTTCTTCTACGGCGAGTGGCCGCATGCACGGGCTAGCGACGCAACAACCGCGACGGATCTACGTGACTGGCTTTGCCGGCTCGGGCAAGTCCACGCTCGTTCGCCACATCGCCAGCCGGCTGCAACGCCCGGCCTTTTCCTTTGATGCCATTGCCTTTGACCCGGCTACGCATCAGCGGCGCAGCGATGATGATCGGAAGAGCGACGTCATGCGTATCGCAGCCCTGCCAGGCTGGGTGGTGGACTGTTGGTACCTGGATTGGACGCGCCATCTCCTGGAGCAAGCGGACTTCATCATCTGGCTGGACCTGCCGTGGCGCATAGCGCTGTGGCGGATGGTGAAGCGCCACGCGCTTGCCGAGCTCACGCACCACAACCCGCATCCAGGCTGGTGGAATCTGTGGCGGTTTGTTCGATCGGAACGCTCCCATTATACCGCGCTGCCGTCGCCCCAGACGGACCTTCAAGGCGAAGCGTTCCCAATCAACTGGATCAATACGCAACGAGTGCTGGCGTGCTACGGCTCCAAGGTCCAGCACTGCACGACGCCGAGCGACGTGGCGGTCCTGGCTCGCAAGCTGACCAATAAGCAGCAGTTGGAGGGCTACAAACGTCACGCTCGTTTTGCAGATTTGAACTTTTGATCTAAAATAGTGCTGGCACCCGGGACGGTGAACGCGAAAGTGTGGCAGCGTTCATCTGGTAGCAGCGGAGATGGCGTAAGGGAGTTTGGTATGAGTTCAGTTCGGGTTTTGGTGGGCACGCGCAAAGGCGCCTTCGTCCTCACATCGGACGGTAAGCGCGACAAATGGGACATTGCCGGCCCGTTCTTCTCCGGTTGGGAGATCTATCACCTGAAGGGCTCGCCGGCCGATCCGAACCGGCTGTACGTGTCGCAGAGCACCGGGTGGTTTGGCCAGCAAATTCAGCGCTCCGACGACGGCGGCAAGACCTGGGAAGCGGCCGATAACAAGTTTGTCTACGATGGCACGGCCGGCACGCACCTGTGGTACGACGACACGCCGCACCCCTGGGAATTCAAGCGCGTGTGGCACCTGGAGCCGTCGCTCACAGACCCTGATACGGTGTATGCCGGCGTCGAGGACGCCGCCATGTTCCGCACGACCGACGGCGGCAAGTCGTGGCACGAGCTCGCCGGCCTGCGCACGCACAACTCAGGCGATACCTGGCATCCGGGCGGCGGCGGGTTAGGGTTGCACACCATCTTGCTCGACCCCACCAACCACAAACGCATGTACATCGCCATTTCGGCGGCCGGCGCCTTCCGCACCGACGACGGCGGCGAGTCCTGGCGGCCCATCAATCGCGGCCTTATCTCCAACTTTATGCCCAATCCGGACGCCGAAACCGGACACTGTGTGCATCGCATCGCCTTGCACCCGTCGCGGCCTAACACCGTGTTCATGCAGAAGCATTGGGATGTCATGCGCACCGACGACGGCGGTGAAAACTGGCACGAGATCAGCGGGAACTTACCCACCGATTTCGGCTTCCCAATCGATGTACATGCCCACGAGCCCAACACTATCTACGTCGTCCCAATCAAGAGCGACAGCGAACATGTCGTGCCCGACGGCAAGTTGCGCGTGTATCGCAGCCGCTGCGGCGGCAACGAGTGGGAGCCGCTCAGCAAGGGCCTGCCCCAAAGCAACTGTTATGTCAACATTTTGCGCGACGCCATGGCGGTGGATTCACTCGATTCCTGCGGTATCTACTTTGGCACCACCGGTGGCCAGGTGTATGCTTCGGCCGATAGCGGCGACAGTTGGGCGCCTATAGTGCGTGACTTCCCCGCCGTGCTGTCCCTAGAAGTGCAGACGTTGGCATGATCCGCGTCGTATTGCCGCAGCACTTGCGGACGCTCGCCAAATCGGGCAAAGAAGTCGAAGTGACGGTCGCGGGACCGGTGACCCAGCGCACCATCCTGGATGCGTTGGAGGCGCAGTATCCCACCTTGCGTGGCACGGTGCGGGATTATGGCACGTTGCGCCGGCGGCCGATGGTACGGTTCTTTGCCTGCGAACAGGACATCTCACTCACGTCTGCCGACCTGCCCCTGCCTAGCGCCGTTGCAGAAGGGCGGGAGCCGTTCATGATCGTCGGAGCCATCGCCGGCGGTTGATGGCGTCAATTGGTGGTGAGCCAGTGCGGGTGATGGCACTGGCATGGCTGGCCGGATTGCTGCTCTGCGTTGCATGCGGCCCCCGACCAGCCACCACCACCCCGACAACTCCATCATTCACTCCACCGGCAGTGCCGGCAACACCTGTTCCATCCATTCCAATTGCTGCGCCGTCACCCATAATCGTGTCATCCCCAGAACCCACACGTACACCGTCGTTATCGCCGGCGCTCTCCACTGCGTCTGGGACAACCACGCGTGCGACCACGCAAGGTACGGATGGGCCCCAGCATTGCCAGACGGCAGACCTCCAGTTGGCCACGGGCGATCAGGTGTCCGAGCCTACCGGCCAGCACTCACTCTCGCTTCGCCTCGTGAGTCACGCGGCCAGCGCGTGTGTGCTCCTGGGTTATCCGGCCGTTGCAATCCTCAACGCCAGCGGAGTGGCGTTGCCATTTGCTGTTAGCCACAGTGGCGACCAAGTTGTCACGAACGCAGCCCCTCAGGCAGTCACGCTTGGCCCAGGAGCCACAGCGTACGTCACCATCAACAAGTATCGGTGCGACAGTGGTGATCTGGAACTTGCCGCTCGGGTTCAGTTGACTCCTCCGGGAAGTGCAAGCAGCCTGACGCTAACTCTTCCCGCGCAGGGAGCCGTCTTCGGTTACTGCGGGCCAGGCGACCCGGGTTCAACGGTCGCCGTGTCGCCTGTCGAACCAACAATGCGCGATACCCTGACCTTTCCTCGGCTATAGCAACGCCGTGCCCTATCGCCGTCCGGCTGCTTGTAATATTGACCGCGATTGGCTATTATTACTATTGTGATGGCTATTATTGCCATCATTGGTGAAGATAGCGCAGGTCATGCGCAGCGGGCCTGCGATTACGGGAGGGGCTACCATGGGCGAAGAGCGTCGCCGAGTGTTGGAGTTACTCGCCACTGGCCAGGTCACACCTGCTCAGGCTGACCAATTGATTGACGCGCTGGATAATCCACCCGTGGCCAGCTGGCCAAGCAGCCAGCCGGCTATATCGCATCCAGTTCATGCCAGTGGAGCAACATCGCGTTCAGGCATGCGCTTTTCACACCAAGATCTCATCCGTCTGGCCGATCATGGTGTGGACGCTAGCTTCATTCGTGAGTTGCGCCAGTTCGGAATTACCGATCTCACGCTTGACCAGGTCATTACTCTTGCCAACCACGGTGTAGACCCCGAATTCATTGCGGCTATGCGGCGGCTCGGTCTGCACGAACTGACGTATAATCAGGTCATCAAACTGGCAGAACATGGCGTGGACGCGGACTATGTGAAGGCCATGCAAGATCTTGGACTGGCAGACCTCTCAATCGACCAGATCATTGACATGGCGAATCACGGCGTCGATCCCGAATTTATGAGGGAGATACAGGCAGTGCAGAAGGAAGACAGCGACACTGAGCGGTAAGGGGACGGACTCCCAACGCCCGGCGCGCCACGCCGTATGGCCGTTGTTCACCCGCGATCCGTTGACCGGTGAGTCGCTACTCGTGACGCGGTTGGAGTCGCAAGACGGAGCTCTGGTGATCGAAGGCACATTTTCACCTGGCTGGCTGGCCTTGTTGACTGCCGGACAGCTGGAATTCGTCCGGCTGCTGGCGCTCCATCGCGGCAACGTGCAGAAGGTCGCCGCTGACCTGAACATCGCCTACAACACTGCACGCAGCCGTCTAGATGAGATCGCGGCTGCGCTCACTCCACCACCCGAACCGGATCCGGGCCGGCGCCTGGCGATCTTGGATCAACTTGCTGCAGGTACGCTGTCCTTCGAGGAGGCGCTGCGCCAGTTGCGCGCCAACTAAACGGGGGGTGACCGCGAGTATTCAGCTGCCTAACTTACGAGCCGCAAGAAGTAGAACACGATGGGCACCACCAG
>JANWJO010000087.1 GCA_025449435.1 Chloroflexota bacterium | reverse complement strand
GTAGTCCCCCCTTGGCAGGGGGGACTGGCCGACCGAAGAGCGCGGACTGCGTGGAACAGGCACGGGAAAGGTTGACGCTAAGAGGAGACTACAGGGGGTTTGTGGCTACGGACCTCACCCCCCGCCCCCCTTAAGGTGGCTACAAGAGGGTCGTGTCCTCCCCGCCTGCTTCGCCGGCCACGGCCAGCAGATAGCCGCGCGCACGTTCGGTGAGCGGGAAGGCGCTCACCAGCTTCCAGAAGTCAGCGCTATGGTTAGGCTCCAGCAAGTGGGCGAGCTCGTGGACGATCACGTACTCGCGCACCCACGCCGGCACGCTGGCCAGCCGGCTGGACACGCGGATGGTGCCATCGCTGGGTGTGCAACTTCCCCAACGAAACTGCTGGTTGTCTACGTACCGGATGGACTCGTAGCGCAGGGCGCCGCCGAAGTACTTGACATTAAGCGCATCCGCTTCCTGGCGCAAGGATGCATCGCTGGGCGGCACACGCTGGGACCGGCCAGCTAACACCTTGGCCCGCATGCGGTCCACCCAGTGGGCTTCGCTGGCCCTCGACATGCGGGCAGGGATGCGGACTTCCAGCACACCCTGGTTCATGCGCGCACTCACGGTGCGCGAGCGCCGCGCACTGCGGATCACGCGCACGGGTACCGGCTCAGAGGAGCCGGCCACGCCTGGTATCCATAAGCCGGTTGGGGTTGGTCTTGGTCTTCACCACCACGCTCCCGAGCAGCGCCACACCCATGATGCGTACCCGCGCCACTGGCGTGTCGGGGCCGATAGGCATGTCGCGTACGTGACAATCAAAGCTGCCCAGCACCGGCAGCCCTTCCACATCTACCGACACACCCTCGGGCACAGTGATGGTGATCGAGCCCATGAGTGCGAACACCGTGATCTGAGGAATTTCCACTTCGGTGGTTACCTGGGACAAGTCGATGTCACAACTGCCAAGTATGGCGAGGGCATGGGTATTCTGCTTCAGCCGCCAAGCACCACGGCGGTTGATGCTGCTCAGCACGGAGACTACCCAGGAGCGGCTGCCACCCACGTTCACGGAGGACGGTTGCGCCGCTACTTGAGGATCGATGCTCGTAACCGGCGAACCTGGCAAGCCGGCCATCGCCACGGCAAGGTCGCCACGCGTCTTGGCGGCCCAGGCCAGCCTGGTTCGCTCGCTAAGCTGGTCAAAATCCAACCGGCCCGCCACGGCGTGCGCTTGCAGTTGCTCGACTGCGTGATCGCGTTCAGCTTGCGACAGCAATATCGCGGCCCGCCCACGGCTGTTGGGAGCCATCGAGCTGTTCATCATCGTGTACCCCCACCGTCCCGCGAGCCGGGACCCTGTGTGCGGCAGGTCTGGACCTGGTGCGGCCCACATCCTGACATTCTACCAATATAGTAACTAACCCCACCCTCTGCCCTGCCCAGAGGGCACCCGGCGCGGACGGGAGTGGGGTGAGGCACCTCTAGCCAGTGGTATAGTGGGGCCGGGGAACGCACCAGTACACCAATGCTGCCCGCTGGAGATGCCAGCGCAGCGGTACCGGCCGCCCCCCGTGCTAGTAAAGGAAAGACCTTCCATGTCCAACCTGCGCATTCCCGGCCCCGTTCCCGTACCGCCAGCGGTCATGGCCGCGCACAGCCAGCCCATGATCGACCACCGCGGCATCGCCTTCGCGAAGGTGTTGGAGAACGTCGTGACCGGCCTGAAGCGCTGGTTCAAGACCGAGCACGATGTGATTCTGTTCCCGTCGTCGGGTACCGGCGGCCTGGAAGCCTCGGTGGTCAATAGCTTTTCGCCCGGCGATCACGTGCTGGCGGTGTCGATAGGCGTGTTCGGCGAGCGCTTTGCTAGCGTGGCCACAGATTTCGGCCTGAATGTCACCAAGTATGCTGTGGAGTTTGGCAAGGCAGCCGAACCGCACCACATCGGCCGCTTGCTCGACGAGCACCGAGACATCAAGGGTGTGCTGGTCACCCACAACGAGACCTCGACCGGCGTCACCAACGATATTGCTGCCATTGCCAAGGCTATCGATGGGCGCGCCTTGCTGTTGGTCGACGGTGTGAGCTCGATCGGTTCGATCGATTTCGAGATGGATGCCTGGGGCGTCGATCTGGCCGTCACGGCGTCGCAAAAGGGTTTTATGTCGCCTCCGGGTGCGGCCGCCGTTGCCATCAGCCCTAAGGCGTTCGCCGCCAGCAAGGAAGCCAAACTGCCACGCCACTACTGGGACTTTGCCCGCGCCAAGCAATACCAGAGCCAGGGCCAGACCTACACCACGCCACCCATGTCCGTGTGCTTTGCTCTCGAAGCCGGCATGAAGCTGATGGAAGCCGAAGGCCAGGATGCCGTGTTTCAGCGGCATCGCGACCTCGCCATCTACACCCGCGAGCAACTGGGCAAACTGGGCTTCAGGCCACTAGCCGACAGCGTGCATTTCTCGCCGGTGGTATCGGCGGCGTGGCTGCCAGAGCACACCGATGGCAAGAAGCTCGTCGCGGCGTTGCGGGACAAGCACGACATTATTATCTCGGGTGGCCAGCAGAGCCTGGCTGGCAAGATCATTCGCGTGGGCCACGTCGGCTGGTGTTCGAAAGCCGAACTTGATCAGGTGTTCGACGCATTGCGCGTCGAGCTTCCCAACGCGTCAACTCGCGAGGCCGTGGGGGCGCAGGCCCAAAGGTAGGCCGCGGCGGAAGCCAGAGTACCGTACCGTGCAGGTGATCACCGCTGGCGCCACGTCTGTTGACGCTGGCCGCTATGTGGCGACCATCGGTAACTTCGACGGCGTCCACTGGGGGCATCGTGCGCTCTTGGGCCAGGTCCTCGCCTCGGCGCGGGCGCAGGGTCTCAAGAGCCTGGCTATCACCTTCTGGCCGCACCCGCGCTCGGTGCTCCAGCCCGAGCGCTGGCAAGGCTACCTTATGACGCTCGACGAGCGGCTCGCTGCCCTCAACGCTCTCGGCTTCGATGCCTGCCTGGTGCTGCCCTTCTCGACCGACTTCGCCCACCTGTCGCCCGAACAATTCGTACAGTATCTACAAGGGCAGGTCGCGCTCGCCGAGATGTGGGTGGGCGAAGACTTCCGCTTTGGGCACCGGCGCACTGGCGACGTCCAGGTATTACGTGCGCTGGGCGAGCAGACCCACTTTGTGGTGAAAGAGTTGTCGCGCCAGTCACGCGGCAGCCAGCCGGTGAGTAGCGCGCTCATCCGTGACGTCCTCCGGCGGGGGGATGTAGCGCACTGTGGTCAATTGCTCGACGCTCCTTACCAACTTACTGGCACCATCGTGCAGGGCGATCAGCGTGGTCGCACGCTAGGCTTCCCCACGGCTAATTTTGCGGTCGATCCTGGCAAGTTGTTGCCTGGCCGCGGCATCTACGCCGCGCGCATCAGCGGCGCCGGGTTGCACCACACCTCGGCGGTGAGCATCGGCATCCGGCCACAGTTTGACGGCACACACGAACTTGTGGAAGCGTTTGTCTTGGATTTCTCCGGCGATCTGTACGGCCAGCGCCTCACGCTGGCATTCGTCGAGCGCTTGCGCGACGAGCAACGCTTCGACAGCGTGGAAGCGCTGGTTACTCAAATTCAGCGCGACGTTGATCGCGCGCGAGCGTTGGTGGGATAAAAAGAGGGTTCGCAACCCCTCCCCCCAACCCCTCCCCGGGCCCCGGGGAGGGGAGCAACCACGACGCAGGGTCGCCACCCATACTTCTAGCAGCTCGTCCCCCCCCGCCAGGGGGGACTACAGGGGATCGTCAGAACCCTGCCCTAAATATCCATTACCGATCCATCAGGCGCGTAGGCGCCGGGGTAGTCGCGTGCCTCGTAGGGATGCGCCGCAATGACCGCGTCATCCAGCTCGATACCCAAGCCAGGGGCAGTGGGCACCTTGATGACGCCATCCTCCACCTTGAGACCCTGCTTCTGGACGTTGGTGCGGAACGGTTCGCTTTGCGCGAGCTCCAGGATGAGGACGTTGGGGATACTCGCCGCCAGTTGCACCGATGCTGCTGTGGCCACCGGGCCATTGGGGTTGTGCGGCGCTACCTTGACGTAATAGGCCTCGGCCATCGCGGCGATGTTGCGCGTCTCCAAGATGCCGCCGTCGTGGCAGATGTCCGGCTGGATAATATCGACCAGCTGGCGCTCCAAGAGTTCACGATACCCCCACTTGGTGAATAGGCGCTCGCCTGTGGCCAGCCGTACGTTGGCCCGCGCCTCGCTCACCTTTTGCAGCGCCATCACGTTGTCCGGCGGGGTCGGCTCCTCGTAGAACAGCAACCCGGAGGGCTCCAGCGCGTGCATGATCTCGATGGCGTCACCGGGCGCCGACTGCCCATGGTTATCCAGCATCAGTTCGATGTCGGGGCCTACAGCCGCACGCACCGCTGCCATCATGGCGCCCACCCGCCGCGCTGCCGCCCGACCGTCGCTGCCGGCTCGGCCAGTGCCAAATTTCAGCGCCTTGTAACCGGCTTTCACGAGGGCCACCGCCCGCTCGGCGGCGATCTCTGGGGTGGGCCCGCCGCAGTGGGTGTACACCTTGATATAGTCGCGCGTCTTGCCACCCAGCAGTTCATACACCGGCACACCCAGGGCCTTGCCCTTGATGTCCCACAGCGCTTGCTCCAGTCCGGATAGCGCGCTATTCAAGATCACGCCGCCGCGCCAGAAGCCGTGCCGGTACATCGCCTGCCAGTGATGCTGGATGCGGGCAGGGTCTTGTCCGTTGAGGTAGCGGGCAAGGTCGTATATGGCCGCCTCAACGGTCTTTTCCTTCCCCTCTAATGAGGCTTCGCCGATACCCGTGATGCCGGCGTCGGTGTCAATATGCACAAACAGCCAGTTCTGCCGGTCGACGCGCATCATGGACGTCCGGATGCCAGTGATCTTCACAACCAAACCTCTTTCTGGTGGGTGTAGGGGTTACGTGCGCCAGTTAGCCGCCCAACGCCACAAACAGCGCATGATAGTAGTGCATGAGTTCAACTGGGTCGGCGCTGGCAGGGATCTCGGCGAGGCAATAGCCAGTGTAGCCGGCACCGTGCAGCAGCCGGAATAGCTCAGCGTAGGGGTAGGCAGGGTCCCAGATGCGCGTGATGTGTACCTCGCGGACCCAGTGCTTTACCAAGTTGAAATCGTGCCGGACAGAGCCATGCTTCACGTCGTCCGGGTTGGAGTTCCAGCACGCCCAGCACAAGTCGGCGGATGCCTCGAAGATGTGCCGCATGGTAGCGGCGTCGCGCACCGAGCCATGCATCTCCATGCGCAGCTCGACGCCAAGGTCGTTCGCGACACGGCCGCACTCCCGCGCTGCTGTGGCTATTTGGTCTAGCGTCTGCTGGCGCGGGATGCCCGCTGCTTCCTGATGGCCGTTGGGTCGCACCTTGACGCCGCTGGCTCCCAGGTCGTGCGCGAGCTGGAGGTAACGCTTGGTGCCCTCAATGTTCTGGCGCACCACCTGGGCATCGAGGCTGTGGTATTCGAAGGCAGTGCCCAGCCCGTACAGCGCGACTGCCGACCCGGCAAATTGGTTCTTGATCTCCTGGCGCTGTTGCGCGTTGAGCGTGTCTTCCACGCCATGGCTGTGGGTCGTGCGCAACTCGACCCCCGCAAAGCCGGTGGCGGTGCAGCGTTCGATGATCGTATCGAGCGACCAGCCGGCTGCCAGGTTATACGTGACGAGCCCCAGATGCATATGGTCCCCTGCCTATGACGGCCAGCGCGGCATAGCCTATCATTCCAAACAGTGACGCGCCTGCATGTGGAATACCTGTGTACATTACGAGTGCTGTTGCGGAATTCTCCTACGGCGCCGTGGTGACCGGCCGCACCGAAAAGGGTATGTGCTTCCTGAGTCTGGGCGACGCTGTCGAGCAGGTCCTTGTCAAGCTAAGCGCAACCTATCCAGAGGCACACTGTGTGGCGTCAAGCCAGCCGGACCCTGCAGAGGAAGCGATCCTGGCGGACCTCGAGGGCCAGGGAGAGCTGCCGGACGTGCCGCTCGATGTGCATGGCAGCGCGTTTTTTGAACGGGTGTGGGTCAAATTGCGCGCCATTCCTGCCGGTGAAACGCGTACCTACCGCCAGATTGCTCAACACCTTGGGGCGCCACTGGCCGCACGGGCAGTGGGCGCTGCTTGCGCCGCCAATCCGGTGTCGCTGTTCATCCCTTGCCACCGAGCGATACGCACTGATGGCGGCCTGGGCGGTTACGGCGGCGGCCTGGAGCGCAAACGCCGCTTGATCGATACCGAAGCCGCGTTCGCCAGGGGCGTGCGGGAAGCGGTGGCGACACCGCGCTTATCACTAGAAGGGTAGGCACATGGCGGGGCAAGATCGTCGCTTCGTGGGGCCGGATGATGTAGAAACCATGCTGTTCCCCTGGGGGACGCTGAAGTGGCTGAGCGAGCCGCGCGTGACCAATGCCGAGCGCATCGCCGCTGGCATGGTGATCCTGGAGCCGGGCAAAGGTCACACGCGCCACAATCACCCGGGAGTAGAGGAGATCTTGTATGTCGTGAGCGGCTCCGGCATGCAGATGGTGGAGGACCATGACGGAATGCCCGTCCGGCAGTTGGTGCGTGCCGGCGACCTAGTCCACATACCGCCCGACGTGTTCCACGAGACCATCAACACCGGCTGGGAGCCAATGCGCATCCTGGCCGTGTACTCACCGCCCGGCCCAGAGGCATTGCTGCGCGCCATGCCAGGCTGCCGCATTGTGCCAGCGGGGGAACTGCCGGTGCGCTGAGGGGGAACCGGACCTCACCCCCCGCCCCTCCCTGTTGCGGGGAGGGGAACCGAGCGGACGCACGGTTGGTTCGCAATGGGGCTATCAGCGGGCAGGCAACCATGCCCCGGCAGCCAGTCCCTCCGCCAGGGGGGTCGTAACTACGCACCTCACCCCCCGTCGCCGGGTGCTCGCCCAAAGGGTACCCAGGGCACGCACCCGTCTCCGTCCGGAGGGGGAAGCAGCCACAACAGCAGTTCGGCATCCACCTCCCGGCAGCCAGTCCCCCCGCCAGGGGGGACGACAGGGGGGTCGTAACACACCCCTCAAGGCACCACCGGCAGATCAGCCGGATCGGCGTACACCACCACCCGGCCGTGCTCGACAGTGACTGGGTAGGTCTTGACGTGTAGCTTGGCATCCACCAGGCAGAGGCCGGTGGCGATCTCAAACTCGTACAGGTGCCAGGGGCAACGGATGATTTCGCCCTCACGCACCCAGGCGAGGTCAGCGGCGTAGGTGGAGGGTGGCGCAGCGGCCACCGCTTGCCCACTCACGCGGCCGGTGCACAGCGGTCCCTGCTTGTGCGGGCAGAGGTTGCGCAACGCGTGGAGGTCGCCGTTGACGTTGAAGACGCCGATGCCGGCGCGCCCTCGAAAGGGCACCACAAGCTTGCGCGTCCCCGGCGTCAAGTCTTCCACCGGGCACACCACGACGCGCCGCACCTTATCGACCGGCATGTGACGCGCTGGCTAGATGTGGAGCAAGTCGCGTGCGTTGTCGCAGAACACGCGCCGGTGCAGCTTCTCGGGCAGCTTGGGGAACGTGGTGGAGGGATCATCCCAATCCCAGTGCGGCCAGTCGGAACTGTAGATGAGCGTTTCCTCGGCGTGCAGGGCGTCGAGCAGCGTGAAGAACTGGTCGGTGTTTTCCGGCTCGAGCATGGGCTGCGAGCCGACACGGATGTGCTGGCGGAAGTACTCGCTGGGCAGCTTGCGCACCCACGGTGTCTGATCGCGCAGGGACTTCCAATCTGCATCCATGTGCCACATCAGGCCAACGGCCCAGAACTGATCGCACTCGTCGAACAGCACCTTAAGGTTGGGGTACTTTTCGAACACGCCTTCGGCGATAAACGACACCGCGTGAGCCATGGCCATCTGCGGGCGGGCCATGCGCGTCTCGATGTAATACGTCGGGTAGCCGACGCCGGTGGGCGGCCCTGCCTGGCTGGCGCCTTCTGCCCCCGGGTGGATCACCACTGCCAAGCCAGCGTCGTTGCACGCCTCCCAAATGGGGTGGTAGTGGCGATTGCCATAGGGCATGCGCGCGCCCGTGGGCAGCACAATAGCCCGTACTTTCGGGTTGGTACTGAGGCGGCGGATTTCATCGACCGCCAGCTTCGGGTCGGTGACCGACACGGCCGCGCACATCAAAAACCGCTCCTCTTGGGCGATCCAGTGCTCGAGTGTCCAGTCGTTGAAAGCGCGGGAGATGGCCGCCGCGAAATCCGGGTCGGGCAGTAGCGACGCGCCGTACACCGAACTGCCAGTGAGCAAGGCGATATCCACGTGCCACATGTTGAGGTGCTGCTCGCGCAATTGATCGAGGTCTTCGCCGCGCTGCCGGCCATCGTGCATGTTTGCGTCGCAACCCTCGGCCAGGTCGGTACGCGCAGCATTTTTGGCCACGTTGAAGTAGCCCGAGCCGGGCAAGCGCAGCCCTTGCTCGATCACTTGCTCCTTGTATACGCGAGGCAAGTAGGGGTAGAGATCGTCGGGCTTTTTGATGTTGTGGTGGACGTCACAATCGATGAGTGCGAGCCCGCTGCGCGGCTGGCCAGACCACCCTGGTGCCTTGACGGGGCGCGAGCCAAGCATCGTTACCACCGGAACGTTGGTCCTTTCTGCTGGCTAGGTCGAGTTTCCGGAACGAGCACGGAAACCGCATCGAAATTGAGCATGCATTGCACGGTGGCTGCTGTCAATGCAACCCACACACCTTGCCTGGCACAACCTCACCTAGTACGTACACAATCTGCATACTTGGTTGACAGACTCGCGCGTATACTGCGCCCAGGGTTGGGGGTGATGTCCTGAGGTCTGAGTGTTGAACGCCGCGACCGTCGCGCGACACATCTTCCCTGCCCGAGCGCTGGTCCAGGGCATGCGCCCCAAGCAATGGACCAAGAACCTTGTGCTGTTTGCCGGTGTTGTGGGTGCCGGCCACCTGCTCAACGGCGCCAGCTTCGCACGCGCGCTAGCCGGGTTCGCCATCTTCTGCTTGCTGTCCGGCGTGGTGTATCTGGTGAACGACATCGCCGACGTGGAACGCGACCGCCTCCACCCGCGCAAACGGCTGCGGCCGATCGCTAGCGCCGAACTACCGGTCCCTTCCGCCATCACCGGCGCTGTGGTTATCGGCGCCGTCGCTTTGGTGGCGGCGTTCGCGCTCGCCGCACCGTTTGGCTGGCTGGCGCTAGGTTACACCGCTACCATGCTCGCCTATTCGTTCGTGCTCAAGCACCTGATGATCGTGGACGTGTTCGCGATTGCCGGTGGGTTTGTGATCCGGGCCGCCGCAGGCGCTGCCGTCGTCGATGCCTCGCTCTCTCCCTGGCTGCTCGTATGCGCGGCGCTGCTATCGCTGTTTCTGGGCTTCGCCAAGCGCCGGCACGAGTTGCTGGTGCTTAACGGCAATGCGGCGCAAACTCGCCCAACACTGAAGGAGTACACTCCCGAGCTCCTGGAAGAGTTCATATCTATCGTCACTTCGTCTACGGTGGTAGCTTACTCGCTGTACACGTTCTTCGGTGAGAACGTGCCCTCGAACCACCTGATGATGCTGACCATTCCGTTCGTGCTGTACGCGATCTTTCGCTACCTGTCGCTGATCCACCAGCCAAACGGTGGTGGCAACCCGGACGAGCTCCTTTTGCAAGACCGCCCATTGGTGATAGTGATTGTGTTGTGGGCGGTCGTAGCGTTTGCGGTGCTGTACCTGTCGAGGTGAGCGTGGTGGGACCCCGCGCCGGGTGCGCTTTGGGCAAGCACCCGGCATGGGGTCGTACTTTACCGCAGCGTGATGACTGCCCTGGCGACATCTCCCTGGCCCGCATCCCAATCGGCCGCGGCAAACGCCGCGTCGATGTGCTCTAAAGGGAAGCTGCCTGCCACCATCACTTCCAGCGGGTAGGCATCACGGCGGCGTACCAACCAGTCCAGCGCACGCGGGATCACCCAGCGGTCGTAGGACAGTACGCCGAGGAGCTGCTTGGGAGTGCGCACTGCGTCGTGCGGGATGATGCTGGTTGCTGCGCCCGCCACTATGTTGCCCATCATGAGGTAGCGTCCGCCCGTACGCAGGTACTCGATTCCCTCTTGAACCACACCCGAAACGCCAGCCACTTCTACGCACACGTCCGCACCGATGCCATGTGTCCATTCCCTCACCAGCGCCACGCGGTCCGCAGCGGTAGGCACTTCGCGCACGTTGATGGTGTGGTCGGCGCCGAACTGCTGCGCGAGGCTGAGCCGGCGTGGAATGGCGTCCACCACGATCACTTGGCCCGCACCCATGTCGCGAGCGATCGCCACCGCATACAGTCCGAGGCCGCCTGCGCCCTGGATCACCACGGTGTCACCCAGCCAGACGGTGATTCGATTGAGGCCGTACACCACTTGCGACAGCGCACAGTTCACCGGCGCCACCAGTGCATCGGACAGGCCATCGGGGACTAAGAAGATCCACTGGCCGGGCTGCAGGTAGTAATAGTCCCCATAAGCGCCCAGGAAGTGGGGGTCGTCGTCCACCGTCTGGGTTTTGCGCAGCCGATAGCGGTTGGGGCATCCGGTGGTACCCGACAAACAGGCCCAACACTCACCGCAGGGGAGAAAATAGGCAAAGGCCACGCGATCGCCTTCGTGCAACGGCCGGCCCATGCTGTCGGTAGTCCGGCCTTCGCCAAGGGCTGCCACCACACCGGTCATCTCGTGGCCGCCGACGCCGGGAAGGTTGGTGAGCCCCGAGGTCTCGCCGCGCCAGATGTGCAGGTCACTCCCGCACACCGACGCCATGGTCAGCCGCACAAGCACTTCCCCGGCTCGCGGTGGGCGCACGTCGTACTCGCGGATATCCATCGGTAACTTGGGACCATGCATCACCGCCACGCGCCCGCGCATATGGACCTCCTCGACAGTTAACCTAAGCAAGTTATCTTTTAGCGCAATCATAGCGGGTGCTGAACGAGCAACCCCCACCCCCGTCCGCACCCGGGTACCCTTTGGGCGACGAGGGGGGGTTCACTCCTAGCTCCTCGTTTGACATCCGCACGCCTGCACAGCACTATGCCCACGAAGTTACTTGCCGCAAAGGAGATGCCTGCACCAATGGCACGCCACGTGGTAGGGCGGGTGGCCGAGATCGCCCCTGGCCAGCGAAAACTCGTCGAGGTCCATGGACGCTCGATTGGCGTCTTCAACATCCACGGCAAATTCTACGCTTTGCTCAGCCGCTGTCCGCACCAGCATGCGCCTCTGTGCTTAGGGCGCATCACCGGCATGACCATGCCGTCCAAGCCAGGGGAATACATCTGGGGCCGCGATGGCGAGATTCTGCGCTGCCCCTGGCACGGCTGGGAATTTGATATCACCAACGGCAAGTCGGTGTTTAACCCCCACCGAGTGCGCGTCAAAGCCTACGAGGTGGCCGTGGAACCCGAAGACCCGTCCATCGAGATGTTTGATGTCAAAGTGGAAGGGGGTATCGTAGTCCTGTACGTCTAGTGCCCCGGCTAGCCAAGGAGGTGACCTATGAGCCGCCGCAACGCCGCATCCCAACACCCCATACCGGAAGGCGTGCCCAACCCGGCAGGCTGGCACCTGCGTGTCGATGGGTTGGTGAACACGCCGGAATCGTTCACCATCGACCAGTTATTGACGTTGGGCGACGCCTCGCACGAAGGGTCATTCACCTGCGTGCGCGGCTGGGAGCCCGGCACCGATCGCTGGTCGGGAGTGCCTCTGCCAGCCGTACTCAACTTAGTCAACGTCGCCGCGCCGGCCGGTGCGCTGTATGCCTACAGCACCGACTTCCGGTCGTTGGTGCCCAGTGAAGCCTTTAATTCGGCCATCCTCGCGACACATCTCGATGGCGAGCCGCTCAACGTGGCGCGCGGCGCCCCATGCCGGCTGATTGTTGAGCACCCCGACTGCCACTTGAGCATGAAATGGGTCGAGCGCCTAGAGTTGGTGACACGCGACGCCGAAGATGCTATCGGGCCGCGCCGGCCGGATTAGCTTCCTCTGGCAGCGCAGCCAGCAGAGCCGACACCACGCTATGGAGCGTGCCCCAATAGCGCCCAGCCACGCACAGGTTGCCAGTGGTGGGGTGGAATAGCAGCACTTTCCGCGCCAGGAAATCGCTGAGCACGGGGTGAGCCAGCGCTTGCAGATCGAAATCCCAACGCGCTGTGAGTTCAGCGAGGTCGAGACCTTCGGCGGTACGCAGGCCGAGCAACAAGCGTTCGCTGACCTGCTGCCTTGCGGTGAGAGGCTCGACTTCTGCGACGCCAGTTCCGGTCGTCTCTACCTGGTGGCAATACCGCTCGACCTGCCGGTGGTTGTGCCGCCGCACACCAGCGACACAGCTCACCGCCCCTGCACCGATACCCAAATAGTCGTGCCCGCGCCAATAGCCCAGGTTATGCCGCGACTCCTGTCCAGGCTTTGCCCAGTTAGACACTTCGTAGTGGTGAAAGCCTGCCGCTTCGAGCAGCTCAACGGTGAGGTCGTACATGTCCGCTGACCCATCGTCGCTGGCGACGTGTACGCGGCCCGCACGCACTTGCCGCTCCAGCGGCGTGCCGCCCTCCAGCGTGAGCGCGTAGCACGACAGGTGGTCCACGTCCAGGTCAATCGCCTGCAGCAAGGTGGAGCGCCAGTGGTCCAGCGACTGCCCTGGCAAGCCATAGATCAGGTCGGCACTCACCGAGCCAACAGGCCCCTGCCGCAACGTACGCACGGCGCGCTTCGCCTGCTCGCCGCTATGCAGCCGGCCCAGCCGGCGTAGCATGGCATCGTCGAAGCACTGGATGCCCAGGCTGGCACGGGTGAATCCCGACGCCCACATGGCAGCGGCGAAGCGCTCATCGACGTCCTCGGGGTTGAGCTCGGCACACACATCACTACCCACTGGCACGCCTAGCGCGGCCCGCAGGTCCTGTTGCAATGCCGCCAGTGGTTCGGCGCCCAGGGTCGAGGGAGTGCCGCCGCCGAAGAACAGCGTGGTACAGGCAGCGCCCTCAAGCCAGCGCTCGCGCTGCGCAGTCGCTTCCTGGCGCAAGCAAGCCAGGAAGCGGTCATACAGGCGATCCAGACCTTTGTACTTGACGAAGTCGCAATAGGTACACAGCATCCGGCAGAAGGGGATGTGGACATAGGCGCCTGTTGCTCGATTCACGAACGGCCTCACCCCTACCCGCGCCCGGGTGCCCTATGGGCGAACACCCGCAGCACGCCGGGTGCATGCCCAGTGGGCACCCGGCATGGGGTTCTGCCTACGTTGTCCGCACCTGCTCCCACAGCGCCAGCAAATGCTCGCGGCTGCGCGCAGTCAGGGGCTCACCACCGGCAGCCGCCAGGGCTTCCATGGCGATGAAACGAGTGCGGAAGCGTGCGTTGGCCGCGCGCAAGCACTCTTCCGGATCAAGCCCCTGCATGCGCGCCAGCGCGGTGAGGGAGAACAGCACATCACCCAGTTCCCACTGGCGATCAGTATCGGTGACTGCTGCCTGATACTCGTGCAACTCTTCGGCAAACTTGCGTTCTGCGCCATCGATACCCGCCCAGGCAAAGCCGCTACTCGCTGCCCGCCGCGTGAGGGCAAGCGCCATGGTGAGGGCCGGCAACGCCTGCGGCAAGCCTTCGAGCACCGACTTTTTTCCCTTGCCTTCGCGCTTCTTGATGGCTTCCCAGTTGCGCAATACCTCTTCGGAATTAGCTACCTTGATGTCGCCGAACACGTGCGGATGGCGGCGGATGAGCTTTTGGGTGAGCGCTGCGGTGATATCACTCAGGTCGTAAGCGCCTTCTTCACGGCCCATCTGCGCGTGCAGGAATACCTGGAACATGAGGTCGCCCAGTTCTTCAGTTTGTGCCTCGGCGTCCTCGGCATCGAGCGCTTCGAGCAACTCGTAGGTCTCTTCCAGCAAGTTGCGCTTGATGGAGTGGTGCGTTTGCTCGCGATCCCACGGGCAGCCATCTGGAGCACGCAAGCGAGCGACGATGTGCTCGAGGGTGCGCAAGCTCGACAGCGGTGCGAGCACATCCAGTGGCGGCACCCAGACACTGGTGAGGTGATCGACAGTATCCTGGTGGTCGAGCTGCGCCAGCGGCACTTCTACGATCCGCTGGGAACCCAAACCGGCGTGCAGCACCAGCTTCACTGGGTGCTCCGGTGGGTAGTGGCGCAGTAGCGCGAGTTTGACCGTGGAGGCGACCGGTCGGGCGTACACCTGGAGCACCAGCACTGGGGCCCACGGCGCGGGGAAGCCCGGCTGGCTCAACTCGCCGTCCAGCGTGAGGGCGTCGACCACTTGCAACCCCTCGGCAGGGTCGGCGCCCACGGCCACGCAAACGGCATCTACGCTGGACAGACTGGGCACGATGTCAACTTGGATGCTTAAGCTAGGCGCTTGCTGGAGTAACATGGCCACCGTCGCCTCTGCCACCAGGGGGTGGCCTGGCACGGCGTAGGTCACGATCAGTGCATGAGTGGCCTCAGCGAACAAGCGATCGACGATGGCGGCGTAGACCGCGGGAAAATCTGGGAGTTGCTCGTAGAGGCTATCAAAGCTTTCGAAGCACAGGTCGCCCGCCAGCGCACGCCCCTCTGGCGCCTGCAAGGCATCAAGCGTCGGGTGTCGCGCGGTGCGCACAAACACCACCGGTGCGGCGCGCAGCGCCTGCAACGCGCCCAGGGACAGCTGGTCGAGTGGGCCTGGCCCGAGCCCGACCACACGAATGTGCGCATGCGTGCCGGACGATGTCACGGTTGGGCCGGCAATTCGTCTGGTGACGTTTCTGGCTCCTCGAACAGGCCATCGGGACGGCCAGCAAAGGCGCTGTCGCGGCCGGCGCTGGTGTACTGGCGGCGCAACTCGGCGAGGCCGCGCTTAGTGTCCGACGCCACGCGCGGCGGTAGGCAGTGCGCCAGGCGATGCTTGAACAGGAAGTACATGTAGGCTTTGGCTTGTTGCACATCGAGCACGGCCACGCCGGTGGCCGGCTTATCGCCACAGAACCTGCGCAACAAATCTCGTTCGGTGGCGCCATAGAGGTCCGTGAACATCGCGTCGCGCTGCGCGCGCGTGCTGGTATGCATGCTGTGCCGCCGCAGTTCTTCCTCATACAGCAGGAGTAGTGCTTCCTCCACGGTGACGCCATAGAAATAGTTGAGGAAGCAACGGTATTTGACGGGTCCGATACGCTCCCGGAACTCACCAGCGCTCACCTGGATAGGCGGCTCGCCTTCGAACAGCAGGGTATCGAGCTCCTCGTCGGGGATCTGTCCTTCAGCTTCGAAGGACAAGCGCCAGGCCAGCAGTAACCAGTCGAGTGCTTCGCCGCCGATGAGGTACACCAGATCTTCGCCGCGGAACCGTTCACGCGGCTCGTCCCACAGCGCGATCGCCTCCAGCAATGCCAGATACCAATGGGTGCCCTTGTTGATGGTGCGGACAAAGTGGGTGATCGCGGGGTTGATCTGCACACCCTTGGACGGACCGCCAGCCAGGACGGCATCCTCCGTCCGCGCGCCTGCCGGCATGCCCACCTCGCTCTACCCACTGCATCCTACTGGCAGCTACTGTACCCTGCCACGATGCGTGTAGGACCTACTCGGGGAGGGGGGGTGACGAACACCCCACTCCCTGCCGCGCCGGGTGCTCGCCCAAAGGGCACCCGGGGCATGCACCCGCAGAAAACCAGGGAGGAATGCCCACCATTGGGCCGCCCGTCCCCCCTGCTAAGGGGGGACTACAGAGGGGTTGTGTCTCGAGTAACCGCGGCTTGCCTCTAAATGAAATTACGTAAAGGAGCGAGCATCTTTTCGCCCAACTTCGCCAGGCCAGGCCGGCTTTCCCAGTGCTCGGACGTGATCTCGACGGCGTCTTGTTTATCCAGCTCGAAGAAGCGATCCATCTGCTGGGCCAGGTCCTGGCTATAGATTTCCAGGTTGAGCTCGAAGTTGCCCACCGAACTGAGCCGGTCTAGGTTAGCCGTCCCGATGGTGGACCACTGGCCATCGATGGTGCAGGTCTTGGCGTGGATCATGGTGTTGTAGCCGAAGATGCGTACTCCGTTACGCAAGCAGGCGGAAAAGTTACCACGCGCCATCCAGTCTACCGAGGGGTGATTAGAGTTCCAGGGGATGAGTACTTGCACATCCACGCCGCGCCGAGCGGCGGCGATGAGCGCGTTGAGCAGCGAGTTATCCGGCAGGAAGTAGGCATTGGTCAGCTTGATGTGCTGTTCGGCGCGATCGATCGCCGCGATGTACATGTCTCGGATGGGGAAGCTTAGCCGCATGGCATCGTTGCCCTGTGGCACCAGCAGAGGGTCGAACAAGCGCGGGTAGAGTCGCGCAATGGCTTTTGCGGCCGGGTGATGGCGGTTCCAGAAGTCCACAAAGAAATGCACCAGTTGGGCGCTACCCGGCCCTTGGATACGCAGGTGGGTGTCACGCCATTGCGTGGCGTACTCGCTGCCGATGTTGTAGCCCCCTAAAAAGCCGATGCGGCCATCCACGACCAGGATCTTGCGGTGATCTACTGCGTAGTGGCGGGGGTCGAGTACTTGCCAGGGGTGGGTGATGGCAAAGTGCTCCAGCACGTTCACCTCGCGTGGAAATATCTTGAACGCTCTTGGCACCACCAGGTTGCCAAAGCCGTCAAAGATCACGTGTACGGGCACGCCACTCTTTGCCTTGCGTACGAGTGTCTCCTTGAAACGCTGGCCGACTGCGTCATCCTTCCAGATGTACGTCTCGAAATAGACGCTTTCTTGTGCCGACTCAATGGCATCGAGCATGGCTTCGTACAGGTCTTGCCCGTAGCTGAAGACCTGCAGGAGGTTGTCGCCTACCTGCACCTCCGGCTGCGTACTATGTGGAAACCCCTGGTACCGCGACCGCCGCTTGCGCCAGGCTGCCATACCCGTGAGCGCTACAACGATACCGACATCCACCAGCACGAACAGGACGATGAGGAGCCGTGCGAGGCGAACAAGGAACCTGCCCTTGCCGGGCAAATCGAGCCCTTCACCTGCGGTATTGGGCGGGACGGGGCTGGCCACGGGCGTCCCTGCCTCTCCAGCGATTCGCCCGATACACGGGGGGCCAGGTGCGTCGGGCACCATTGTACACGGGTGGGGGAGTACGGCCCCACCCCTATCCGAGCCCAGTGGGCACCCGCAGCAAGCCGGGTGCCCACTGGGCTCGGGGAACAAACGGTCTTCCGGCAGCCCGTCCTCCAATGGGGGGACGACAGGGGGTCAACCTTCGTGCTCCCCTCCCCCAGGCAGTCGTGGGGAGCAACTACGACGGACTACCCCAGCAAATGACCCAGGTTAGTGCGCATCCACGCAATGCTCTCGGCCAGGAACGTGTCGCGCTCCGCCTCGGCGGGCATGACGAGTGGCTCGACCATCAGCGCCAGACTCGCCGGCTGTGGCGACTGCGCCTGGAGTAGGTTGCAAATGGCCAGGTTATCCACATGGCCAGCCCCCAACGGAACCGTTTCGGTGCGGGCGCCAAAGTAGGGCGCCGGCGCGAAGGGCGTCACGCGCACGTCTTTGAGGTGCACGCTGATTGTGTAGGGCGCTAGGGCCTTGGCGCAATCCAGCGGGTCTTCAAACACGACGTAAGCGTTGCCGGTGTCCAGTTGCGCGCCGACGTTGGGTCGGTTTGCCTTCTTGAGCATAGTTGCGCATTCGTGGCCACGATAGTCGCAGTGGTTCTCCAGGCCAATCGACAAGCCCTGGCCAGCAATCGCATCGCCGATAGCTGCCAGGTTCTGGCCAATAATGTCGATGCGCTCATCTAGTGGTGGGTCGGCGGTCCACCGATTGTGGCTCATCGGGATGTTGGCCACGCTGGAAAAGGTGATGCCAGCGTGCCGGTGCACGGTGAGCAACAACTCGATGGTCGCCGCGACGTCCTGTTTACGCGCCTCCGGGTCGGCCGACCCTAAGCGAGCGCCGTGACCAAGACGCAACTCGATACCGGCCTTGTGTGCCGCCTCGGCGACGTTCGCCATATAGCCGGGGTCGTTATTGTCGCGAAACCCCACGGAAATGACGCTCAACCCTAAGGCTTTGGCGCGCTCAATGCGCCCCAGAATCGGGTCCGCCCCCTCTGGAATCGTGACCAAGCCAGAAACACTACCTAGCTTCATACAGCACTACTTCCTATGACCACGCAAACGTGGTCGTGAGCGTTTGCGACTGCCCCGTCGCAGACGACCGATACGCCGACTCGATGATGTCGATGACGTGGCGGGCATGCTCCGGGGTGACTGGCGTTGGCTTGTTGTCGCGCACGAGATCCACCATCTGCATGACGTCTTCGTATACGTGCTGCTCCTGGATGCCGCGATGGTTCCCCACCACGTGTGGCAGCAACCCCTGGTCGCCACCGCTGCCAGGTTCCAGCGAAGCCTCGCGGCCCGGGTAGTCATAGGGCTGACCATTGAGCAACTTGCCGGTGATCGAGCCCTTCACGCCGAAGTAGCTGCCGCTAAATCCGTCGGTGACGCGGCCGGCCGCCGTGCCATAGACCAGTGTGAAGATACTGTTACCGAAATCCAGGATCATTAGCGTATTGTCGTCGGCGTCGCACGGCACCATCTTGCCGCGGAACTCGCGCTCGTGGATGCGCACACCCGAGAACGACGTCACGCGCTTAGCCGGTCCCATCACCGTGGTGAGTTCGTGCAGTGCATACACCGTCATGTCGTACAGCGGTCCGCCGCCGGGCTTGCGGAAGTACCAGCTAGGGTCGATGTTGGACAGCGGGTCGTTGCCTTGGCGCACCGATTCGTGCTCGTGATACGCGCCGAAGGCCGCGCCACACGCGGTCCACGCCACGTCGCCAATGGCGCCTTCGCGGATCAGCTTCTTGACTTGCTGGACGTGCGGCCGCAACACCTGTCCGGGCGATGCCACCATCTTGAGCGACTTGGCCTTGGCGGTGTCGATCAGCTCGGTAGCCTCAGCCACGGTCGTGGTCATGGTCTTGTTGAAGTGCAAGTGCTTGCCAGCGGCGAGTGCTTGCTTACCTTGCTCGTAGTGTAGGCCAATGGGCGACGCGATGCACACAGCATCGACGTTGCCCTTGTCCAGCAGTTCTTCATAGGTGGTGAAAGCGCGATCGATCTTGAACTTTTCGGCTGCTGCGTCAGCCCGACCCGCCACCGGGTCGCACACTGCCGCCAGATGCACGCGGTCTTGCACGTCGTCCTCAGCCAGATGCGGCAAGATGCCACGCACCGCGATGCTGCCGGCGCCAACGACGCCCAGCCGTACCACCGAACTCATGGTGTTTCTCTCCCAAATGCAAGTGCCCTAGCCAACAGGGCGAACGTAGCAGCGAGCCCCAGCGCTGTCAACCGCACATGTGGCGCAGAGTGGGGAAAGGCGACGCAGAACCCTGCGCCCGGGTGCCCTTTGGGCGTACACCCGTCCCCCTTGGCAGCCGACCTTCCTTTTACCCACATCATTGCGGGTTGCTTGTTTGGAGAGCCAAACACAACCCCATGCCGGGTGCCCCCAGGGCATGCACCCGGCGTGGGGTTGACCTTAAACGCCCCACCTTAGCCGCGCCGCGTTCACCCTCCCCTTGCTCCACTTGTGGGTAAAAGGAAGGGC
>JANWJO010000086.1 GCA_025449435.1 Chloroflexota bacterium | reverse complement strand
TCACGATCAGTGATCTGGTGGTCGGCCTCAACAGTGGCCAGATCAAGACCGGCGCGCCCGCTCGCAGCGAACGCGTGGCGAAGTACAACCAACTGTTGCGCATCGAAGAGGAGCTGGGTGCTGCCGCGCACTACGCCGGCATCGCAGCGTTTCAGCACCGTCGTGCCTGATCTTCTGGCAATCGGCGAATGCATGGTCGAGTTGTTCGCCAGCGAGTCATTGGCCACAGCCACTACGCTGACCAAGACGTTCGGTGGCGACGCGTGCAATGTGCTCGTGGCTGCATCGCGTCTGGGCACCGCCACTGGCTATATAACCCGCGTTGGCAACGACCCGTTTGGCTCCTTTCTGCTCAACGCCTGGCGCTCTGAAGGTATCGACGTCTCGACAATCGCCCAAGTCGACCGGACCAACGGGGTGTACTTCATTTCGTTGCTGCCCGGGGGAGAGCGCGAGTTCACCTACTACCGCGCCGGCAGTGCTGCGAGCACGCTGGCCGCGAGCGACATCGCTGAAACCTATGTGGCGTCGGCCAAGTTTGTGCACATCAGCGGGATCACCCAGGCCATCTCGCCGTCCTCTCGCCAGGCAGCGCAGCACGGTGCGGAAATGGCACATCGCCACGGTGTGCGTGTCAGCTTCGATCCGAACTTGCGCGTGCGCCTGTGGAGCGTGGAGGAGGCGCGCCAGGCGATGGAGGACATCCTGCCGTTCACAGCCGTTGCCCTGCCTTCAGTTCCAGAAGAATCGTTCGCCCTCATCGGGCTACGTGATGCGAGCGAAGTGGCGGGTTGGTATCACCAGCGCGGAGTGGACGTTGTCGCGGTGAAACAGGGCAGCGCTGGCGTGCTTGTGTCCGAGCAGGGCCGCATGACCGAGGTGCCTGCGTTCACGCCGGCGCATATTGTGGACACATCGGGTGCGGGCGACGTGTTCGATGGAAGTTTCCTTCACGGTCTGATCGCTGGCATGTCGCCAGTCGAAGCCGCCCGGCTGGGCGTGGTGGCAGCAGGTTTGAAGGTGCGTGGCCGGGGTGCAATCGCCAGCCAGGCGCATAAGGAGGAAATTCTCGCGGTGTGGGAGCAAGTGCGTGGCTGAGGTCGTGACCTTGGGCGAGACGATGATCCGCCTATCACCGCCAGGAAACGCTCGGTTGGAACAGGCGTCGTCATTTGACGTGGTGATTGGTGGTTCCGAGCAAAGTGTCGCGGCTGGACTGGCGTATCTAGGACGAGAGGTGGCGTTTGTCACCCGGTTGCCACACGGGCCACTAGGGCGCCTCGCCCTGAACAAGACGCGCGAAGTAGGCATTGACGTCAGCCACACCGTGTATGGCGATGAACGGCTTGGCCTGTACTTTTATGAGCAAGGCGTAACGCCGCGCCCTTCCCAAGTGGTGTACGATCGGGCCCTATCGGCCACCGCTGCTCTGCGACCTTGGGACGTTGACTGGCCCAGCACCTTCCAGCAGTGCCGTCTTTTTCATACCAGTGGCATTACCGCCGCCTTGTCCGAAACCTGCATGGCAACGGTCGAGCACGCGCTCACCGAGGCCAGACGGCACGGTGTGACGACGAGCTTCGACCTCAACTACCGCTCGCGCCTGTGGAGCCTGGCAGATGCCGCAGCAGCGTTCCGGCGTGTGGCGCCACTCACCAACGTGCTGTTTGCTAGTAGCGAAGCACTGGCCACGTTCTTTGACGCTCACGGCACCCCGGAGGCAGCAGCGCGGGCAGTGCAGCGCGCATATGGCTGTGATGTCGTAGTCCTCACGGAACGCATTGAAGAAGGCGCCGGCCGGGGCAAACTCAGCGCCCTCGCGGTTGCCCAGGAGACCATCCACGGCGACATGGTGACTTTTGAAGTGGTGGATCGATTGGGGGCAGGCGACACATTCGTCGCTGGGTTCCTGGACGGATACCTCGATGGCAATCTGGATAAGGCCATCGCGCAAGGGACCGTATTGAGCGCGCTCAAGCACACCATGCCAGGAGAGTTTTGCTTGGTGACCCGGCAAGAGTTGCAGTTGGCGCTCGCTGGCACCTCCCGGCAAGTCATTCGCTGAGCGCTCTCCCGAGCGTTTGTAAGGAGGCCAGTCGTGCCGGATAGCTTGCCTTCGACGAGCATCGTCGAGCAGACAGGTGTCGTTGCTGTCGTGCGCCTCAATGACCTCAGCACCGCCGAAAAGCTGGCCGATGCTCTCGTCGCTGGTGGCATACGGTGTATCGAATTCACCTTGACCAATAACCAGGCCATTGCCGTGATCGCCCAGCTGCGCGCTAGCCGCGCTCAAGACGTACTCGTTGGCGCTGGCACGGTGCTCGACCCTGAAAGTGCGCGAGCGGCCATCATCGCTGGAGCCCAATTTGTCGTGACGCCGACCCTGCGCCTTAGCACCATCGAGGTGTGCAGGCGGTACAGTGTGCCCATCGCCTGTGGCGCGTTTACACCCACCGAGATCTTGACCGCCTGGGAAGCTGGAGCGAGCTGGGTCAAAGTGTTTCCAGCCAGCGTGGGCGGCCCGCGCTACCTGCGCGAAATACGTGGTCCCTTGCCGCAGGTCAAGCTTATTCCTACTGGAGGGGTATCGGTTGATAATGCTGGCGAGTTCATTCGCGCTGGGGCGGTAGCTGTGGCTGCCGGCACCAGCTTGGTCCGGCCGGAGCACATCGAGGCAGGAAATTGGACCGCCATTGCTGAGACCAGCCGGCAACTCGTAGAGGCGGTGCAACGAGCGCGGCAGGCCTAACCACTCTCGTGAGCGCCGTCCGCATCCGGTGGTAGTGTGAATTGATGCCGCGCAACGCGGACGCTGCTAGCTCCGGGTAGAAGGACGAGCATGCCGCGCTATTCGATCATCGCTCCTGCCTACAATGAGCAAGATGCCCTGCCTCCGTTTTATGCCCGCCTGGTGTCGGTGATGCACACGCTGGCCGAGACGTATGAAGTCATCTTTGTCAATGATGGCAGTACGGATCGCACCGCCGAAGTGTTGAAGGAACTGTCAGCCGCCGATTCGCGCGTTCGGGTGATCCACCTGTCGCGCAACTTTGGCCATCAAATTGCTATCACTGCGGGGTTAGACTTCGCCGATGGCGACGCCGTGATCATCATCGACGCCGACCTGCAGGATCCACCGGAAGTCATACCGCGACTCGTGGATGCCTGGCACCAGGGGAACGATGTCGTGTTCGCAATGCGCGAGCGCCGCATTGGAGAGACCAGGTTCAAGCTCGTTTCCGCCAAGCTGTTTTATCGTATGCTGGCCCGCATCACTGCCGTCAACATCCCTAGAGACACCGGTGACTTTCGTCTACTGGACCACAAAGCAGTGCTGGCGTTGCGCCGCTTGCGGGAGCAACACCGGTTCATGCGCGGTCTGTCGGCCTGGATTGGCTATCGCCAAGCCGGCGTGCTGTATGAGCGACAAGAGCGCCACGCGGGAGCTACCAAGTACCCGTTGCGCAAGATGTTGTCTCTCGCCATGGATGCGACCGCTAGCTTCTCGTACCTGCCCCTCCAATTGGCTACTACTATCGGCTTCGCTATCGCGGGATTGAGCGTGTTTGGCATCATCCTCACGTTCATCCTCCGGTTGCTGGATCGCGCTGTTGCAGGCCAGGCTACGACGCTGGTGGCCGTGCTGTTCCTGGGCGGCATCCAGATGATCTTTCTCGGAGTCATAGGCGAGTACCTCGGCCGCATCTATGACGAGGTCAAGCAACGCCCGCTGTATTTGATCGGCGAGTTATGGGGCTTCGCTGACGGCTCGTCGGAGCCTGCGGCCGACGCTCAACACCAACACAACGCGATCACATCAGTCTGAACGCTCCTAGTACCAGGCCCACTGTCTGCAGTAGTAATGGTCATGGGGTACCTTTTTCTGCGCCAGCAGTATCGTGCCCTAGTATCTTGCCTGCGCTGTTGCGTATGATCTGGGGTAGTGTCTGGGAGAAGCACATCTGGCCTCCGTTGCCCACCGGGTAACGAGTGGCTTTCCGAGGGAGTTGTGGCCATGAACGAAAAGCAGGCGCCAGGTGGCGCCGGCACGACGGCCGCGCGCGTCGCTCCTGATACCGAGCCGGGAAGTGAAGTGGACGCGTATCTTGCGTCGGTCCAACTCACGCCCTGGTGGCTGTCGCACTTCATCGACAGCGAGCGCAAATATGTTCGTGTCCGATCATCTGGCAGCGCGTGGAGTTGGTCCTGGGGATTCGATGACGCCGCGCTGCACGATCAACGCCTCGTCTCCGATGTGCTGTGTGAACTGGCGTCGTTTTTTCGTACACAGCACGAGCGTTCACTAGCGCGGCGCTTTTTCGAGAAGGCGGAAGAGTTGGCGAAGGCCGACCCTATCGACCTGCACTTCACCTACACGCAAATGATTCGCTTCTATTGCCGGGAGATGCCTCCGGAAGCTCAGGTGATTCAGCTGGCTGAACAAGCCTGTCAAAAGCAAATTAGTATTGCCACCAGCACACGTTCCGCCTACCTCACGCTGTTTCCTGGCGAATCGCTCGCCGGACATCCAGGTTTCGAGCAGTTGGCTATCTTGCGTGAGCACGAGACCAAGTTCTATGAGGCGATCCAACTCTGCCAGCAGGCGGCCGCCCAGGGCTGGGCTGGCGACTGGGAATGGCGGATTCGCAAATGCCAGGCGAAGCTCGAGGAAATTCTCAGGGCTCGCTAAAGACGAATGGCGTGAGCACTCCGTACTGCTATTTGGCGGTTGTCGCCGCAGTAGCAGCCGAGATACCAGGGCCGGGGAGCGGCACCGACCCAATGCCCAGCACCACTTGATCACCCTCGTTCAAGCCCGACAGGATTTCGGTTACTGAGCCATCGCTCACCCCGATGGTCACTACCTGGACCGTCTGGACACCGTTCTTGTTGACGACAACAGCGTCGGGCGTTGGGGCGTTGGCTGAGGTTGGTTGCCCCGGCACCGGCGTCCCATCGGCGACGGCGCGCGAGTATTGGGCATCGCCGTACACGAGAGCCGTGTTTGGCACCACCAGAACGTTGGTCCGCGATGCGGTCACGATGTGCACAGCCGCGGTCATCCCAGGCAGGATTTTGACGGTTGTCGGGTCAAACGTGCTCGTCACCAAATAGTTCACGACGTTTTGTTGGGTCACTGCCAGCGGCTGGATGATGGTCACCTGGCCCTGAAGGCTCTGGCCGGGGAACGCATCAACGTTGAAGGTCACCTTGTTGCCTACCTTGACGTTGGCCATGTTCGTTTCGTTGACCTGCGCCACGACCTGCATCGCTCGTAGGTTGTCGAGCAAGATGAACCCGGTGCTATTGGAAGGTATAGCGCCGCCAGTGAGGTCCTGGCCTGCCGTACCGTTCACCTGCGCCACGGTCCCATCGATGGGTGAAACCAGGGTCGTGGCTGCCAGGTTGTCTTGGGCTACAGCGTAGGCTGCCGCCGCACTGGCTTGCGCAGCCTGGGCCGCTTCGATGTCTGCCTGCGTCGCTGGCGCCTTCAGTTGAGCCAAGGCATCCTGCCCTGTTGTCACGGCCTGCTGGTCGGAGTCGACGCTGGCCTGTGCGCTGTGCAGAGCTGATGCAGCCTTGGTGCTGGCGCTATCAAGCGCGGCTTGGGACGTTTTCAACAGCGCGGATTGCGCGTCGGCTGCCTGTTGCGCGGTCTGCACGGTGCCGGCTCCCTTGGCTGCGTCGCTGGCCGCAAGTGCCTCGGCTGACTTCTCTGCAGAATTTGCCTGTACCACGGCCGCTTGTGAGGCCACGACGCTCGCTTGCAATTTGGCGTTGTCGTTAGCCAGCGTGGACTGGGCAGCTTTGAGTTGAGCCGTGGCAGTGTCGGCTGCTTGCTGAGCTGTTGCAACCGCTGCCTTCTGCTTGGCTGCATCGCTCGTCGCCGCGTCTTGCGCCGTGGTTAGCCCTTGCTGAGCCGTCGTCACCGCTTGTTGTGCTGTGGCGAGCGTCGCCTGGGCTTGTGCTTGGGCCTGCAAAATCTGGGCATTGAGCGAGTCGATGGCACTCTGGCTGGTGTTGACCGTGGCGTTTGCAGCTGCACAACCTTCGGAGGAGTTCAAATGGTTGTTGAGATTACAGGCCGCATCACGTGTCACTTGGGTGGCATACAGCGCGTTCTTGGCTTGCACCAGTTGTTGCTGCTGCACAGGCGTGCCGCTGGCCACAATGGCTTGCGTGTTCTGTACGTTGGCCTGTGCGTTGGCTAAGGCTATCTGCGCCGTTTGCACCGCTGTCTGATCGGCCGCGGCCGCCGCCGCCTGCTGTTGTTGCGCTGCCACCACGTTCTTTTGCGCGTCGGCTACCGCGGTCGTAGCGTTTTGAATAGCCACCTGATCGGCCGCGTTTCCCGCACCAGCGACCGACTGCGCCGATTTGAGTGACGCCTGAGCGCTGGTCAGCGCGGCTTGCGCATTAGTAATGGCGACCTGGTCAACCTGGTTGGCTTTATCCACCTGCTGCTGCACCAAGGCCACGTTGGCCTCGGCATCGTCAGACGCTTTTTGCGCGTTATCGACGGCCACCTGTGCCGTTTGAATATCTTTGGCATTTTGTTGCTGTACCAAATCAACGTTGGCTTGAGCGTTTTTCAAGTTCGATTGTGCGGTATCGATCACCTGCTGCGCGGTAGTGAGTTGCTCCGGCGTGGGCCCGGTCTTCACCCGGTCCAGATTCGCCTGTTGTTGAGCGAGCGTCGCCTTGGCTTGATCAGCGGCGTGTTGAAAATCAGTAGGGTCCTCGCGAGCAAGCACGTCGCCTTGCTTCACTTGCTGGCCGGGTTGCACGAGCACCTGTAGCAAACGGCCGCTCTGTTTAAAGGTAAGCGGCAAGGAGTCGACAGCGCTAATGGGTCCAGTTGCCGTGACCGCCAGGTTAAGTGTGCCTCGTGCCACTTTGGCATAGGTGAAGGTGGGGGCGCTGGGCCCCGACGTGACATTCTTGTAGACGATGAAGGCCACCACCGCCACGATAACAACGACAGCCGCGCCGATACCGATGCGGATGGACTGGCCCAATGAACGTGTTTGCGATACCGCTTGCGGTTGCCCTACCACCTGACTATCCGTTCGTCAACGGCCGGCTGCTCGTACGCCGGCCTGGTGCAATGAAGCCGCAACGAGACTAGCATGTGAAGCGGGTCTTAACCTGAACCTGACCAGTCGAACCGTAACTCACGGCGACCGCACACCAGCGCGGTAAAGCCTGAAGTGTTTATGCGTAGAACTTGCATTTGACGGCCTGAGCCGCTGACGCTATGCTCTGCTGTATCCCGACTTGGGGATTGCTCTTGTCTGGCGTTTCGTCGATCGGTAGCGATTTCGGTTCACAATGGTGAGCCAGCTTGATCGCCCGATACCTGCCCTGGGGCCGCTCAGCGGCCCCAGGGCTCGCCGTTGCTATTTGGCAGTGGCAAGACGCGCTGCTACCGTGCTGACCGCCTGCGCACACCATGCGCGCACTTCGTCGTTGACCCCCAGTGCTACCAGTTCTGCCAACGGATACCAACCCACGCGCGATGCTATCACCAGGCGTTCGTCCAGCGTCAGCGAACCGGTCGCCACTGCAAAGTAAATCAAGTCGATGTGCTCGTGCCCTGGTCGAATGTGTTCAAGCTGAACTCCCTCCGGCCGGGCCAGCGGAACCGGCCCAGGAGCCACCAGCCCAGGTGGGGATACTAGGCGCACGGACAGTCCAGTCTCCTCGAATGTTTCGCGCACCGCCGCGTCATCTGGTAGCTCGTTGGGTTCGATATGGCCGCCCGGCGGAAGCCACATCGACAGCTTGTCGTGCCAAAGGAGGAGGATACGGTCGCCCGCAACAGTGAACGTCGCCACCGTAAAATCCCGCGTGACGCTCACGTCACATGCTCCCTTGCAACTGCCACGTTAAGTAGACGTTCCCACACTTCCATCGTATGCTCTGGCCCGCGTGCGCACATGACAGTATGGCGCAGCTGGCAACAGCACGAAGCATCTCGTTGAGGAGAGTTGAGTGAGCGACAAACTCGCCGTAGGGCTTATCGGCGCCGGCAACATGGGGCGCAGCCACGCCAAAGGGTGGGCTGGTACCTCGAATGGCCACATCACGGCTGTGTGCGATGCCGATGACCCGCGTGGCACGGCGTTAGCAACCGAGCTGAAAGTACCCTGGTTTTCCGACTATCAGGCGCTCGTCGATAGTTCGATCATTCAGGCTGTCAGCATAGCCACCCCGCCGTTTTTGCACACGCCGGTGGCGGTGGCCGCTGCCAAAGCTGGCAAGCACGTCTTCTGCGAGAAACCGATGGCCGTGGAGGTGAGTGACTGCGAAAAGATCATCGCCGCCGCCACTGCTGCAGGCGTAACGTTGATGGTCGGGCAAGTGTTGCGCTACTTGTCGCCGTTCGCCAAAGTGCTCGATCTCATCAGGGAGGGCGTGATCGGCAAGCCGATAGCCGCTCAGATCGTGCGCATATCGAGCAGTGTTGGCCGCGATTGGTCAGCCGCCTGGCGCATGAGTAAGGCATCGTCTGGCGGAATGTTGCTCGAAATCAACGCGCACGAAATTGACTTCCTGCGCTGTATTGGCGGCGATGTGCTCTCGGTCGCTGCCACCGGCGAAAACTTCCTCCACCCTGATGCCGACTATCCAGACGTGGCGTTCGTCAACCTCAAGTTCCGCAACGGAGCGATCGGCACGCTATATAGCAGCCTCGCGAGCGGCCTTTCGGAAACCAGCGGCCACATCCAAGGGACTGAAGGTTCGATTCGTTACAACGGTTGGGGAACGCGCGGGACGCTCGACTACCGGCGGTTCGACCAGAAGGAGCCCACCGTCATTAGCCTCGATACGGTCGTGCTACCGCCGGGTGTTGAACACGAACTGGGGCTCTTCGCCGCTGCCTCTCTCAATGGCACGCCTCCTCCGGTGACGGGGCTGGACGGTCTCAAAGTCATAGAGATCGCTAACGCTGCCTACCAAGCAGCCACGACCGGCGAAACCATCGTATTGCCAGAGCGGCACTAAGAGCTCCTTAGGAAGGACTGGACGACTACCATGCGATTGGGCCTCATCGGCAGCGGCGGCATTGCACGCAACCGCCACATTCCGGCATTAGAAAAGCTCAAGGCCGCCGGTCGCGACCACGACGTGGAACTCGTCGCTGTCGCCGATTCAGCCACCGTCAACGCAGAGTTGGCGGCTGAAGGCGCCGAACAACGTTTGGGCGTCAAGCCGGCCACCTATAGCGACTATCGCGACCTGCTTGCCAAGGAACGGCTCGATGTTGTGGACATCTGCCTGCCACACGGGTTGCACCACGTGGCAGGCATCGATGCCTTCAACGCTGGCTTCCACGTCCTGCTCGAAAAGCCCTTTACCGTCACCATGAAGACGGGCAAGGCGCTGATCGCTGCACAAGAGAAGGCTGGCAAGATACTCGCCACGGCGGTGCCGATGCGGCGCATGCCTGGCCAGCGAGCCGTTGCTTGGGCCATCAACGACGCCAAGCTTATCGGCACGCCGCGCGCGTTCTTCTGCCACGATGTCCGGCCACGACCTGCGCCACGTCCAGCCGCGGCTGCAGCTCCGGCTCCCGACCCTCGTCAACCGCTACGGGAGAACTGGCGTGCGGATCGCATCATGTCCGGTGGGGCGATGGTGGTGGACAGCGGCTTTCATTTCATGGACTCCATTCGCAGTATGTTTGGCGAAGTGGATCACGTCTACGCCGAGCTGCGCGGCATCCGGCCCGATGCCAGCGTGACTGTCAACGAGGGGCGCG
>JANWJO010000085.1 GCA_025449435.1 Chloroflexota bacterium | reverse complement strand
AGCAAGTTCGATGAGTTGTGCAGCCTGGCGCGCGGCGCTGGCTTCCACTACATTGATATCTGGGTGGCCCACCTCAATCCCAGCGTAGTCTCGGACGGCATGGTCAACGAAGCAGTAGCGATCCTGGCCAAGCACCAGCTCAAGGTGGTGGCCTACACCGGCGGGCTCGGCCGGCCTGATATGACCCGGGTGGCCGGCGAGCGGGTATACACGGTGGCCAAAGCCATCGGCGCGCCGGTACTGGGCGTCGGCCTGCACCCCAGTAATGCTCAACTCGCTTACGACTTGGGCAAGGAATATGGCATCAAATATGCCATCGAGAACCACCCGGAAAAGAACCCCCAGGAGCTCCTGGCGCGCATCGGGAAGTTCGGCGACGTGATCGGCGTCACCCAGGACACCGGCTTTTGGGGCCAGTTCGGCTATGACGCCGTGAAGGCGACCCACGAACTGAAGGACCACCTCTTGCACATGCACCTCAAGCAAGTACACCAAACGCCCGATGGATGGCACTCCTGTGCCTATGACGCTGGCGTGGTGGATATCAAGGGCGTGGTGGATGCGCTGCTGGCGGATGGCTACACCGGCGCGGTGTCGGTGGAGCACGAGCCGGCGCACCACGACCCGATGCCTGAAACGTCCCACAGCGCGCAGTTGTTGCGCGGCTGGCTGGGGCACCACTCCAACTAAGCGGCTTCGCGCTCGATGCTCGCCAGCATGGCCGCGCGGTCCCGTCCGGCAAACCGGGCACCGCTCATCCCTAAGATGCCCGCTGCGACGGCGGCGATGGGTGCGAGAAAGAACGCTTTGTCCAGGCCGCCGGCTGCGACCCCGCCAAACATGTCAGCGATGCTGCCGAGCAGGGTGGGCGAAAAGGCGTCGCCCAGCAGGTGGGCCAGCAACAGCGACAGGGCCACGGCGCGGGCGCGCCCAGCCGGTGGAGCGACATCTTGCAGCAGGGCGGTAAGCGGCCCGCTATACGCCGACAGGAGGCCGCCAGCCACCATATAGCCGAGCAGGAACAAAGCGAGCGAGGGCATCACCAGGGCGACGGCGATGAACACCGCGCCCAGGAGTGAGCACCAGGCGGGCACCAGCATGCGGGCGCCGAGGTTGCGCTTGGCCAGCTGGTCGGCCAGGTAGCCACCGCCTAGCGTGCCCGCTCCGCCGCCCACCACGAACAGCGCCCCAGCGAGCAGGCCTGCTGTGCCTACGCTCAGATCGAAGCGCTGGCCGAGATAGGTCGGGGTCCAGAAGGACAAGCCGCCGAGCACGAAGAAGGTGCACGCTTGCATCAAGATGACAAACACGATCGTCGGAATCGCCAGCAACTTGTAGCCGAACAGTCCCGACGTGCGCAGGCCGGCGGTGGCGGGTAGGCGCTCGCTAGCCCCCCGACGCGGATCGCGCATGCGGGCGACGAGAAAGGCCAGTATCAGGCCGGGCAGGCCCACCAACAAGCAGGCAGCCGGCCACCCCCAATACTGGCCTACTTGACCGCCAACAGCGTAGCCAATAAACACGCCAATGGGGGTTGCCATGCCCCACCAGGCCAGCACGCGCGAGCGGCGTTCCTGCGGAAACACGTCGGACAGCATGCTGGTGGAGGGCGGAAAGTAAGACCCTTCGCCTACACCCACCAACGCCCGGGTGAGGAACAGCGGCGTGAACGACCGGCACAGCGCAGTAGCGGCCGTGGCGATACTCCAAATGCCCACGCCGAGACCCACCACGCGCGGCCGCACAAAGCGGTCGCCCAGTTCCCCCACGGGCAGCGCGGTGATGGCGTACACCAACAAGAAGGCACTGCCCAGCTCACCTATTTCGGTCGCCGACAGATGCAGGTCTTTGGCGATGAGGGGAGCGATAGCCGGCAGCGTAAAGCGGTCGGCGTAGTTGAGGATATTAATGGCGAACAGAGTGGCAAACAAGCGCCAGCGGTAGGACGCGTTGGGGTCGAGCGTCGGCGGCGCGGGCTGGGCGTCGACGGCCTGTGCCATATGGTGTACACCCTTGCTACCGCATCTCTGGGCGCTACTGCAGGCTAAGCGTAGCGGGTGCCGTACGGCTGTCAATCCCAGAGGTACAGCCAGATGGGTAGCAAGTACCTGGCGGAGAAGCGGCCAACACCGGCCTTGGGTCCAGTGGCCTGGCTGCCCGGCAAGGCTGTATAATGCACCTACAATTCGATAGGTGCGCAGGGGGTGCCAGCAGGCTGAGAAGGTGGCGCGTTACCACCTACCCTTTGGACCCGATCCGGGTAGTGCCGGCGTGGGGATGCGTGTCGCGGCCAGGTTGACCAGCCACCGCTACTGCACCGCTGCAGCATGCCGGTGACGGTCCGATCGAGGCCAGCCATCTCCTCCAGCGCATCGCGATCGCCAGCACGTTGGAGGCCACCCATGCCAGACGCCGCAACCCTGCCTGCCATCACGCTCAACCGCCGCTCGGTTGTGCTCGAATGTGAACTGGCCATCCCTGCCTTGCTAGTGGCGCAAGGGTATGGTGACGCCCGTGTGGCCGTTGCGGTCAACGGTGAGGTGATCCCGCGCAGCCATTGGGATGAGGTGATGGTGCGCGACGGCGATACGGTAGACATCGTTCGCGCTGTAGCCGGCGGCGCGTTTACCAGCGTACTGAGCGAGCCCGACCCACTGGTGATCGCAGGTCACACGCTCACCTCGCGGCTATTCCTGGGTACGGGGAGGTTCCCCTCGCCACAGGTGCTGCGCGAAGCGCTGATCGCATCAGCCACGGAACTGGTTACAGTGTCGATCCGCGCGATGGGTCTCGATGGTCAGAATGCCGATGGCGGTTTGCAGGAGGAACTCGACCTCACGCGCTATCGCTTGTTACCCAACACCGCCGGCGCTACGACGGTGAGGCAGGCCGTGTATATGGCGCACCTAGCCCGAGAAGCCACCGGCACCAACTGGATCAAGCTCGAAGTCATCGGTGATGAACGCGCCTTATGGCCCGATGTGACAGGCACCATCGAGGCCTGCCAGCAACTGGTGCGTGATGGCTTTGTGGTGCTGCCCTACACCAGCCTCGACTTGGTGGCGGCCCTGAGGTTGGAAGCAGCCGGGGCGGCTGCCGTGATGCCGCTGGCTTCCATGATCGGCTCGGGCCAGGGACTGCAAGACCCCACAAGCATCCGGCACATCGCCGACCGTGTGCGCGTGCCGGTGGTAGTAGATGCCGGCATCGGCACGACTTCTGACGCTGCGCTGGCGCTGGAGTTGGGTGCGTCGGCTTGCCTGGTGAACACCGCCATTTCGCGCGCTGGCGACCCGGTGGCCATGGCGCGGGCGATGCGCCTGGCGGTGGAGGCGGGCCGGCTCGCCTACCGGGCGGGCCGCATGGCGCGGCTGGATCACGCCGTGGCGTCGAGCCCGCTGGAGGGTGTGGTGGCAGCGCCGCGCCCCACTCCCGCGCCCAAGGGGCACCCGTCCCCGGTCCCCGGGGCGGGGAGTAAGCACGAAGTCTGCGCGATTCCGGCAGCCAGTCCCCCCCGCCAGGGGGGGAAGACAGGGAGGTCGTGACTTCGATGACAGCACGTGGACACGGCGCGGTGGGTGCATCACCGGATGTCTTGATCGTAGGTGGAGGCGTCATCGGCTGTGCCGCCGCCTATGCCTGCACTAAGGCTGGCTTGCGCGTGATGCTGGTCGAACGGGAACGCATTGGAGCCGGGGCATCGTCGGCAGCGGCAGGGTTGCTCGCGCCGCAAGTGGAGGCGTTTCAACCCGACGACTTCTTTCAGTTCGGCCTGGCCGGGCGGGCGGAACACGCGCCCCTGAGCGCGCAGTTGCTCGACGAACTGGGGATGGACGTCGAATATCGCGCGTCGGGCGTGTTGCGCGTGGCACTGGAGGAGCGCGAGGCAGCCGACTTGCGTGGCCGCGTGAGCTGGCAACTGCAGCGCGGCCTCAAAGTCGAGTGGCTGGAACCAGACGAAGTGGCGCGGCGCGAGCCGCTGTTTGCTGGTGCGGCGGGCAAACTGCTGGTTGGTGCGCTGTGGCTCCCGGAAGAGAGCCAGACACGCCCGCCCAGGTTGGTACAAGCGCTGGCCGCCACCGCGGCGCGTGCTGGCGCGGATATTGTGGAAGGCACGCCGGTCATCGAACTGTTGCACGCCGGGTCGCGCGTCACCGGTGTGCGCATTCCCGGTGGTGATATCGCGGCGGGCACCGTGGTGCTAGCGGCCGGTGCCTGGAGTTCGCCCTTGCTGGCCCCGGTGTTGCCGGTAGCGGTGGAACCGATCAAGGGCCAGATCCTGTCACTGGGCTCGGTGGGCATAGCGCCACGCCACGTGACGTGGGCGGGTCACTGCTACATCGCTCCCAAAAGCGACGGCGAAGTAATCGTGGGAGCTACCGAAGAGCGTGCGGGCTACGACACGCGCCCCACGCTGTCCGGTCTGGCGCAACTCGCGACCGAGGCCACCACGGTGATGCCAGCGCTGGGCCGCTTGCCGGTGTTGAGGCAGTGGGCTGGCTTGCGCCCGGCCACGGCGGACCGCTTACCGGTTATCGGCGCGGTGCCCGGGTGGTCGGGATTGTTTGTGGCCACTGCGCATTTTCGCAACGGCGTGTTGCTGGGTCCGCTCACCGGCAAAGTGATCGCGGCAGCCATCCAGGGTAAGCCAGCGCCGTTTGATGTTACCCCTTATTCGCCAGCCCGTTTTGTCAACTGAGGGAATCACACGGCGTCCGCGTCTACACGGGAACTTATTGGGCACTAGTTGCGTTCCATGCCCAATGGCTGTCTATCCGCGAAAGGAGCATGACCATGCCGGCTTGGCAGCGCCTCCCACTCGTGCTCGTGGCCTTGTGTACTGCTTTGCTGCTCGCAGCGCCCGCCTCCGCCAGCGCCGTGCCCACCTCTGCAGTGGGGCAGGTGGTGGTTCCCTGCCGGGAGGGCCAGGCGTGCCCGCCGCTACCGGTGGGCAACCGCTACTTTGTGCAAACCGGCTACGCCATCGATCAGGACGCCTTCTGGAACTATTTCATACGCCGTGGCGGTTTGCCGACCTTCGGCTATCCAGTCAGCCGGACCATCACCTTCCTGGGTTTGCCAACACAGTTCTTCCAGCGTCAGGTGATGCAACTGTGGAGCGACGGCAGCGTACACCTGTTAAACCTGCTCGACTCCGGCCTCATGCCGTACACGTCGTTCAACTTCTCGACTTTCCCGTCGCCCGACCCGGTATTGGTGGCGCAGGCGCCCAGCCCGAGCGACCCTAACTATGCTTCGGACGCCATCGCCTTTGTGCGCGAGCATGCACCGAACTCCTGGAACGGCTTGCCGGTCAACTTCGCGGTGGGCTATAACCAAACGGTGACGCCGGAGGCAGCCTTCCCCGGCCAGCCGCCCGCCAGCGCGCAAGTGCAAGCGTTGTTGCCGCTGATTCAACTGGAGATATGGGGCTTGCCCACCAGTGAGCCGGCCTACGACCCGGCGAACCATGGCTTTGTGTACCTGCGCTGGCAACGCGGCATCATGATGTTCGACACCAGTTGCACATGTACCCAGGGCGTGCTGTTTGGAGACTACTTCAAGTCGATCATCACCAACACCGGCATTCCGGTCGATCTGGCGAGCGAGTCGGCGAACAGTACCTACTTTGCGCAGTACGCGCCGAGCATGCCCAACTGGGTGGCGCGGCCGGATGAACTTCCCAACACCAACCTCACCTCGGCGTTTGTGCCGGAGCCGCCGATCCTGCCACCGGTGGGCGGCAGTTGTGGCACGGTCAACTTCGGTGGCGCGGGTCCAGCGCTTACCAATGGCGCTACCGGCATCTCCGCCGCCAACTGCTTCTACAACGCGTTTGTCACCTGCTCGGCGGCCTCGCTGACGATGGTGACGATGGGGGTAGATACAGGGTTCACGCGCACGTTTAGCATTGCTTCTGCCAGCGGGCAGTGTAGGGTGGTTGATGTGGTCCAACCCTATACCGTGCCACCGCGCACCGGCTTGCCGGTGACCACGTACGTCTGCGCAGGCGTGAGCAAACAAGGGGCCGTTATGGTCATCTCTGGCTGCGGCGCTGACGGTGATTTCGCGATTCCGCTCGCCTGATCGGGTAGGCTAGCCGTCCAGAGCGAGGGATGGATAGGAGCGCAGTGTGAGCGATGATGCGGCGCCAGCAGCCGGACCAGCCTGTGTGGTGATAGCCCAGCAAGCTGGGTACCACGCCGCACAGGGATTGCAATACTTCCCGGGCATCTCGGCGCAAACAGCAGCCTCCACTGGGTTGTGCATGCACACGCTGTCAATACCGCCGGGTGGCCGTGCCAAGGCGCACTACCACCGCAACCACGAGACGGCCATTTACGTGTTGAGTGGCGAAGCCGTGATGTGGTGGGGTGACGGATTACGCCAGGAAGTGCGCATGAAAGCTGGTGACTTCTTGTACATCCCGGCGGGAGTGCCGCACTTGCCCGCCAACTTGAGCGTCAGCGAGCCGTGCACCGCCGTGGTTGCGCGCACCGACCCCAACGAGCAAGAGAGCGTGGTGCTGCTGCCGGAGCTGGATGGTCACAAGACAACCCCACCCCCTACCGCATCCGGAGGGCACCTGGCGCGGTAGGGGGTGGGGTTTGTTTACGTGGCTTTGCTATCGGCGCTACCGTTCAGCAGCACGCCGCGCTGGGTGAGCAACTGCGCCAGTTGCT
>JANWJO010000084.1 GCA_025449435.1 Chloroflexota bacterium | reverse complement strand
CGTGTGCTGGAGCATGGTGGGCCCGCGCAATTCCAGTACGCGGTTGCTAGCCAGGCCGCCGCTGAGAACCTGCACAATCTTGGCCGGATCAACGCCTGCCTTCGAGCCGAGCACCAGCGCTTCACTCACCGCTTCGATGGTCAGGGCGACGACCACCTGGTTGCACGCCTTGGTCACCTGACCAGCGCCACTCGCCCCGAGGTGGACAATCGTCTTGCCCAATGCTGCGAATACGGGTTGGGCGCGAGCGAACCCGGCGTCACTTCCGCCGACCATGATCGACAGTGTGCCTGCAATCGCGCCACGGTCACCGCCGCTCACCGGCGCATCCAGCATATCCACGCCCTGCTTGCCTGCTGCTGCCGCCAGTTGTGTAGCCACGACGGGAGAAATGGTGCTCATGTCAATGAGCAACGAGCCCGACCGGATGCCAGCGAAGACGCCGCTGGGGCCAGCTACCACGGCTTCCACATCGGGCGAGTCCGGCAACATGGTGATAACGATGTCACTCTTGGCAGCGACAGCGCTGGGCGACCCAGCCGCAGATGCGCCCGCTGCTACCAACTCGTCCACCGCTGGCTGGCTACGGTTATGCACCACCACGCTAAATCCTGCCTTGAGAAGGTTCTTGGCCATGGGCTTGCCCATAATGCCGAGTCCGATGAATCCGATGACCTCTGCCACGTTGCTTCTCCTTACCCGCGGCCGATTGTAGCGAGAATTCGCACGCTTGGGGCCGGTGTTTGCCTTGCCGTGGTTCAGCTACAGCCGTTGCGCCAGCACCTGGACGGGAGACGCGCTGCTCCCTGGGTACCGCTCGGGCAAGTGCAACGCTCGCGCGGTTGTGTGAGGTAGCACGGTGCGCACCCAGCCATCGTGGTTGGACGCTCGAAGTGCGAATGTTGATAGCCAGAGTGGCCAGACTTCCGGTCTTATTGCCGCCCTGGTGCTGGGCATGAACAGGTGTACAAGCCAGGGATCCGCGAAGATGACGGCGCCACCAGCGAGGCGCCAGGCTCCGCATCCTTCCGCCTCTGGCAAGTGCCACTGCGCTGCCAGAAACGCTCGTTGCCAGCTATAGGCAGCAGGAAACAAGTGCCCTGCAACGTGCTGAAGCGATCGCCAGGGCTGATCACTGCTCGTGAGGGGCTGGCCAGTCGGTGCTGCGTCCCGCAGGTCATCAGGGGGAATAAGCAGGTCCAGGTCGTCCAGTAGCTTGTAGGGAGTAAAGCCAGCGGTGTGATACAGCGCTCGCGCGCCCTGGTGTTCGGCCACGACCTCGACACGGCTCGCCCTGGCTTCGCGCATGCGGGCGAAGGACTCGTGCAACAGTGCTGTGGCAACGCCCTGGCGGCGATAGTCCGTGCGCACTTCCAGGCTGGTGACGCTACCATAGCGGCCTGCAGGCAGTGGTTCTTCACTCAGGCCATAATCGAGATGCCCCGTGACAGCACCATGTTCGACGGCGATGAGCGCTGCGCCTCCGGACGCCTGGATCGACGCATACAGCCAGCTAGCTCGTGCAGGATCGCCCCACAGGTGCGAAAAGCCGTCGAACCGGTACATCGCCGTGATGTGGGGAATGTCCTGCTCGGTGGCGGCACGGATCGTCCACGGCAACATCGGGCGCACCTCCACCGTGCTCGCACAGTGTAGTTGCTTGTCCGATCGTAGGCTAAACCGGCACTTGAGGCGGCCGCACCTGTGAAACTGCTTTTGCAGATAGTTCCCATCGTTTGACACAATTCGCAACGAAATGAACGCAGTTTCTTGACATCCGGCACCTATCGTCTATCCAACGCGGACGATGAGGTCCGCACACTAAGGAGAATGCGCATTCATGGGTTGGCTCCGTCTTCGACAAGTAGCGGCCGTGTCGGTCGCATTGGGCACCCTTGCTTTTCCGAGCTTTGCGCTGGCCGATAGCACGGCAGCATCCAACGCCGGCCTCACACCGAGTACCGCCTTGCCGCTCGCCGGGCCGGTCAGCGGCACCATTGCTGGTGCTTCCGGTGGTGCGTTCGAGTATTTGCAGTTTGATTATCCGGGCGACGGTTCCGCGGTGACGCTGACGTTTACCGTCACGGACCCAACGTTGCTCCCAACAGGCTATGTTGGCTTCAACCTGTACCAAAGCGGCAACCTGGTAGGGTCTGGCGCTCAGCAGTCGATCGACACAGAAGCGGCTACCTACGCGAGTTCGACACCGGGGCCGATCCTGGTTCAGGTGTTCGACTATAGCGCCTCGACGCCGCTGTCGTTCACCTTGACGCCACAAGGGTTACCGGCAGCGCATGCCTCCACGACAACGTCGACCACCGCAGCTTCGACCGCTACGGCTATCAAGGTGTTGACGAGTTCCGACACGGGCAGCCTGGCGGCCAATTCGGGTGGATCGTTCGCTGAATACACCTACAACTACGCTGGCAATAGCCAGGTGATCGACTTGACCTTGGTGGTGTCGAACAACGACGTGATCGCGAATAACTCGGCAGGCATCAACGTGTACGATCAGAGCGGCAGCTTGGTCGGTACCGCGAGCCCAACGAGCGATCCCAACACGCTGTCGGTGTCGCTGAATCAGCCTGGTAGCGCAACCTACTTGGTGCAAGTGTTCAACTATGACCCGACGGTATCCTTCACGTACACACTTACAGCCTCGGCTGGCTAGCTTCTTCCCTTCCCCTCCCCTTCCTCAAACCGAAGTACCGGACTCCCCACCAGGAGTTCGGTACTTCGGCGTCTGAGCCGGTTTTGGGCCGTTGATGGGCCGGCAGCTAGTCGAATACCCCTTGGACGAACCAGTTTTCGGCTTCTCGATACAGCAAGTACAGACGACCCAAACGCGTCCACACCTGGAAGTAATCGCGCTCGCCAGCCTGTGCCCACCACTGCTCGGCCACCTTCCAGGGCCCGCTCACCCGGGCGACCGCTTCCACACCGCGCCCGGCGCTTAGTGAGGCAATGGTGGTGTCGCGCTGTTGCACTTTTACCTGGTGGGGCGGCTCCAATATACGCATCGCTGGCACCGCATGGGTGGCGCCGCCGCCATCGAGCAGTGATGCCCTCCCATCGGGGATGGTGTCCAGCGGCAGTGGTTGCACCCGTGTGCTGGCGATAGGCTGCTTGCGTGCCGGTAGGCGGCGCGGTACACGCTGGCGAGCAGGGTCGGTGAAGGTGGGGCGGAATGGCGCCCAGGTGAACGCCTGGTCAGGTCGCCGACCCTTGGTGAGCACGGCCGTGCGTACCGCTTCTGGACCCAGCAGGGCTTCCAGTCGCTCGACGGCGGCGATAACGTTGCGCTTGCCGCTTCGCTCCGCGGTGAACAGGCTGACTGCCTGTGCCTGACTCGGCGAGAGGTCATCCAGCTGGATCGTGAGCTTGGTGAGGCCGCTGGCAAATAGCGACGCACCGGTCTGGAGTGCCTCGGTCTGGCGCTGTTCGAGCCGCCAGCGCAACAAGTCCGTGAGGCGCGCGGCGTTCGCCGTCGGCTCAGCGGGCCGGCACGTCTCCACCAGTGTGTCCCCCTCATCGCAAGTGCAGCGGATGGTGAGCGAGCCACAAATCCAGCCGCCTACCTGAAGTTCCCCGCATAGCCGGTCCAAATGCCGCTTGATCGCAAACACCAGCGGCTCTAGCCGGCTTTCTGGTGGCTCGAACAGTTGTTCTGCAAGGGGAGGGTCGCCGAGTTGACGCGGCTGTAATAGCGTGGGGTCGAGGCCGCGCGCGAGGAGGTGTGCTTGCGCGGCATCTGCACCGTAGCGCACGAGCACATCCGCGTAGGGGAGGGCGGCGAACGCGCCGATGGTGGTTATGCCCAGAAAGCGCAATTGCCAGTGCCAGGTGGTGAGCCCCGGTAGGTGACTCACGGGGAGTGGGGCAAGGAAGGCGCGCTCACCACCTGGCGGGATAGCGCAGGCAGGTTGTCCGTAGGCCGAGGCAACCCGTGCGCAGAACCGTGTGCTGGCGATGCCGAGCCGTGCCGGTAGTTGTACTGCGTCTTGAACGCTGGCGAGCACCGTGCGTGCGAGGTTGTCCTCCGACGGGTAGTGCGTTTCGAGGCCCTGGATGGAGAACAGCGCAACGCCCGGCCGCACATCCTCGATATCTGGGCTGAACTGTTCTAAGCAGGAGAGCAGGTGTTGTTGTGCCTGCTGGATCGCTGGGTCGTCGGGCGGCCGGAAGGCAGCGTCGGGGCAATGTGCTTGGGCCTCGCGCAACGTCATACCCATGCGCACGCCTTGCGCCGCGGCTCGTGGGGAGAGGTCGCACACCGTACGGCGGGGCTCAGATGGCGTGCCGCCAATAATCAGCGGGCGCGCCTTGAGTTCCGGCTCCCGCTGCTGCCAGACTTGCGCTAGGAAGTGCGGCAGCCACAGGCAGCCAATGCGGTAGGTGGACGCGGTGCTCTCCGGCACGGTTCGCTACCTACTATCCAGACGCTGCCCCACGCCAGCGTGATCACACTGACTGTGTAGCCCTACTATAGAATATATGTTCTATTATGGAGGGACGCTCGTGCCTGGAAGGGAAGCTGCGAACTCATTGCCCGGTAGCGCAGCGTTCACACATCTGGCGGGTGCCATCCAGCAGCAATCCAGTAGCGGCGTACGAGCAAAGCATCGGGATCATCGCTGAGATGGAGCGCCGCAACCGTGGCGCGACCGGTTGCTGTGGTACCCACGATGCGCATGCCGTCTTCACTCCAGTGGAAGTGTTCTAGCCAGCGCATGCTACGTGGATGGAATAAGGTAACCAGTGTGTTGGTGAGTGGGTCGAGTGCACTGGTCTTATCACTCTTGTGGCCGTTGCACAGTGGGCATGCGAGCCAGAGGTTGGACTCGTCGCTGGAGCCTTGTTTGGAGAGCGGGATGATGTGCTCGATGTGCAGATGGGCGAGGATGAGGTGCTGCGGGCTGAGGCAGTAACCACAGCGGTTACCGGCCGCCTGACGCACGCGCCGGTCAATGTCCGCCGGGATGGTGGGCCGTGGTGGCAACGCTCAACTGAGCGAAGGGATGAGCTTGCGCGCCACAGCTACTTGCACCGCCTGTGCTTTGCGCACCAAGCTGTGCCGGTACAGCGCCATGAGCGCTTCTAGCTGCTGGGGCTCACCGTCAGCCAGTGTTCCTTCGCGCTGCTTATCGAGCAGCGTGTTCAGCGCTTCCTGGTTGTTCCTATCGAGCTGTTGATCGCACAATGCTAATACTTGCTGATCGGGCAGGAGGTCTACCGGAGGGTCGGTGGTGAAGCGATCGATCCATTCCGACAAAATATCTTCGTAGGGGCGGTGGGCCTGTGACGCGATTTCTTGGGCCCGCTGGATCGCCTCGTCAGAGATGGTGATGGTGACCTCGCGAGGCATCCTGGACCTCTTTCCGGCAGTTCCCGGTAGGCGCGTACTGCTACCGGAGCGTTGCTCGTAGTGTACGGTGTGGGTACTGCTCAGACAGCCGCTGCTGCCAGACTTGCGCTAGGAAGTGTGGCAGCCACAGGCAGCTGATGCGGTAGGTGGGCGGTGTCGTGATCATCACCGTGTTGCTTCCAGGGAGATACCACCAGTTCGACACTAGCTCCTGGGGCGGCGAGCTTGTGCTTGAGCACACTCACGAGTAGGGTGTAGCCGGTAGCCTCCACCGGTTCCGCACCCAGGCCAGGCCGCCAGATGGCGGCGCGGCGCTCGACGAGTAGGCGTATCGACGCAAAGTAGCTCAGCGGCCGGTGTGTCGTGGCGCCCGCTCGCAACCGGCTGGTGGTCGTGCTGGCCAGTGCGAGCAGCAGTGTGCTCGTGCGCGCTGCCAGAGAGGCGAGCCGCGTGAGTTGCGCAGCGTTTGGCTCTTTGGCGCCACGCGGCAAGTCGTACACCAGCACATCAAACCCCTCGGTCTGGAGCAAGGTGGCGAGGGCGTCGAGGCTGCGTGGCAACCCAACCGGCTGAATAACAGCGAGGTTGGCGAGGTGTACCCCGCTGGCGGCTGCCGATGGTGGATAGAGCGCGCCGGCAGGGTCGATGATCGCCGCTAGCCCTCCCCTGCTGGTGACCCCGGCGAGCAAGCGCAGCGTCAAGCTCAGCTTGCCAGCGTCGTCGCCGAGCAGTTCCACGATGCGCCCGCGTGGGAGGCCACCGGTGTGGAGCGCCTGGTCCAGCTCCGGATACCCGGTAGCGATGGGACTGGCAGCGCTCGCTAGTGGCAGGACGTGTGGCCCAAACCGGCGCAGCAGGTCCAGACGGAGTGTCTCCACCGAGTTCGCCTGGGAGCGGAACAACGGCGTGGGTTCGCTCATCACCGCCATCACAAGTCCTCTCTAGGCGGGAGTATAGAACTATTGTTCTAGTTGTCAAGCGGTGGTGCTACTGGCTTGTGCGTACACAGTCACAGCGACGGACTGGCCGGCGCGCGGCTAATGGAAGTCGCGGGAGTGCAACCCCTGCGCCAGGTGTTGTTGCGACAGCGGCCACACCCGACGCGTCCAGATCTGGGTCACGTTGTGCTCTTGCTCGATGATGCCATCGATCACCAGCATGGGCGAATTGCGTACCACTTGCCGGTACTGCTCATAAACGGCGGGCGAGAGCACCACGTTGATGAGCCCCGTCTCATCTTCCAGCGTGCAGAACACGAACCCTTTTGCCGTTTGCGGTCGTTGCCGAACCACCACAAGTCCCGCAATGTGTACCGACGTGCCATGCCGGAGTACACGCAACTCCTCGGCGCTAATGACCCCCACCTGTTTGAGCCGTGGCCGGAACAGCCCGATGGGGTGCTGCGTGGTCGAGAGCCCGGCGTGCCAGTAGTCGGCAGCGGTGATTTCTTCCGGCGCTAGGCTGGGGAATGCCGGCGGCTCACTCAAATCGAGTGCGCCTGGCAACGCATTCTCCGCCGTCACCTTGACGTAGTCTTCAACTTGCCACAGCGCTTCGCGGCGGCCCTCCTCCAGTTGGTGGAAGGCGCCCGCTGCCGCCAGATGTTCCAGCGACTCTTTGCTCAAGCCAGTCCGTTGGGCAAAGTCTTCGATCGAGATATATGGCCCAGCGGCCGCCGCTGCATCCAGTGACTCCTTCAGCGCCTCACCAATCCCCCGGATGTAGCGCAAGCCCAGGCGCACCGCACCCTGCTCCATCGTGCAGTCGAACTGGCTGATGCAGACATCCACTGGCAGCACCGTCACGCCGTGATGCTGGGCGTCGTTCACGATGACCGAGGGTTGGTAAAATCCCATCGGCTGCGCGTTGAGCAAGGCGCACGTAAACTCAGGAGCGTAGCGGCACTTGAGAAATGCCGACAGATACACCAGCGCGGCGAAGGCGCAGGCGTGACTCTCCGGGAAGCCATAGCTGGCAAACGCCGCTAGCTGTTTGCAGATGCGCTGGCCCAGCTCAGCCGGGATACCGTTGGCCGCCATGCCGGCAATCAACTCCACATACAGCGGGCGCATGCGCTGCTCCGATCGTTTATGTCCCATCGCTTTGCGCAACAGATCGGCCTTGGCCGGGCTAAACCCGGCGGCGGTGATGGCCAGTCGCATCCCCTGCTCCTGAAACAGTGGTATGCCCAACGTGCGCTCCAGCACTGGCTGTAGCAGCGGGTGTGGATAGCTCACAGCTTCCTCGCCATTGCGCCGCCGGATATATGGATGCACCATTTGCCCCTGGATGGGTCCGGGGCGGATGAGCGCCACTTCGATCACCAGGTCGTAAAAGCAGTTTGGACGCACGCGTGGGAGCGTGGCCATTTGGGCACGCGACTCTATCTGGAACACGCCAATGGTATCGGCGGCATGGATCATGCTGTACACCGCTTCGTCGGTATAGTCGAGGTGTGCCGGGTCGATCCGCTGGCCGCGCTCCTGCTCGATGTGCTGCAGCGCGCGGTCGATGAGCGTCAACATGCCCAAGCCGAGCAAGTCGAACTTCACAAACCCCAACTCTTCGACATCGTCCTTATCCCACTGCACCACCGTGCGGCCGGGCATCGTAGCGGGCTCCAGCGGCGCCAGCTCGATGAGGGGCGTGCCCGTGATCACAAAGCCGCCGACGTGAATGCTGAGGTGGCGTGGGAACCCCTCCATAGCCTGGCAGAAGTGATATAGCTGGCTGGCTACGGGTCCGTGGCTCGCCAGCACGTCGCTGACGGCGGTGGCGTCTTCCTCGTCGAAAGCAGCGTGTCGGTCGAGCGCTTTTGCCAGGTCATCCACCTGGCGTAGCGGCAGACCCAACGCCTTGCCCACGTCGCGTACCGCCGAGCGAGCATGGTAGGTGATGACTTCACAAATCATGGCCGCATGGTCGCGCCCATACTTCCGGTAGACGTACTGCAGCACGTCCTCGCGGTCTTGGTGGGCGATATCGAGGTCGATGTCAGGATACCCCTCGCGCTGCTCGGAGAGGAAGCGCTCAAACAGCAGGTCGTGGCAGATAGGGTCAACATTGGTGATGCCCAGCGCGTAGCACACCACCGAGTTGGCTGCCGAGCCGCGACCTTGCGCCAGGATGCGGTGCTGGCGGCAAAAGTGGCTGATATCCCACACGATCAGGAAGTAGCCAGCCAGTCCCAGTTTCTCGATGATATCTAACTCGTGGGCGAGTTGGCGCACCACGGCAGGCGCGATGGGGTGGTAGCGCTCGCGTGCCCCCTGCTGGCAGAGCTGTAGCAGATAGCTAAAGGGCGTTTCACCTGGGGGCAGGTCAAAGGCAGGCAAGTCGGGCTTGAGCTGGCCAAGGTGGAACGAGCACTGGTCGGCGATGGCCTGCGTGGCATGCAGCGCTGCCGGCAGTTCGGCGAACACGCTCGCCATCTCCGCACCCGATTTCAGCCGCCACTCCCCATTGGGGCGGAGCAGGTTGCCAGCTAGGTCCAACGACGTATGCCCCTTGATGCAGGCGAGCACATCGTGCAAGCGGCGGCCGTTGTCGTCGATGTAGTGCACATCGTTGGTTGCCACTACTGGCAGCCCGAGCCGGCTCGCGAGCCGGGCCAGCGCCCCAGCCAGTCGCGCCTCCTCTATCACGCGGTGGTCGTGCAACTCGACCCAATACCCTTCCGGACCAAACACGCTGGCGTAGCGGCTGGCTGCCTCAGTAGCGGCGGCTTCGTCGCCTCGCAGCAGCGCTTGTCCGAGCTCGCCCTTCGGGCAGCCAGAAAGACACACCAGGCCGCCAGCGTGCTGCGCCAGCACCTCAAACGGCACCGCTGCCTGCCCTTTGTCGTGGCCCAGTTGCGCCGCGCTCACCAAGCGGCAGAGGTTGCCGTAGCCCGACCGATCGCGCGCCAGGAGCGTGAGGTGAAAGCCACCATCGAGCGTGAGTTCCGTACCTATAATCGGCTTAACGTTGTACTGGCGCGCCGCGGCGCAGAAGCGGGCGGCGCCATACAGGCCATCGTGATCGGTGATCGCCAGCGCACTCAGTTCGCGTGCCGCGGCCGCCGCGATCAGGTCTTCCGGATGGGCCGCGCCATCCAGGAAGCTGAAGTTTGAATGTAGGTGGAGCTCAGCGTACATCGCGTCCGTCAGGTGGCTCAGATAAAAGAACAAACGTTCTAGATCAGAGTTGTACCACAAGCACCTAGACACCGGAAGGTCTCGCCGGCCCGCTCCCGTGCCCGCTGGGCAAGTGACGGTCCCCTGCCGTCCCCCCGAGAAGTGAGTGGGGAATGGCATCGAGGGCAGCACGGAAACAGAACCCCGCGCCGGGTGCCCGCTGGGCGCGGGGTCAACCTTCGTGCCCCACTCGATGGAATTGTGGATAAAAGCAAGAGCTTGCTGGGGCGGGTGTTCACCCAGAGGGTACTCGGGCGATGAGGGGTGGGGCCGTACCCGCTGATGGCCCTGTT
>JANWJO010000083.1 GCA_025449435.1 Chloroflexota bacterium | reverse complement strand
CCTCAGCGCCGACTCGAACATCGTGCAGTTCCAGCGCCGCTTCCACCTCGTTCCCGGAGGGCACGATGGCAACGACGGCATCATCTGGTTCGTCTTCCGGCGGCGTGGCGTACCGATTGACGAACTGTCACAGCGCACCACCCTCGAGCGAGCGATCGTGAGCCACATTCGAGCCGGCCACACCTGGCGCAGCCGCAGCGGCTGGCTGGCGCTGTAGCGCCTTTCGGAGCCGGTAGCCGTGCGGCTACGCCGGGGAGGGCACGTGCCAGTTGGCAAACCACCGCGAGTCGAGGGGAACGGGTTCCTGATTCGGGAACAACGGTTGCATCGACTTGAAGGACGGCAATTCGGGCACGATGACCCGCTGCCAGAAATCCTCGATAGCGGCGAAGGTTGCGAACTGGCCTTCGCCCTGATGTCCGGCAAAAGCAGCCCGTAATTCTCTCGCTTTAGCGCCCAGCCAGCGCACCTCATCGGCAACCATGCGTTCGCCAGTGAGGCGGTTGGTTTCTCGGGCGTCAGGACCCATCGCAAAGTGCGGGCCGGCTTCACTTGCTGGTGGGAAACGCGACACGTCAACACAGGCGGGCTCCAGCGCCCACAGCAAGGACGTTTCGACGCGACCGGCATGATCGCCAGAACCTCCACCGGCAATGGCAAACCCCGGCTGGTTCGCCTCGAAGTCAGGTAAGCCATACAAGCGAACGGCAGTGAAGGGTTGCATGAGCGCCAGCAGCGTTTTGAGGTCTTGCCAGTTGGGGCCATAGTGACCAGTGATGAAAATGGCAGCGTGAAAGCCCAGGACATCAGCAGCACGCACGTGGTAGCACACGTTTTTGAAGTGGACCCAAGGTGGAACGCTCGTCAACCAGGTGCGCTCGACCTGTCCCACCGCTCGGTGGGCCCATGACGCGTAGCCGCCGAGTTCGTGCACATGCCAGTAATCCGGTGGCGCCGCGATGCCACCGTGTTCTCGCGCAGCCGTGCACGCCAGCGCATGCGCCTTCAAAGCATCGAGGCCCACCGTGTTCTGCGGACCGTGCGGTTCGCACAAGCCATAGCTGAAGTACACCACCGGGCACTCGGCGAATGCTCGCTCGAGCTCATCGGGAAACATCCGTTCCCAACGGACTTCGCGCACGCCATTCCTCCATTATCTTCTGAACCGCTGCGCACCGACAACCGGCATACAGCAAGGAGCCCAACCATCGCAGACACTAGCACAGCGCAGCGCGCAATGCCGGACAGGGACCTTGCGGCCACGAGCAGTGCCCAGTCGACCAGACGAGTACACTCGCCGTGCACGAGCAGGAGACAGGGAACGAGGCGGCGCATGTCTAGCATCTTAGAAGCGGGTAGTGTTTCGGCAAGCGACATCATTGCCGCGATTCGCGGCGGCAACGTCGAGCTACTCATCGCCATCCTTGACGCAACCCCACACTTGGCGCGAGCGCGCATTGTCGATGCCAGCGGCACGCAGCGTACGCTGTTGCACATTGCAGCGGATTGGCCCGGCTTCATTCCCAACACTACAGCCATTGTGCGGGCGCTCGTCGCAGCCGGCGCAGACCCTAATGCCCCCGTTGGAGGGACGTTTCACAGCGAAACCGCCTTGCATTGGGCCGCCAGTAATGACGACACCGAAATGGCGGAAGTGTTGCTCGAATGTGGCGCGGATTGTGAGGCGATGGGTGCTTCGATAGCCGGTGGTACACCACTGGACGATGCCGTTGGGTACGGATGTTGGAACGTCGCGCGGCTGTTGGTGGCGCGTGGCGCACGCATGCGCAAGCTGTGGCACGCAGCTGCACTGGGAATGATGTCCGAACTGGAGCAGCAACTGGCCGGACTGCCGAGGCCGGCTTCCGACGAGATCAACAATGCGTTCTGGCAAGCCTGCCACGGCGGTCAGCGCCGAGCGGCGATGCTGCTGGTGAAGCACGGCGCCGAAGTGACGTGGGTTCCTGACTACGCCCGACAGACGCCACGTGGCGTTGCGGCCAGCATCGACACTGGCCGTCAATCACTGCTCAACTGGCTGGATAGCGTGACGCCCGTTTGCTAATGTGTGGCCAGAAGTCAAGCAACCAAAGTCACGCTGCCACGATCCCTCCGGTGTGGTACAGTCGCGCTATGACGACGATGTGCCCCGTACGCAAGCACGCACCGCGCAGGCGAACGCGCGCCGTTCGCAGCCTACAAGCGCTGCATGCGCCTCGCTGGACGGCCACAGCACCCAGTAACGTTGCGCCGCTGTCCGCACGGGCCATGCAGGGTTCTTACGATCCCGTGTGGTCAGCCGAGGCGGAGGGACGCTTTCTCGGCAGTGTGTTGTTTTCGAGGCGCCGCAGCATCGTGTTGACGATCGCTCGGGTGTTTGTGGCGGTGGCGGTGCTATCGTGGATGGTCCAACCACTGGTCCCGCTGGTTCAGGCGGCGCAAGCCGCCCTTCAGCGGACCGCGGGGCAGTAACGCCAGTCCACGCACTGCTGTGTTAGGTTGCCTGCACCGTTCGCTGTACGTTGTCACTATTGCGACGAGCGCTTGGATATTTCGCTAGCAAGATGTCGAGTGCCGCCGTATGCCACATGGCACCGACAATGCCAAGAAAGGCAAGGAACGGGAGCCCAAGAATAGCACTGAGCAATACCACAAAGCACGTTACGAGTAACAAGACGAACGAATAGGGTAAGTTTGCCGCAACAAGCAAGGCGGCGTTACGCACAACCGTGCGTAACCGCTTATCGTCCTGGAATGCGAGGAGACCAAACAAGTACGGCTGCAACATCGCCCAAAACAGAATGAGGTACAGAAACGGCAGTGCGATGAGCCGTACCAGTGGCACTCCCTGATTGAAGTAGAACCAGAAGTTGCCAATCACCACCGCGCCGGCGATGACATCGACGAGAAACAGCTTCCACGAGTGAAAAAAGTATCGCTGGAACCCCCGCAAGAAGTCGCGCGGGCCGATGTTATCGCCATCGGCATACTTCCGGCCAATAAAGTAGATGGCACCAAACGCTGGTGGAGCACAGATGATAGAGGCCACAATGAAAACGATGGAGAGCCCAGCAGGGATAATCTGCGTCAACTGACCTAACAGCGCTGGAACGCCCAACAAGCACGCCACCCACAGCAGGTTAATGGCTGTCATGGGGATGATTTCGTAGTAGTAATCAGCGAGCGAGCGCCACAGTGCCCCGAGCATCCGCAGCACGCCGGTACCTCTCGTCCTACAAGCGGGGTTAACCATACCACTGGTGGTGCTATCATCCGGCGGTAGCGTAGTTCAGCCGACGAACACAACCCGGAGCGAAACGCCAGCCAGCATGGACCGAGATGAACGCTCGTACTGGGTTGCCCTGTCACGGGTCCCGGGTGTGGGACCGGTGCGCTTCGCAATGCTGGTGCAACACTTTGGTGACGCAGCGCACGCATGGTCGGCTACTAAACTCCAGTTGCGTGAAGCGGCATTAGATGACAAGACGGCTGATGCGTTGATCCACGCTCGCCAGGACTACAAGCCGTTGGTTGAATTGGAACATGCCGAACATGCCGGTGTGCAGGTGCTGACATTCCAGGACCCAGACTACCCACCGTTGCTCAAGGAGATCTCTGCACCACCGGCTGTGCTGTACGTTAAGGGAGAGCTGCTCACCGAGGATCGGTTGTCGATTGCGGTGGTGGGCACACGGGAAGCCACCAGCTATGGGCGGCTGGTCGCTGAGCGCCTCAGTGGGGAACTGGCGAGTCACGGCGTCACGATCGTCTCGGGCCTTGCCAGGGGCATCGACGCGGTTGCACACCGCGCTGCGCTGAGTGCTGGTGGGCGCACGCTCGCCGTGCTCGGGAGCGGCGTAAACGTTATCTACCCCAATGAGCATCGCGGGCTGGCCGGCACCATCTGCACGGCGGGAGCGCTGATCTCCGAATACCCACCCAATGCCAAACCGGAGCGCGACAACTTTCCGGCGCGTAACCGTTTGATTTCGGGCATGACCATGGGCACCTTGGTCATTGAGGCCGGCGATGTGAGCGGCGCATTGATCACCGGCAAGATGGCGCTGGAGCAAAACCGTGAGGTGTTTGCCGTTCCTGGCGCCATCACCTCGGAGCGTAGCAGGGGCACCAACGCGCTTATCCGCCGGGGTGAGGCGAAGCTGGTCAGCAACGTGCAGGACATCCTAGAAGAACTCAACCCGAAGCTAGTCGTTGAACAACTTCAGATGGTCGAACTGGTGCCCGATAACGACACCGAAGCGGCGCTCCTCCGGGTGCTCACCAGCGAGCCGCTGCATATCGACGACCTTGCCCGAGGCACTCAATTGCCTGTCTCCGCGGTGAGCGGCGCTCTAGCTATCCTCGATCTCAAAGGAGCGGTCCGCGACGTTGGCGGCATGCGCTACGTTCGACTGCGCTAAAGCAGTCCGCTATCGTTTGCGCCTCTGGAAGTGCTCGTATACCGCAATCAAGCCGAGCAGATACGCAGCGCCGTACAGGTACCCAGCCAGGACGTCGGTAAACCAATGGTGCCCCAGGTAGACGCGGCTCGGCCCCACCAGCGCGATGAGCGACACCAGCGCACCAACGACGACGCCACGCACGCCCGGACACCTTATGGACCTGCTAGCGAGGTAGGCCTGGAACCCATACATCGAGGTATAGGCAATAACGTGCCCACTCGGAAAGCTGGCGCCATCAAGCTTGGCCGGGAACACTGCCAACCGGCTGTCGGCAGGGCGTGGGCGCCGGACGGCGCGCTTGATGAGCGTCGAGCCCGCCGACGCGCCCCAGGCGGCTAGTGAAAACAGCGCCTTGTCACCGTCGCCACGCACCAGGTGAAAAGCCACGAGTACGAAAGGCATCACCCTGGATTGCGGCGTGAAGCCCGGCCAGGATATGGCACGCATCAGTGTATGGAAGCGCCGCCCACCCAACCGCTGCAAACGCAGCGTGAGTTCCACGTCACGGCGGCCCAAGCGGTCGCGCCGGGCGCGATCTGACACTAGAAAGAGCGCTGCCAATAACACGGCAATGAGGCTCGCCGCCTGTGTGCCGCGCGGCGGCGACTCGGCGTGGTTAGGCGTCAGCGACACGCACCTTAACCACGATGCGCCGGCTAAGCCCAGGCGAGGCGTCAGCCGCTTGCTGTGGTGCGTGCGCATCCGCTGGGAACAGCACGGCGCAACGTCCGCTGCCCATGAACAGCCGGGTGGCATCAGCAGCGACTCGCGGGTAGAGCAGAAGATCGCGCGCCGGGTCGTAGCCATCCGGCGACGTCAGATCGGAAGCTGGCACAATGTCCATCGTCTCGCGACCATCGACCACCACCTGCACGTCGGCATAGTGGCGGTGGCTCTCCAAGGGGACCGCCGTCTCGACCTTCAGGCGGGCACACTGGATGGTGGCGAATGTCCGGTCGCCATCGATCTCGATACGTGTAGGTCCGCCTTCAGCGAGGCCCGCCAGCGCTGCCGCGGCGTCACCGTGACCCGAGAGCACGCTGGCGACGAAGCGGAACGCATCGTCGAAGCGATGGTCGTTGGTGAGCAACGCGGCACAATCTTGCCATTTGCCAGTGATCGCCATACTCGTTTCCTCTTCCTTATCCCCGCCGCATACCACTTACGGAACCAGTACGGTGTCCGGTCCAAGCCGCAGCACCGTGGCTGCAATCACCTCAGCCGCGTGTTCGATGTCACTGAGCGACCCGATTTCTGCCCCCGTGTGCATATAGCGCAGCGGGATGCCGACCAACCCGGTAGCAACTCCACCGCGGCTCACCTGGATAGCATCGGCGTCAGTGCCAGTGTTGCGCGGCTCCGCCTCCCGCTGCACGCTGATACCAGCGGTTTGCGCCGTTTCCCACAGCAAGCTGGTGATACGTGGGTTGGTCGTGGGGCCGAACGTGATCGTTGGGCCGTTCCCGAGCCGGATATCGCCGGAGCGGCGTTTGTCGGCGCTGGGATAGTCGGCAGCATGGGTCACATCCACTGCAATAGCCACGGCGGGATCGATGTGGAACGCGCTGGTGCGCGCGCCACGCAACCCCACTTCCTCCTGGACTGACGCGACGGCGTACACGGCAGCGGTGGGATTGCCAGCGCGGATGAGCTCGAGCGCCCGCGCGACGACGTAGGCGCCGCACTTATTGTCCAGCGCCCTTGAGACAACCAATTGTTCGCCGTTGAACGGCTCGAACCCTTGCGCCCGCGTGCCCGCGGTGCCGGCTTCCACGAGTGTAAGTGCGTGTTCCTTATTGCTCGCGCCAATGTCGATCCACAAGTCGTCGATTTCCACGCCCTTGCTCTGGTCGCCCGGGCGTTGCAGGTGGCGCGCCGCCCGGCCGATCACGCCCAACAACGGCCCATTCTTGCCAAGCAAGCGGACGCGCTCCCCAGGCAAGGTGAGTGGATCAAACCCGCCGATCGTGCCAAAATATAGGTAGCCGTGCTCATCAATATGCCGGACCAGGAAGCCGATCTCATCGATGTGGCCGGACAGCATGACCCGTGGCGAACCGCCAGGATTGACGCAAGCGACAACATTGCCGTGATAGTCGGTAGTGACGGCATCGCTCACGCCCGCGACGTAGGCGCGCCAGACTTGTGCTGCCATCTGTTCGAAGCCAGATGGACTCGGCGTCTCAACGAGCGTCTTGAGGAAGTCTAACTCGCGCTGTTGCATCCCCACGGGACGGTACGCTCCTTGCAATGGCCACGCTCACATCGCGTGAACGAATGGAGGGAAACTTCAGCCGATTAGCCTATCCTGCGGTCTCCGACCGTGGCTGGCGATAGCCGCGCCCCATCACTCTAGGCCGGCTGTTGGTCAGCGGCTCCTGCGACATGACGCGGAAGCGATGGCCACGGCGAATGAGGTTGCAAGGAATGTTGCTATGTAGGGCCTCGGCCGCCACCTTCACGCCGTCGGCCGTGCCGCCGAACGACTTGGGGTCCACCACGAACACCACTGGTGACAGACCGTGTTGGGACAACCCGACGGCCGAACGCACCCACGTGATGTCCGCCGAAGCCGTAATAATTGCTACCGTGGCGCCACGGCCCAGCACTGAGCCCGCCATGTTCAAGGCCTGTGCCAGCGGCACCGTTCCATCGGCATGGACCGCCGCCAGCTCGGTCAGGATGCGGTTGAACTGCCCACCACCTCGGTCCGGCGCGATAAGCACCTGTGTAGCGCTCGACGCGAGCAGCCCAACAGCCCGGTTCTCACGCAACACGCGGTTGGCCAGTGCCACGGCCACGCGCACGGCGTACTCTTCGGTCGACTCCTCCTCTTCGCCGAGAAGCAGTGAAGCATCCATGTCGAGCACGATCCACAAATCGCTGGATCGTTCCAGGTCGTATTCCTTGACGAAGATGGTGTTGCGGCGAGCCGTCGTTGGCCAGTGGATCCGCTTGAAACTGTCACCAGGCGCATAGTCACGCAACGAGGAAGCCGTGTTGGTGATCTGGATGGCGCGGGCGCCTCCACTGGTCGAACCCGCCACGGCTCCACGCGGCAACTCAACCCCCGGTAGATCGACGACTTGCGGTAATACCAGGAACGAAATAGTGTCGGCATACTCCTGCACAACTGTGAAAAACCCAAACGGGTCGCCAGTGCGCAGCGTGAGCGGGCCAAGATGATACCGCCCGCGACGCCGGCAGCGCCACTCGAGGCGCCAGTTCTTCATCTGCTTGCTACCCAGCGATTCGATGCGCGAGGCTGGATAGCCAGGGAAGTTGGAGTGATCGTCGATCTCTAACCAGGAGACGGGCGCGATGCTTGTGTTGGTCGCGTAGAAGCGCTCCTCCAGCGTGGACCCCACTTGCAGGTGGCCGACCGATGGTTGGCGCACCAGCGACACCCCACGCGCCAGCAAGTGGGCCCACAACAGGCTGAGCACCACCGTGATGGCAACTGCGTAGAACACCACAAACAGCACACCCACGCCGCCAAAGATGGCCAAGACGAATAAGACCCCAGCGAGCACGATAACAATTGGCCGCTCGACACGGATGATCGTGTTGTCCGTGCCGCGCACTTTCCAGGTCACCGGCGGCGACTCCTAGCGTTGTGGTGAGTGAGTGTGCCGACCACGTATGGTGCGAGTATAGCAGCAGCACTATTCCAAGCCCGCTAGCACGAACTGAACATCTGGAATGACGGCGCGCTAGCATACCGGCGATCTGGGAACAGCAGCTAGAAAACGCACGTGGAATACACCAAGCTCGGCAAGTCCAACATGCTGGTGAGCCGCTTAGGGTTAGGCGGCCTTTTCATCGCACGCACGGCTACAACGCCCGACGAGGCTCGGCGGCTCGTCCATCGCGCATTGGAACTCGGCATCAACTACATTGACACTGCGCCCACCTATGGAGACAGTGAGGATGTGCTGGGACAAGCGCTGCAGGGCGCACCGGGCCCGTACTTTCTCGCTTCCAAGCTCGGTGGCCGCCCCCTCCCGTTTGACGCCAAGAACAAGTACGCTCTCCAGCGCTCCCTTGAAGACACCTTCCACAAGCTGCGGCGCAGTTACCTGGACGTGTTGTTGATCCACGAGCCTGATCGCCCTGGGCAATACGACTGGTGGAAAGACGGTACGCTGGACGGACCCGTCAACGAGTTTCTGGCTGACCTCAAGCTGCAAGGCAAGATTCACTGTTCTGGTCTTGGCGGCACCACGGCCTACGAGCTCGCGCCGATCATTGCTACCGGAAAGCACGAGGTGGTGCTGACGGCGTTCAACTACAGCCTGTTGTGGCGAGAAGCGGCCATCGCGGTGCTGCCAGAGGCCAAACGCCAGGGCACCGGGGTGATCGCTGGCTCACCGTTGCAGCAAGGCGCGCTGGCGAGGCGCTATGACGACGCCGTCGCCAGCGGAGCACCGTGGCTCAGTGCACCACGACGCGAGCAGTTTAAGCGCCTGTATGCCCTTGTGGACGAAGCCGGTATCGCACTGCCGGAGCTCGCTTTGCGTTTCGTGTTGAGCAATCCGGATATTCACATGGTGCTGACCGGTGCGCGCTCAGTGGCTGAATTGGAGGCCAATGTTGCAGCAGCCGAGAAGGGGTCGCTGAGTGCGGACTTGTTGCACGCCATCGACGCCATCGCGGCGCTGGTGCCTTTCCGGCCATTTGAAGAGCCGTTCGTACTGCCATTTGAGCGAGCCTATAAAGGGCCTGGCCGCGCGCGCTAGCGACACGGGGAGCGCTGTATACTCCGCCCAATGAGTCAAACCACTACCCTACCCAACGGCCTGACGGTCATTACTGAATCGTTGCCCGGCGTTCATTCCTTTTGCCTGGCCGTCTATGTGGCCACCGGTTCCCGCTATGAGCGACCAGAAGATGCCGGCATTTCGCACTTTGTCGAGCATATGCTGTTCAAGGGCTCGACACAATTCCCCACGGCTCGAGCCATTGCCGAATCCATCGAGGGTGTTGGCGGCCTGCTCAATGCCGGCACCGAGAAAGAGCTCACGACGTACGTCGTGAAGGTTGCTGCTCACCATACACAACTGGCCCTCGAGCTTATAGCAGACATGCTGCTCCATCCACTGCTGGATGCTGTGGAGGTGAAGAAGGAGCGCCAGGTCATCATCGAAGAGTTGCACATGTCCGAGGACGTGCCGCAGGAACTGGTGAACACCCTCATCGATGAACTGATCTGGCCCGATCATCCACTGGGACGGGAGATTGCAGGCACTGAAGATACAGTTCGCCACATCACGCGCACCAAGCTTCGGCAGCACGTCAGCGGCACCTATGTGCCCAACAACACCGTCATCGCCGCCGCCGGCGTGGTCGATCATGCGCACATCGTCAACGAGGTTACCCGGTTGTTCCAGGGGTGGCGGCGCAAGGCTACAGCACCGTTCATGCCAGCGACGATTGAGAACGGATCGCAGACTATCCGCCACAGGTTTCGCAGCACCGAACAGGCGCACGTCTGCCTCAGCTTTGGTGGCTTGTCGAGAGGCCATCCGCAGCGGTTTGCGCTCGATGTGCTGCACGTGATTCTGGGGGGCGGCATGAGTTCGCGCTTGTTTCAAGAGGTGCGCGAGCGCCGGAGCCTCGCCTACGACATTGCGACCTACAACGATTACCTGCAGGACACCGGCGCTGGCGTAGTGTACGTCGGCACCGACCCGTCGCGCGCTGTGGAGTGCGTGCGAGCCATCGTACACGAGCTGGCCTGCCTGCGCGACGCCCCCGTGCAGGATGGAGAGCTCTCACGCGCCCGAGAATATCTCAAAGGACGCATGTTGCTCGGTATGGAAGATTCGCTAGGAGTCGCCGCTTGGCTGGGCAGCCAGCAACTGTTCATGGGGCGGACCCAGACCGTTGACGAGATTCTTTGGCACTTCGATCAAGTGACAGTCGAGGAACTCCAGGCGCTGGCCCGCGAAATGTTCAACCCCCGCCAGTATCGCCTCGCTGTGGTGAGTCCGCAACTCGATGAGAGGCGCCTAAGCCAGCTGCTCCAGCAGTCCTGAGCTGTTTCGCTTTTCGCCAGGGCTATTGCTTGGCTTGCTCCGACGCGCGCAGGCGCTCGACAAGAAAGGCGTCTCGACGTGCACGCACTTCAGCGGCACGTTCGGGGGTCCAGGCATAGTGCCCCTGGCCACTCGCTACACCCAATGTCCCCTGCACGATCATCTGGGTCAGCAAGGCTGCCGGCTCGACGTTGCGCGCTAACGAGGGAATGACCGACGCCTGAACGGCTCGCGTCAATGGGATGCCCACCATATCGTTGTGCTCGAAGGGGCCGTACACCGGCCAGCGCAGGCCAGGGCCGGCTTGCAGTGACGTCTCAATGTCTTCAGCCGTGGCGATGCCCTCCTCCAGCATGTACAGGGCCTCACGGATGAGTGCGTGCTGGAGGCGGTTACCCAACTGCCCGGGAACGTCCTTCAGCCCAACGACCGGTCGCTTGCCGCACGCGGCTAGCACCTGGCGTAAGCGCTGGGCGCCAGCGGGGTCCGACCGTTCACCGATAATGATCTCGACGAGGGGAACGAGGTGCGGAGGGTTCCAGAAGTGCGTGGTGTAGGCTCGTTCCGGTGTGCGCATGGTGGCCGCCACATCCGTTATGCGCAAGCCAGAGGTGTTGGTGGTGAGCAGGGCCTTCGCTGGCGCTTGCTGCTCAAGCTCCTGGAACAACTGCTGCTTGAGCGCCAGGTCCTCCACCACCGATTCGACCACCAAGTCTGCGTCATGCAAGGCGGATGAGCGATCACTAGTCGCGGTGAGCCGGGCGAGGGTGTCGCGCACCGCCGCGTCAGTGGTCAACTCGTGCTGGCGCCAGAAGGCGAGCACGTCGCGTGCACGCTGCAGACCGGCCGCAGCGCCACTCGCTGTGCGGCTGACCAATATGGTTTCCAGGCCGCCGTGGGCCAGAATCATCGCGATGCCAGGGCCCATCTGCCCAGTGCCCAGCACGACTGCTCGCTGAAAACCGGCGATATTCGCCACCGTCGTTTCCCCTTCCACCACGCTTGTGGTCCATCCGGCACGCACCAAAGAGTAGAGCGGTACGGCGGACCGCGCAAGACAGGCTGGTCATCGGGGTGATACAGACAATACAACGGGGCCGCCGCTCCGGCGACCCCGCCAAGGTTCCACCACTCCGGTGGGCGAACGTGATCTTATGGTGTCGCGGAAGGAGCCGGTGTTGCAGCCGTCTCGGTCGCCTCAAGCTCTTTTTGACGGCGGCGCACCATGAAATCATCGACGATCAAGTAACCAATGGCAGCGCTGACGCTCAAAACGGTACCCGCGCCGATAATCATGAGGATCCACTGT
>JANWJO010000082.1 GCA_025449435.1 Chloroflexota bacterium | reverse complement strand
TCGAGTTCGGTGGTGAGGGCAGCGACGCTCGGGACGTGATAGGTGCGCAGCTTCGCCCGCTGGGCCACCCGCACTGCCGGCATATCCAACCGCTCCACCCCCCGCGCCACCAACGCCGCCAGCGCCGCCGTCTTGATCAGGCTCAACGCAAACGTGGTGCGCTCCCCCTCCCCTCCCACTACCTGGTACGCGGGTTCGGGGTCATAGGCGACCCAGTCGGGGTCCAACCGGAAGAACCACACCAGCAGCAGGGGCAGTTCACTCAACTGGTCGCCCCACCCGGCGTGGACCAGCACCAGCACCTCGTGCCCCCCGCGCTGCAATCGGTCCAGGATCTGGACCAACGACAACCCATCGAGACTGGCGGTGACCACGTGCACGCCAGCGGTACTGGCCAGGCGAGCGCGGTAGCGTTCCTGGACCTCGCCAGTGGGGTCGGCGAACGCGCCAGCGAGCACGGGGAGCACGCCGGTGGTGGGAAACGACACCTTGCTCAAGAATGTGCGTAGTGGCAAGACCCACTCGAAAGGGTAGGCGCGGATGGCGCGGTCGAGGCGCTGGGCGATAGCGGTGGTGACCTCGGCTGGGGAGCGGCCGGCCACCGCTAGCGGGGGCTCGAACACCACCTCCCACCTGCGGCGACCCACTTCATGGCAATACGCGACGATGATAGCGGCTCTAGTCCGTTCGGCTATGCGCGCGGCGAGGAGGGGGAACGACGCCGTTCGTCCAAGGAACTGACACGGCACGCCTGGTGCCGGTGCATCCGCTCCGTGTACCAGCACCTTGTTATGGCGGAGCGCTAGAAAGCCCAGATGAGGCTCGTCGGCATCAAACACGTCGATAGTGGAGAACCGCTCAAATACTCGAGGCGCCAAATTATCAACGATACATGGAACGCCCTGCTGGTGCAGGATTTGTGCGATGACGAGAGCGCTAATGCCCAAGTGTGGGACGGCTAAGATGATCGGTGTCCCACTGGCGTGTAGTTGCTCAACTGTGTCGAAGCCGTGCAGCCGGATGCGGTCTAACCAGCTGGGAGGTTCCCCGTCGAAGTGGCTGCGTGCCATGCCATCCCACAGGGGTTGGAGCCGTAGAAACGGCGGCAGGCTGCGGCGCACCGCACGGAGCTTCGAACATCCAGCGGCAGCTTGAATGTTCGCGAGGTAGTCGTTGCGAAAGATGACAAACTGCATGACCCGCAACAGCAGCCGGATGGCTCGATAGCGCACCAATCGGGGCCCCCAGGTGCGCAACTGGCGTCTTCTGGCCAGGGGCAGTAGTTGCGCAGTGCGGAAGCGGCCGCCGTACAACGCCACGCTCGGTCATCTTTCTCGCCTCACCAATGCGCCCGGAGCAGGCTAGCACATTTTTCCCGTTCGGCGGCGGGCGTGTGCCCCTTGTCGTGATGATGGTACGGTACTCATGAAAAAGTGTCGCACCTAGGCAACTACTCCGAAATAATGCTTCCCTAGCGAAAGGCGAGCGAGCGAGTGAACGTTGAGGAATTTTGCCGGCGCCTTGAGGAGTCGCTGTTGCAACCAGCGAACAGTATCACGCCTGAGCGGCTTTTCGCGGACATTCCGAACTTCGACTCCATGTCGCAGATCGAGGTGGTTTTGCTGCTGGACGAGATGTACGGCGTGCAAGTGCCTGATGGAGAAATCCCCAACATCACCTGTGTCCAGGATTTGGCGCCCATTGTTGCGGCAAAGCTGGGGAGTGCGGTGAAATAGGTGAACGCCACACAAGAGCGATATGAAGCGCGAATCACCGATCCGCGAGGGCTCGTTTGCGACGAGTGTGGAGGCACGTGCCCAAGTGTGGTAATGACGGCGCACATGGATCGCCTGAGCGCAGAAGGTATGCGTGAGGCACGATGCCGCCAGGGCAGCGCAACATGCGTATAGCGGCCGTTGACTATGAGTTGCCTGTGCGCGTTCTCTCGAATGACGAACTGGCCGAGGCCATTCCCGGGTTCGATGCGAATAAGATCTTCGAGAAGACGGGCATTCGGGAGCGCCGCATCTCCGCCCCAGATGAAATGGCCTCGGACCTTGCGTTCCGGGCTGCTGCGCGCTTGCTCGCAACCCACGCGATAGCCACAGATTCCATTGACTTCTTGATCTTCTGCACGCAATCACCGGACTATGCTGCGCCGACCACGGCGTGCCTCTTACAACGCCGGCTGAGCCTCCCGACGAGTTGCGCGGCCTTCGATATTAATCTGGGTTGCTCCGGCTATGTGTACAGCCTGAGCCTCGCCTACGCCTACATCACCAGCGGCTTGTTCAAACAAGGGCTGTTGCTCGCTGCTGATACGTACACCAAATATCGGGAACTGTCAGACCGTACAACGGCGCCGATCTTTGGCGATGCTGGTTCAGCTACCCTGGTTACTGCCGACGATCGCACCGGTATTGAAGCGTTCGTCCTCGGTACCGATGGGTCGGGCGAAGACCGGCTCATTCTCCGCCGGGGTGCGTTGCGCACTGGCCAGGCTGGTGATGGCCAGTGGCTCGAACAGAGCAAGGACGCCGCGGCGATGTATATGGATGGACCGGCCATCTTCTCGTTCACCTTGCAACGTGTGCCGGGGCTCGTGCGCGAGTGTTTGAGACGGGCACAGTTGACAATGGAACAGGTGGATTTGTTCGTCTTCCACCAGGCGAACGCGTACATGCTCGGGGCGCTGCGGCGCAGCCTCGCTATCCCTCCTGAAAAGTTCGTGATCGCTATGGAAGATACGGGCAATACTGGGTCGCCGACCATACCCATCGTGCTGACCCGGCTGCAACAATCCGGCCAACTGCGCGCGGGGATGCGGCTGCTGCTGGCTGGTTTTGGTGTTGGCTATTCTTGGGGTGCCTGCGTTGTGCACTGGCTGGATGCCTGAGCCAGCTGGCTGCGCATAGCACCGGGCCGGTCAGTCGCTCAGGAGAGAGCGTCCACGCATCGTGCTGGGTATGTCTAGGCCCAACCGCCGGAGCACTGTCGGGGCGATGTCGAGCAGGTTGTACTGGCCGCGCTCGCTCTGCGGAACCCCAGGGCCTCGCATGATCACCACACCGTCTCGAGCATGGTTGGCATCGTCCGGGCCGGTGTCGTTCTCAAATGTCCAGAGTTCGTCGTGGCCAAGCGAACCGATGCTACGCCAACCCAGATCGCCGAAGTACACGAGTAAGTCGGGTACGATGCCGCGCCGCCCGTGCTGGTAGAGGTCTTCGGGCCGGTAGACGCGCGTCCCCATCGGGCGACCGTGTGGATCGGTGAGCGCTTCCAGCTTCACGATGAGTTCGGACCGCAGCGCCTCATACGCGTCGTGCGACACCGTGCCGGTGGGCTCGCGGCCTTCCACATTGAGAAACAACCGGCAGTAGTAGCCTCCCTCGCCCCAAACGCGTGACTTGGACCAATCGACTCGCGCCTTGGAAAAGGCAGTGACGCCGGACACTGGCTCTGCAAGCGTGAGGTAACCCTCGCGTACAAGCCAGTCGTTCACACACACGCCTCCCTCCATGGCGCGCGCACCGTGGTCTGAAACGACAAACACCGTGTCGTTCGGCGCGAATTGTAGGAGCAAGTCCCCAATGAGACCGTCGACCAAACGGTAATATTCCTGGATCGCATCGTGATACGGCGAATTGGGCTCGTAGCGTGGGTGTGCGGGATCCAGATACCGCCAGAACGCGTGATGCATGCGGTCGACGCCGATTTCCACCATCCAAAACAGGTCCCAGGGGCGCGTCTCGAGCAAGTGTTGCGCCACAGCGAAGCGCTGCTCGGTCATCTCATACACCTGATGGAGAATGCGATCTCGATCATTGCTGCGAAAGTCGCGTACGTCGACTTGGTAGTCGCCGACCAAGTCTTCAATCTCCGCCTTGAGATCGGGCGGGTACGTGTAGTCGTTGGCCCGCGGATCGGGCGTGAGGAAGCAACTCACTAATTCACCATTGACCGGTTGCGGTGGGTAGGTTTGTGGAACACCGAGCACGATGACATGCTTGCCCGCTCTCCCGGCAATGTCCCACACACGATCAACCTGAATCGACCGTGAGGTGGCGAAGCTCATGCCGTCGTAGCTGTAGTCGTGGCGATTGCGAAAACCATAGACACCTAATTGGCCGGGGTCCATGCTCGACGCCATGCAGCTCCATGCTGGAACCGTAATCGGTGGGTCGACACTACGCAATTTGCCCGAAGTACCTTGCCGGATGAGAGCCGACAAATTCGGCAAGGCTTCCATCCAGTCCCCAAACACGATCTCGGGCGCGGCGCAATCCAAGCCTATAATGGCCACCCGGCCTGCTGACATTCCTCGGTTCTCCGCCTTCGTCATCAGTGCGTTCAACGCTTCAAGATCGTCGCGCGTCCAAGGCTGGCTGGCTTGCAACGTGACCAACTACCTCGAACCCTACGCATCATACGGTGGCGTCGTAGGGCCGTGCGCTCACAAATCGTGAGGTGGCCGCATAGTAGGAGGAACGGACGCAAAGTTAAGGATCGAAGTCTCGAAGAGACATACAGTATAGCGTTGTACGAACGCTAGCCGGATTGCTCTGGCGATATGCCGGCGCGCTAGGTATGCGTACTGCGGCACCAGTCACAACGCATGCCCGGCAGCGGAGGCGACGGGTGTGGCAGATGTGAGGTACCATGCCACACGCGTGTGCCGTCCCTTCGTGTGGCAACTACTTGCGCGCTCACCACATCAGCACGATGGGCCGCGCAGTGATTATGAATGAATTATCACCTTAGATGGTACCTGTTTCATCAAAAAGTAGATAAATGGCAATTTACTACTAGCGGCGCCCAAGAAATACGAGCGGTCTTTCATACGGTTACCTGAGTTGGTATGGTAAGCCAATCTTGGTCTGACTATCTGGACAGCTACTGGAGTATGAACGATGTCAAGCACCCCAGTAGTGATGGCTATATCACTCCCGGGCCACCTGCGACCAGATGTCGCCATCGCCGCGAGCAGGGCGGGTGCACTTGGGATTGTAGACCTGGAATTCGAAAGTGATCTGCAGGTCTCCACCCGCTGGATGGTAGACCTGGCACGCGAACGCACTGGTGAGCGCGGCATCAAGATAGATATGCGCAGGACAGCGTTTTGCTCCGCCGTGTTGGAAGCAATGCCGCCCGAACTGGCCGTGGTGGTGCTCGCCGGTGGTCCCGATGCCGGTCTGGCAGCATTGCTGTCCGAGCTTCATCAAGCCGGCAAGCGTGTGTTCGTCGAAATTATCGATATCGCAGAGGGTCACGCTGCGGTGGCGGCGGGTGCTCGCGAGTTGCTGGTGAAGGGCAACGAGGCCGGCGGCCGAGTCGGTGAAGAGACCGCCTTTGTGCTGTTTCAGCGTTGTGCGGCCTCGTTCACACTTCCATTGTGGGTGCACGGCGGCGCTGGCATGCAGACGTCGGCAGCGTGCATCGCTGGTGGCGCCAGTGGCGTTGTGCTCGATTGGCAGCTCGCGCTCGCGCGTGAGTCGAGCCTAGTGGACGACGTGCGTACGCGCGTTGGGGCTCTCGATGGCAGCGAGACCGTGGTCCTTGGGAACCCAGACCAGGGCCGGATGTACCGGTTCTACCAACGCCCTGGCGTGTACGACTTGGCAACCCTGACGGCGGTCGATCAAGAGCTCACTTCCTTGCCACCGGACGTCGCTCGCCACCAGTGGCGCGAAGTGCTGCTCGCCAATGTCCGCTCCCGCACAGCTATCCCGATGGGGCAAGACGCGTGTTATGCCAAGATGCTGGCGAACCAATTCCAAACCGTGGGCGGCGTCGTACAGGCGATTGCCCAATCGATTCCCGAGCATCTTGAGGCGGTACGGACTGCCGAGCCGCTCAAAGAAGGCGGCGCCATGGCCGTGTCGCACGGGACCCGGTATCCGATCTTGCAGGGCCCGATGACGCGCGTGAGCGACGTCGCCCCATTTTGTGAGGCGGTGGCGCGTGGTGGTGGGCTGCCGTTTCTAGCGCTTGCGCTGTTACGTGGTCCACAGGTTGAACGGTTGTTGGAGGAGACGAAGGTACTCCTCGCTGATCGTCCCTGGGGTGTAGGTATCCTCGGCTTTGTACCAAACGAACTCCGGCAGGAACAATTGGCGGTGGTGCGTGCGCACCGGCCGCCGTTTGCCATCATCGCGGGTGGCCGGCCGGACCAGGCGCAGCAACTCGAGGCCGAGGGGATCACCACGTATCTGCACGTTCCATCACCTGGACTCCTCGACTTGTTTGTGAGGCAGGGCGCCACGCGCTTTATCTTCGAGGGCCGGGAGTGTGGCGGACATGTCGGGCCGCGGTCCAGCTTTGTCCTGTGGGAATCGATGGTGAACCAACTACTCGCCCACATTGAGGCGGGCAGGCTGAAGGCCGGGCAAGCACACGTCGTCTTCGCTGGGGGTATTCACGACGCCCGTTCGGGCGCGATGGTGGCGACCCTCGCCAGTGGGCTTGCTGCCTGCGGCGCCAAGGTCGGGGTGCTCATGGGCACCGCCTATCTGTTCACCGAAGAAGCCGTCACTGGTGGCGCCATAGTCGAGGAGTTTCAGCGCGAGGCCATCGCCTGTTCGCACACGGTACTGCTGGAAACTGGACCGGGACACGCCACACGCTGCGTCGATACGCCGTTCCGCACCCTGTTCGAAACGAAAAAACGCGAGTTGATCCAGCAAGAGCGGTCTCACGATGACATTCGCCAGACGCTCGAAGAACTTAACATTGGCCGGCTGCGCATCGCGTCCAAGGGGATCACACGGTCATCGGGGGCTGAACAGGAGCCGGGCCGTGTCCGTTATGTCACGCTGTCTGCGGAGGAGCAGCGCAGCGAAGGCATGTACATGATCGGCCAGGTTGCCTCGATGCGCGACCGAGTGACGACCGTCGCGGCGCTGCACGACGGTGTCACCAACGGGGCGACAGCGTACCTAGCGGCGCAAGCGTCTCGCGTGGCGCCCAGCAGTGAGCCAGCGCCGTGCGACATAGCCATTGTGGGCATGTCGGCCATCTTGCCGAAGGCGCCCTCGCTGCAGCAGTACTGGCGCAACATCATCAACAAGGTGAACGCAATCACCGAAGTGCCAGATAGCCGGTGGGATGCCGCAGAGTATTTCGATACCGACCGGCGCGCGCGCGACCGCGTGTATTCCAAATGGGGAGGTTTCCTAGATCCCATTCCATTTGACCCGATGACGTTTGGCATGCCGCCCAACAGCTTGCGCTCCATCGAACCCATGCAGCTCCTGGCGTTGGAGGCGACACGGAGCGCGCTCGCTGATGCTGGCTACGCCGAACGGCCGTTCAACCGGCAGCGCACTTCGGTGGTGTTGGGAGCGGGCGGCGGCGCTGGCGATCTAGGCCAGATGTATGGCTTTCGCTCGACGTTACCCATGTTTTTCGGCTCCGGCGCGGATGGCGTGATCGATCAGGTGAGCGATGCCCTGCCAGAGTGGACGGAAGATTCGTTTGCCGGCATCTTGATCAACGTCACCGCAGGACGGATTGCCAACCGGTTTAACTTTGGCGGCGCAAACTTCACCGTGGATGCCGCCTGTGCGTCGTCGCTGGCCGCTATCTATCTGGCTGTTCGTGAACTGGAGTCGGGTGCCAGCGACATGTCGGTGGTGGGTGGCGTAGATACGATGCAAAACGCCTTCGCCTATTTGTGTTTTAGCAAGACGCAGGCGCTCTCACCTCGCGGCCGCTGCCGGACGTTCGATGAGACCGCCGATGGTATCGCCATCAGCGAAGGCATCGTCATGCTCGTGCTCAAGCGCCTGGTGGATGCCGAACGCGATGGCGACCGCGTGTATGCGGTGATTAAAGGTACAGGCTCCTCCAGCGACGGCCGCGACAAGGGTCTGACTGCTCCCCGGCCCGAGGGCCAGGTGCTTGCGCTGGAGCGGGCCTATCAGAAGGCGGGCATACCGCCGTCGACGGTCGGGCTGATCGAAGCCCACGGCACGGGTACCGTGGCGGGGGATCGATCAGAGGTCATGGCGCTGTCTCGCTTCTTCTCACGTTTCCAGGCCGAGCGCCAATCGTGTGCCATTGGGTCCGTCAAGTCGATGATCGGTCACACCAAGTGCGCGGCGGGCATCGCAGGCGTCATCAAGGCAGCACTTTCGCTGCACTATGCCGTGCTGCCAGCGACGATCGGCGTCGAGCAACCGAACGTCAGCGCAAACTTCCCAGATTCGCCCTTCTACGTCAATGCGGAGACGCGCCCATGGATCCGGCGTGCCGATGCCGCACCGCGCCGCGCCGGAGTGAGCGCATTCGGCTTCGGCGGGACCAATTTCCATATCGTGCTCGAGGAGTATCAACGAAGCCTGAGCCCTGCGCCCGCAACGTCGGTCGATGAATGGCCCAGCGAACTCTTCTTGTGGGCTACCAACGATCGCCCATCACTGGTGCGTGAACTGAGCGTCCTGCGCCAAGCGGTGGAGGGTGGCACGCACGCCCGACTTGCCGACCTTGCCTTCACGGTGTGCTACGCGGCTGCGAACGCTGGCAATCGTGCGGTGCGCTTAGCGTTCGTGGCCACGTCAAACGATGAGGTACTCGCCAAAGTCACAGCGGCTCTGGCTGCGTTGCAGACGGCGAATAATGCGGCACTTGAAGCTGCCGGCGTATTCTTCTCCGACGCGCCAGAGGCATCGCGCGGCAAACTCGCCTGCCTATTTCCAGGACAAGGGTCGCAGTATCCCACGATGGGTCGCGAGCTTGCCCTCCTGTTCCCGGAGGCCCGGTCGATGTACGACCTCGCCGACGCCGCACTTGCTGAGCATTACCAACGGCCGCTCTCGACCTACGCGTTTCCTGTGCCAGCATTTAGCGAGGAGCAACGTGCGCGCGATCGTGAGGCGTTGACCGCTACACACGTGGCGCAGCCAGCACTCGGCGTGGCGGCGATGGCGAGCATGCGCATCCTCCAATCGCTGGCGATTGCTCCCGATATGGTCGCTGGGCATAGCTATGGCGAATTCGTGGCGCTGTGGGCCGCTGGTGTGCTTTCCGACACGGCACTATTGCACGTTTCGGAGGCGCGTGGCCGGTTCATGCAGGAGAGCACTGCAGATGAGTCGGGAACGATGGCCGCTGTCAACGCTGACGCGAGCACAGTCGAGCGTATAGTCGGTGCATTACCAGGAGTGTGGCTGGCCAACTTGAACGCCCCAAACCAAACTGTGGTGTCGGGAACCCTCGATGGGATCGAACAGGCGCAGCGCATGCTCGAGGGCCAAGGCTTGCGCGTGCGGCGCCTACCTGTGGGTTGTGCCTTCCACACGCCTCTGGTTGCCGGCGCAAGGGAGCGATTGGCGGCAGTACTGCGCGACATACGCATCCTTGATCCAGCAATACCAGTGTATTCCAACACCACCGGTGCCGCGCATGTACCTGGCGAAGCGTTGCGCGCGACGCTAGCCGAGCATCTGGTGAGCCCTGTGCAATTCGTGCGCGAAGTCGAGGCAATGTACGCGGACGGAGCGCGCACCTTTATTGAAGTAGGTCCAAAATCCGTATTGACCGGGCTGATAAGCCGCATCTTGAAGGGCCGTGAGCACGTTGCCATTGCTACCGACGGTGAGGGAGCAGCCAGCTTGCGGCAGATGCAACTTGCGGTGGCGCAACTGGCCGTACTTGGCTATCCGGTGGCACCTGCCCGCCTTTTCGCTAGCCGCGGCGTCAAAGTACTTGATGAGCGAGCACTTGCTGCCGCGAAGCTGAGCCCGGCCTTCGCACCGACCGTCTGGTTCGTCGATGGGGCGCGCTCAATACCGCTCGCCGACGTTGGCAAGCCTTTACCTCGTCATCGGCTAGCACTGGCACCCCATTCTGGGCAAAGCACCACGGCACCAGCGTCAGCGACCATTCATCAACGACCTTTACGAGAGGAGACGCCAATAGCATCACTAGTCAGTCATGCGGTCATGAACGGGGCCGTCCCGAGCATGCCGCCGCCAACCGCACCTGCGACGCACACACCCAGCGTGCACACCACATCCGTGGAACACACGGTGGTGGCGCGGCAAGATGGCGCCGCCGTGATGGCACAGTTTCAACAGGTCATGTCGCGCTTTCTGGATACCCAGCGGGCGGTAATGCTGGCGTACCTCTCGGGAGCTCCAGCTGAACCCGGCACCCAAGTGCCTATGCGAGGGCGGGTAGAGCCAGCCTTGTCCCTCCCGGTTCATGAGGTCGCGTTGCCAGCACCGGACGCGCCAGCACCTCGACAAGCGCCACCGGTGGCACCTCCCCCCGTGGAGCAGGCCCCACGCGTGGACGCTTCAAAGGTATCCCCT
>JANWJO010000081.1 GCA_025449435.1 Chloroflexota bacterium | reverse complement strand
TGACCTCACTGCGAGAAGGGGTACGACACGACGTGACTGAAACCTCAAGCGAGAGTATACCAGAACGATTGAGAATAGCAAGAGGTAACGGTATTAGCGATGTATTACTGTGTGTCAGTACGTGTTAAGTGCGCTGGGAATACCGTTCGGCGACCGATAGCAGATCTTGCATATCGTAGGGCTTGATGAGCACGCCCTCCACAGCGAGCAGCGCCGCGCGCTTGGCTGCTTGTGGCGACGCACTGAACAGCACGATGGGCGCATGCGGGCCAGGTAAGCGGCGGTAGGACTCGACGAATCGTTCGTCGCCGCTTTGCCAGGGAGCGCTATTGAGCAGGATGAGACTCGCGCCCTGATCGTGGAGCAAGGACAGCGCACTCTGGCCATCGCCAGCGGTGACCACGTCGTAGCCCTCATCGCTGAGGGTGGTATCGACCAATTGGCGGATCGCCGGATCTTCGTCGATGAGTAAGATGGGCGCGGACATACCTACGCTCCGTTGCCCGTTGAGACGGTGGGCCAGTACCTGGCTCAACCGTACCCGCGCCTAGAGCGGTTGAGCCGGAATTGGGACTTACTGGCTAATAGGATGCGCAGCCCCACCCTCGCGCCCGGTGCTCGCCCAAAGGGCAGCCGGGCGCGGAAGGGGATGGGGTTTGGTCACCCACCGCCCCAGGGAAAATTGCGGGTATCACCAAGCGCCCCGCCGGGGGGTCGTACCTCGCGCTACTTCCCCAAAAGCCCGTGCACAGCCGCGACGATGGCGGCGGCGTCGATGCCGACCTGGCCCATGAGCTCTTCGGGGGTACCCGAGCCGACCATCTGGTTCACGGCGAGACGTGCCACCTGTGGGTCGAGCCCTTGGGACGAGATGGCCGACAGAACCGCTTCGGCGATGCCGCCTTCGGGCCAGTGGTCTTCGACCACTACAAGGCGGTGCTGACACTCGCGCACCGCGGTGACGAGCGTGGCGGTGTCGATGGGTTTGACGCTGTAGCAGTCGATGACGCGCACGTTGATGCCAGCGGCGGCGAGTTGCGCGTGGGCTTTGACCGCCTCGTGCAGCGTGATACCGGCGCCGACTATTGCTACCTGGTCGCTACTTGATTGCCGGACGGTATTGCTGCCGCCGATGCGCACGGGTGCGTCCGGCGCATACAGCACGGGGGTCGCTTCGCGGGTGGTGCGGAGGTAACTGATACCGGTCTGGTTGGCCATGAGATTGACCAGGTGCGCTGTCTGGTTGGCGTCACTGGGATACAAAACGGTGCTGCCGTGAACGGCGCGCATCATGGCCAGGTCTTCCAGGGCCATTTGGGACGGGCCGTCAGCGCCGATGGACACGCCAGCATGGGAGCCACAAAGGCGGATGTTGCCACGCGACACGGCAGTCATGCGAATGAAGTCGTAGGCCCTGGAAAAGAAGGCAGCGAAGGTGGACGCGAACGGGACATACTGCCGCACTTGCATGCCGACCGCGGCAGCCACCAGTTGCTGTTCGGCGATGTACATCTCGAAGAAGCGGTCGGGATAGGCATGTCCGAAGATGTCGGCGAAAGTGGAGTTACTGACCTCGGCGTCGAGCACTACTACATCGTCACGGGCAGCGCCCAGGGCTTTGAGCGCGTCACCATAGGCCTTCCGCGTCGCCACTTTGTCACCGACGGCGTAGTTGGGCAGTGCGGGTGTGCCCGCGGTGTGGACGTCCGGCGTGGCTGGTGCGGGGGCCTTGGGTTTGACAAGTAAGTGACGCTCGCCGCCAAGCTCGGCAATGGCTTCTTTAGCTTGCGCCGCGTTGAACGCCTTACCGTGCCAGCCTTCCTTGTTGGCCACGAACGACACGCCGTGGCCCTTTTCGGTCTTGGCCACGATGAGGGTGGGCCCGCTGGCAGTGTGGGCGGCCTGCGTGTAGGCGTGGTGGATAGCGTTCACGTCGTGCCCATCGATCTCGATGGCGTGCCAACCAAACGCGCGGGCGCGGGCGGCGTAGGTAGAGCTATTCCAGCCGATATCCGTTTCGCCGCGTTGGCCGAGGCGGTTCATATCCAGGATGGCAGTGAGGTTGTGGAGGGCGAGGTGCCCGGCGTGGTCGAACGCTTCCCACACGGAGCCTTCGGCCATTTCGCTATCACCGAGTAGCACCCAGATGCGGTAGTCACGCTTCTCCAGGCGGCTGCCGGCAAGGGCGATGCCCACTCCGATGGGGAACCCCTGGCCAAGCGAGCCGGTGGCGACATCGACCCAAGGAAGGGCTGGGGTGGGATGGCCTTCGAGGGGGCTACCAAACTTACGCAGGGAGAGCAACTGTGCGTCGGTTATGGCGCCAGCGGCTCGATACACGGCGTACAGGAGTGGCGACGCGTGGCCCTTGGAGAAGATGAGGTGGTCGTTGTTGGGGTTGTGGGGGTTATCAAAGTCGTAAGTGAGGTGGTCGGCGAGGAGCACGGCCAGCAGATCGGCCGCCGACATCGAGGAGGTGGGGTGCCCTGAGCCGGCTTGCGTGGTGCAGCGGATGCTATCGACGCGTAACTGCTGGCCCAACTCCGACCACAGGTGGGAGCGCTCGTCGCTGATGGCGGAAGCGGTGGATGTTTGGGTGGTCATGCCCTGTACTCCTTCTGGCTGTTGCGGGGGTGGTTCAGGCGTGCCGGGCGCCTCCGCTAGGCCGGAGGCGCCGCCACACACGGGTAATAGTATGGTGAGGGGACGGGTGAGGGCAAGTGTGCTCAGGGAAGCCCCTCCCCAAACCCCGCCCCGGGCACCCGTGCGCGGAGTAGGAACGACGAGGCGGGTACCTCGATCTCTCGGGGAAGGGAGTAGACAATGCGATATAGACTGATGTCGCGATCGGCTTTGAAGGTATCCAGGGTGTGCCTGGGCACTGCGTTTTATGGCAGCCTGACGCCGGTGGATGAATCGGTTGCGCTGGTACACCGCGCGCTTGATCTTGGGGTCAACTTTATCGACACCGCTAATACGTACGGCGACCACCGGTTCGATTACCCAGGAGTGGCACGGGACCGGCTGATGGTAGAGACCATTGTGGGACAAGCGCTCAAGGGCCGCAGGGAAGGCGTCATACTGGCCACCAAATGCGGGGAGCCGGTGGGCCCGGAACCCGGACAGCGGGGGTTGTCGCGCAAGCACATTATGAGCCAGGTGGAGGAGAGTTTGCGCCGCCTGCAAACCGAATACTTTGACTTGTACTATCCCCACCATCCGGATCCTCAGACCCCAGTGGAGGAAACGATGCGGGCGTTCGACGACCTGATTCGCGCCGGGAAGGTGCGACACATCGGGTTGTCGGATGTGGCAGCTTGGCAGGCGGTGGAAGCTCTCTGGGTAGCGGAGCGCAAGGGGCTCAATCTGCCGGTGGTGCTGCAGGTGCTGTTCAACATGCTGTATCGCGAGCCAGAGGAAGAACTGCTGCCGGTGTGCGATCGGTTTGGGCTATCGCTGGTCGCATTTAGTCCACTGGCCGGCGGCGTGCTCAGCGGCATCTACCGGCGCGGGGCCGCGGCGCCGGTGGGCAGCCGGGGGAGTATCACGAGCACTACCAGCGGACGGCCCGCAGCGACACCGGTGCTGACCGACGAGAACCTGGCATTTGTGGAGAAGGTGGCGGCGTTTGCGTTAGCGCATGGGCACACCACGGCGCAGGTAGCGCTGGCCTGGCTGCTTGCGCACGAGCCGGTGGCATCGGTGATCTGTGGGGCCGGCTCGGTAACAGAACTGGAAGAGAGTGTGCGGGCGGCAGACCTTGTGCTCAGCGCCGAGGATATGCAACAACTTTAAGCGCAAACAAGTACCTTAGGGACAGCAGGATACATAGGTAGCGCCAGAGAGGAGTTCGACATGGCGATTGCGCCGGAGAATGGAGTACGGGTGCAGGATGCGGCAGACTTTGCGCGCGATGGGTTTGTGATCAAGCGCGCGCTTCTGGACGCGGATGACGTGACGTTGCTCCAGCGCACCTTTGACGAGCTGCACAGCCGGCGGGTGGTGCCGGGGTGCTTTAAGGCGATTGGGCTCGATGAGGCAACGACCAAAGGCGACGTGCTCCTGGCCTATCCACGCATGATGCACCCCCATCGCGTGTCGGACGTGGCGATGCGGTACATGTTGCATCCGGCCTTTGGCACCGAACTCAAGGTCCTTTTGGGCGAGGAGGCTATTGCCGCGCAGAGCATGTTCTACTGGAAGCCGCCTACGGCTCGGGGTCAAGCATTCCACCAGGATAATTTCTACTTGAAGGTCCATCCGGGCACATGTGTGGCGGCCTGGGTTGCTCTGGACGAGATCGACGAGGAAAACGGCTGCCTGTTCGTGGCGCCTGGAAGCCATAAGCTCGACATTTATTGCCCGGAGGAAGCCGACACCAGGGTGTCGTTCACCACGCACTATGTGCCGGTACCTGAAGGGCTGGAACAGCGAGCGGTGCGCATGCACCCAGGTGATGTGCTGTTCTTCGGCGGCAACTTGATCCACGGCTCGTTTCCGAACGGGTCGGCTACGCGGTTCCGGCGGTCGTTCATTTGCCACTATGCGGGAGAGTCGGCTGAAGAACTATCCAAGTATTACTTTCCGCTGTACAGCATGCGCGGCGATGTGGTAACGCGGGAGGTCTCGACCGATGGTGGGCCGTGTGGCACGGAGGCCAAAGGGCCGCACTAGAGACCCCTCCCCTAGCCCCTCCCCCTGGCGGGAGACGAGGTTACGGACCCCCCTTAATGTCCCCCCTGGCGGGGGGACCGAGCAGCCCGACGTGCACGGCCTGCGTGGCACCGGCACGAAGACCACGGCCCTTCCAGCGCGTGTGTCCTCCCGCCAGGGGGGACACTAAGGGGGTCGTACCTTCTTTCCCCTATCCTCCGGGGCGGACTGAAGGTACGGACCTCACCCCCAATCGCCCAAGGGGCACCCGCCCCTCAAGCCGGAGGGGAGCAGCCACGAGTCGTACGGGTTAGCCGGTCTTGGTACTTTCAGCCTGGTGAACTCCGACATTTTCACTACAACCCGTCACCGGTGTGGCGAGCCGGAATACAACAAAGTTGCGGTCTCTGCGCCTGACGCTTGGGCGAGCCGCGCAGAAGCAACCGCTGGGGAAGACGCATGGCGACGCAGCACGATCCCACCAATCGCATGCCTTGGGGCACAACGGTCCCAAACCTGCCACCTGAAGACAAGAAATCGACCGTTGGCGCCCTGGAGGCGATCCTCATCACGGCGATCGTGGTGGTGGCACTGCTGGCGGGTGGGTTCGCGTTCCTGAAATTGCAGGGAACGATGGCGGCAGCTTCCGCTGCTTCCGATGAGATCACCACGGTGACGCCTGCGCCCTCGGCTCTGACCGTCCCAGCGGCCACAGCGACAGCGACGGCTGTACCCACCGCGCAACCAACGGCGACGCCACTACCGGTGATCGATCCCAGCCAGATTTACAAGCAGACGGTCGGGGACATCGTGACCATCGAGACGCCAGATGGCTTGGGCACCGGCTGGTTCTATAAGGACGCAGGATTCCAGGAGTTGTTCTTGACCAACCAACACGTGGTAAACGGCCACAGCACGGTCACGGTGATTACCCCAGACAAAATCCAGCACAAGGGCGTGGTGATCGGTGGCGACGCGGATATTGATCTGGCGCTGGTGGCGGTGGCAGAGAATATCGACTTGACGCCGCTGAACGTTGGCGATGCGGATGCGCTGACCCCGGGTGACAAACTGTATGTCATCGGGTTTGCCGAGGGAATGAAGGGCGACCCGTCGATCACGGCGGGCCTGTTGTCTGGCCGGCGCACCTATAACAGCATCAGTTACATCCAGACCGACGCGGCGATCAACCCAGGCAATAGTGGCGGACCGGTGCTCAACGACCGTGGTGAGGTGGTGGGCATCGCAACGTGGAAGCGCACTGATGCCGCCAACGAGGCGTTTGCCATACCGTCGTCACTGTTCCAATCGACCGTTGCCCACATCCTGGCGCCGGCCACGTCCTCCGGTGATGCCACGGTGGGCACCTGGTCGCAGTTGCCCACGGTGCCGGATCCGGTGCCGGGTCTATTTTCCAGCACGCTGTGGACTGGGCACGAGTTCTTGATCTTCGGGGAGACGGCCAGCGACCCGCCGCGAAGCGCCAACGTGGCCTACAACCCCACTGCCAAGTCGTGGCGTCACTTGAGTTCGGTACATGCACCGTCGACGCGGGCCAATGCCGTTGCCGTGTGGACGGGAACGAAGGCCATCGTATACGGCGGTGGTTTGTGGACGTCGACGTCCGAGGAGCCGACCACCTCAGGTGCCATGTACGATCCGAGCACAGATAGCTGGCAGCCCATCGCCAGTTCGCCGTTACCGGCGCAGCTGGGGCAGGAAGCGGTGTGGACCGGTAGCGAGATGCTGGTATGGGGCGGGTTGGTGCCAGGGAAGACACCGCAGCTGGTGTCCGAAGGCGCAGCCTACAACCCCACCACCAATATGTGGCGAATGCTCTCGGATGTCCACGCGCCAGCGGCGCGTACGAGCTTTTCGACGGTGTGGACGGGTACGGTCATGATCGTGTGGGGCGGCGTGATTGGACAAGGC
>JANWJO010000080.1 GCA_025449435.1 Chloroflexota bacterium | reverse complement strand
TGCCGCGAGGCCAGCAGCGCATCCAAGCTAATTGCGCACGCAGCGGCGATGCCCAGCCCAACGAGCAACAACGCACGGGCGGAGATCCGCAACGCGAGTACCGCCGGCACTCCGTGGAGCACCCAGTACCCTGGCAGGGGCGGCGTGCGTGCATCGAGCAGCAGCAAGCCGAGTCCGACCAGCACGCCAGCTTCGATCAGTGCCATGCGCCGTCCTGACCGCCACGCCGCCGGCAGGCCACATAACAGCAAGAGCATGAGTGGGCCTACGTAGGCCGACAACTCGTACCAGCCGGTGTCCAGCGCTGGCAGCCCCTGCATCCAGGCGCCTACGCCGCCACTGGCGATCAACCAAGGCGGGATGAGCAAGGCCGCAAGGGCCGAAGGCATAGGAAGGGAGCCGGTATCAGTCACCGGCATGCGCACCAACTGACCAAACAGCGACAGCATCGGTACGAGATGGACGCTCGCTAGCATGACCGCCAGCACGCCACTTGCCGCCGCGGTCAGGGCGATCCGCAAGCGAGGGGCGAACCCACTGGCTCCGACGATGCGCACGCACGCAACTGCCGCCAGCACGGTTGCCGCATACTCGGCAAAGTAAGCTGCGCCAGACAGCACTGGCCACGCGATCGCTGCGCCACCCAACACCACTGCCAAACGCGTCCTATCGGCAAGCCTTCGCCCCGCCAGCCATGCCACCGGCAGTGCCGGCAACGAGAGGATGAATTCCACATGCCCAGCAAACAGATGTGTCGCCACAAAGCCCGAGCATGCGAACGTCAGGGCGCCGGTATTGGCGGCAAAGGAGCGGCAACCGGCGTCTTCCAGCAGCACGCGCATACTGATTGCCGCCGCGAGCACGCTGACGAACAGCAGCAGCCCTACCCCGCGCACAGGCCCCAGACCCAGCAACAGCGCCGCGGCAACTGGGTTAAATACAGTCGCCATCGGATCAGCGAGAGCAGGTTGGCCCAGTCCTAGCGCCGTATCCCATTGCCACGATCCAACGTCGCGCAGGAGCGCGGCATACGGCACCAGGTGGAAGTCGATATCCGAGTCGGAGGCGTAGGCGACGGCGGTCAGGAAGAGTGGCGCGGTAGACAGCAAACTCGCGCCAGCAAGAACCCAGAACGATGCTTGCTGACGCAACATGGCTGCAGGCTGGACTCGCGTCCGCGCAAGGTGCAGAGGCCAGAGCAAAGTACCCGCCCCTCGCACTCAACCGTAGTGACCTTCATGCCTAGGCTACAGCCGAACGCATCTAGCTACGACCCCCCTATCGTCTCAACTGTTGGGGGGGTCGTGCCGCCGGGATGTGGATGCTCCTCTTGCCACCTGTCTTACTTTTTCCCACATCATTGCGGGTCGCTTGTCTGCAAATCAAGGCACAACCCTATGCCCAGAGAGCACCCGTCCCCCCTTTGGCAGGGGGGGACGGGCTGCTGGCAGCTGGGCTCGCTCCCTCGAACAGGCGCTACCACCTGGCTGGACGACGGCCGCGCACGTTCGGCACCCCGTCCCCCCTGCTAAGGGGGGACTACAGGGGGGTTTGGCCGGTCACCCCCAGCCGATGTTGTGGGTAATAACGAGTATTGAGGTCGTTACCTGCCCATCGCCTGGCAGCGCGCCAGCTCCTGCTTGCCCAGGTTGTAGTCCCAGTTGGCGTGCGCGCTGTAGTAATACGCGCCGTGGCCGCCCATCGTGAACGCCGTTTGAAAGAAGCGCTGGGACGTAGCAATCAGGCGCGTGCTATCCGCGAGGCACGCTTGCAGTGGCGCATGATTGGCAGGCGCGGTCATCGACTGCACGTATACCCCCATCGCCTCGAGTTGTGCGGTCACCTGCTCGTGGCTAGCGAGCCACTCCGGGCTCTCAGAGAGCGTCGGGTTCGTCTCGTTCTGTGTGAGTAAGGCGTTGGCCGTCGTAATCAACCGCTGTTCCTGTGCCAGCACTTGTGCGGCCTGCTGAAGGTAGCTATCTTGCGGTGTGGCCGGCACCGCTGGTTGGTCCGACCAACCAAAGCCCCGACCGGCAAACAACAGGAACAGCAAAGCAGCAGCCGTCACAACGGCGAGCACCACACCAAGGCCTGGCAGTGGGCGGTGGTCGTTAGACAACGCGAGCGGTGAATACGGCAGACTCGTCACGGCTGCTGAACGCCCTACCAAAGCACGGCGGGCACCGTCAACCTTTAATGCCGCTGATGGCGATACCCTCGATAAAGGTCCGCTGCGCAAAGAAGAACAGAATAATGATGGGCAAGATCGTCACGGTGCTTGCCGCCATCAAGTACGGCCAGGCGAGCTTCTCCACGAACTGCCCCATGAACTGCTGCAAGCCGAGCGAGATGGGGAACTTGTCGGGTTCGTTCAGGTAGATCAACGGGCCGAGGTAGTCATTCCAGGCGCCGATGAACGCGAACAGCCCAACCACAGCTAGGGCCGGTTTAGCCAGCGGCAAGATAATCCTCGCGAAGATGGACAACTCTCCAGCGCCATCGATGCGAGCGGCGTCGGACAATTCGATTGGCAGCGACATAAAGAACTGACGCAGCAGGAAAATGGAGTAGGCGTTGCCAAAGAACGCCGGAACGATGAGCGGCTTGTAGCTGTTGAGCCAGTGAAGGTCACGGAAGATGAGGTACAACGGGATAAGGCGCACCTGGAACGGGATCATCAGTGTGCAGATCGTGATGAAGAAGAAGACTTCGCGTCCCTTCCAGCGAATGCGGGCGAAGCCGTAGGCGACCAGTGCCGCCGACAGTACCGTCCCCACCGTCGCCAGTCCGGCGTACATAATCGTGTTCTTGAAGAACAGGTCAAACGGCTGTGCCGCCATCGCCTCCGGGTAATTGGAGAAGCGTGCTGGAATAGGAATCCAGATCGGCGGTACATGATACGTCTGCGGCGTGTCTTTGAGCGAGGTCGAGACCATCCACAAGAACGGCATGAGGAACATTAAACTCAGGCCCACCAGCAGCACGTAAGTAATGATTTTGCTGATCAACATGCCGGGATGCTTGACGAGCACGCGCGGTTTGGTTGCAACGGCCGGGGTAGTGGTACTCGCGACCTGGCTCATGTGGCAGCTCCGATCTCTCTATCCCAGCTAGTTGCCAGCGTAATACACCCAGCGCGCCGATGACCGGAACGTGATGATGGTGAAGATCACGATGATCACGAACAGGACCCAGGCCAGCGCCGAGGCGTACCCCATTTTGAAGAACTGGAAGGCATTTTGATAGAGGTAGATCCCGTAGAAGGTCGTGCTCTCCATTGGACCACCCCGCGTCAATATCCAGGTGAGTGAGAACTCCTGGAACGCTCCGATCAAGCCAGTGATCAGCACAAACAGGATGGAGGGCGTACATAAGGGAATCGTGACGTTGCGGAAACGATGGTACGCGGTAGCGCCATCAACCTTGGCTGCTTCGTACAGCTCCCGCGGCACGTCCTGCAATGCCGCCAGGAAGATGACGATGGCCGAGCCTTGGAGCCAGACTTGCACGATGATGATCGACACCTTGGCCAGGTCTGGCGATGACAACCACGGAATGACTTGCAGCCCCATTGCCGCCAAGCTCGCATTGATGATGCCATAGTTCGGGTTGTACACCCACAGCCACACCATCGCCGTGGCGATCACGGGCACGATCGACGGCAGGAAAAAGATTGTGCGAAACAGCGGCCGCCCTTTGACCGAGTTGTTAAGGAGCGAGGCAAGGAGGAAGGCCACAAGTAGACCCAGCGGCACACCCACGACCACTAGATAAACAGTGTTGCTGAGCACGATGGGGAAGTCTTTATCTTGGGTGAACAGTAAGACGTAGTTTTGCAAGCCAACGAAAGTTGGTGCGTTGATCACGTCGTAGCGGGTGAAGCTGTAGTACAACGAGGCAAGAATGGGATACACAGTGAAGGCGAGTAACCCGATAATCCAAGGAGACACGAACAGCATCCCGTAGATCTGGTTTCTGGCGGACAGGCTCATCCCTTTACGCCGGGTGGTTGTGCGAAGCGCTTGAGTGGCCATTCGGGTCTCCTCTCCTAGTGAGCCCCTGTCGTGGGGAGATCGCGCGCATTGGCGCGGGCGCGTACCTGCGATTGTCGCATCCCCATAGGCGAATTGGAATGTGTGCAAACGCAAGGCATGTGGTCACGATGCCTGCGACGGCACCGCGACCACACGCCAGTCTGTTTGCGGCCTAGACGCCGTTCGGGAACTGGTTCTTCAGCTCCGTGTTGGCGGCCTTCTCGAGCTGTGCTGCAGCGTCCGCTGGAGATAGCTTGTTGAAGTTGACCTGGTCTTGAATCTTGCTCCACTGGTCGCTGACGTAGGCCTGTACCGGGTCCACGATCACACCCCACATCGGGTCTGCTGTATTGGCAGTATTGATATAGAAATCCAGGCCCTTGTACTGGTTGACGTTGACCTTGGCCAGGAACTTCTTGCTCGCGCCCAACCAGCCAGTGCCGTCGAAAATAATTTGGTACGCAGTGTCAGTGTTGAGCCACTCGATGAACTTGAAGCCGAGATCGTTGTCTTGTGAGCCCTTGGGCAGCATGCCATAGTGGCCGCCCGTGCTCTGCAACTTCTGGCCCTTCTTGGATGATGGCCCTGGCGCCCAGCCGTACACGAAGTCGAGCGTCGGGGCCGACTTGGCGAGTTCACCCGGTGCCCAGTAGCCGTTGATGTTGGCTCCCTCGACGCCGGATGGGAACATAGCTGTTGGGCTCTCGGTCCAGGTGCCGTACGCCTTGGTGAAACCCGCGATCTTGTCGGCGCCCGTAATGGCGTAGAACTTCTGGATCCAAGTGGTGGCGTCGATAAACTCGGGGGTGTTGAACGAGTATTTCTGGTTGGCTTCGTCGTAATACTTCACGCCGTAGGCCGCCGGCCAGAAGAACGGGTCGCCATCACCAAACGAGCCACCCATCGCGTCCAGTGGATCGAAACCCAACGTCTTGATGGCGCCGCTGGGGTCGACCACCGTCATGGTCTTGGCCCACTGGTACAGGGTGTCGAAGTCGGTGGGCAGGTTCGTGGCGTCGAGCTTGTTCGCGTCGAGCAACTTCTTGTCAAAGCTCAGCGCCCAGCGCAGGAAGGCTTCTACCGCGGGCACACCGTAAGTCTTGCCCTTCCACTGCCCCGCCTTCAGGTTGGCGTCGAACATGTCGGTGGGGTTAATGATCGTGCTCTTCGACACGTAGCTATCGAGAGCCACGGCCGCGCCAGAGACCCAGAACTGCGCAAAGTTAATGTTGCCGGTCTCGACGTTCGGCGGCGTGCCGCCAGCGATGGCCGTTTGCAGCTTGGTGGTGATGTCATCAACCTGCAGAGGCTTAACCTGGTAGTCGCTACTCGCCTTATTAAACGTGGTAGCCAGCGTGGAGAATGTGCTCAGGGCCGTCATACCGCCCCAGCCAAACCACCAGTCGAGCGTCTTCATGCCGGATTTGATCGGCACCGAAGACAACGGGTTGGGGGTTGGAGATGCCGATGCCGATGCCGACGTCGTAGCAGCGGCGGCGCTAGAGGTTGCAGCGGCTGCCGAAGATGTCGCGGCTGCCGCGGCGGAAGTAGCGACTGCTGCAGCACTGGTGGTGGCGGCTGGCGCAGCCGAGGTCGCCGCAGCCGCTGAGGTTGCTGCCGCCGAAGTCGCAGCTGTCGTGGTGCCGCCGCCACCACAAGCGGCCAGGAGTGCCGCTGCTCCCACGGCGCCTCCAAAGGCCTTGAGTAAGTCACGCCGGTGAAAGGTACTCACGACAATCCTCCCAATACAGGTCTACAATCCAACAAATCGGGTGCCCAGCGATCTTGCCACGTTTCCCATCACACGGCACAGCCTAGCGCGCCGAGGGACAAAGGTCGCCATGCACTTGATCGATTACCATCGTATGGAGCATGTGGTGCTTTGTCAAATGTTACACGTGCAACCGCGCAACAGTGGCGACGAGCGGGTCACCCGTGTCAGCAAGTGGTTCGTTGGGCAACCAAACAAGCACTTCAAATACAACCAAGCGATGACGAGCCGTCACAACAGGCGGCTAGGCCCTCATACCGCAATGAAAGCAATCACGGTTTACGGTTCGGCTAGCAGCGGAAAGACCGCGATCCGCAAGTTCGTACATCCATACGGTTTGAGTTCGAGCTGCTCCAACGGCTCAGTCGATGTAGCAGGGCTGCT
>JANWJO010000079.1 GCA_025449435.1 Chloroflexota bacterium | reverse complement strand
TACTACGAGTTCGAGCTCATGCTCGCCGTGGCCCACGACATGGAGCGCATCTGCCCCGACGCCTGGCTCATCCAATCCGGCAACCCCGTGTTCGACGGCTGCACGTTGATGACGCGCCAGACGGGACTCAAGATTTGCGGCTTGTGCCACGGCCATTACGGCTATCAGGAGATCGCCCACACGCTCGGTCTCGACCTGGAACGGGTCACCTGGGAAGCGCCAGGGCTGAACCACTGCATCTGGCTGACCCACTTCTTGTACGATGGCCAGGACGCCTACCCGCTGCTCGATGGCTGGATTGCGAACCAGGCCAGCGACTACTGGCGCACGCACCTGGCCAGCCGGACCCACGACATCCAGATGTCGCGCGGGACCATCCACCAGTACCGCATGTATGGCTTGATGCCCATCGGCGACACGCCGCGCACCGCGCAGCGTCAGGAGAACTGGTGGTACCACACCGACCTTGCCACCAAGAAGCGCTGGTTCGGCGAGCCGTATGGCGGCCCCGACACCGATGTCGCCCGTCCGCAATACGTCGCCAACCTGGAAGCGCGGCTCAAGCAGATGCACGACGCCGCGGCCGACCCCCATGCCAGCGTGACGGCGGTATTTGGCGCTACCAAGACCCGTGAGCAGCAAGTGCCGATCATCGATGCGCTCACCAACAACGTAGCCGGCACCTTCCAGGTCAACGTGCCCAACCGTGGCACCATCGCTGGCATCCCCGACGATGTGGTGGTGGAGAGCGCGGCGCGCATCGATGCCACCGGCATCCACCAGATCAAGCCCACCCCGTTGCCGCGCAAGATCATGCTGGAACACGTGCTGCCGCGCTGGCTGGAGATGGAACGCGGCCTGGAAGCCTACCAATCGGGCGACGCCAGCATGCTGCTGTGGGAGACGCTCACCCACCACCAAACCGCCAGCTATGATGCCGCGGTGGACGTGTTGCACGAGGTGATGGCCATGCCCGGTCATGAAGAGGCGCGAGAGTACTTCCAGGGATTCGATGGCTATCGCGACCCGCACTTCGCGCCCAAGGCGCTGAGTGAGGTGTAGGGACGGACCTCACCCCCCGCCCCTCTCCGTCCGGAGAGGGGAACTGAGTGGACGCACCGTTGGTGAGCAATGGGTCTATCAACGGGCAGGCAACCATGCTCCCGGCGAAACGTCCGCCGCCAGGGGGGAGAACAGGGGGTCGTGGCTACGGACCTCACTCCCCCGCCCCTCCCCGCAACGGGGACGGGTGCATGCCCCGGGTGCCCTTTGGGCGATCACCCGGCGCTGGGGGTGAGGTCCGTGGGCGGGCACGATTGAGAGCGAGAGCGAGGCGGTATGGCCGGTAATAGCTTCGGTCAGGTCTTTCGCATCACCACGTGGGGCGAGTCGCACGGGAGTGGTGTGGGCGTGGTGGTCGATGGCTGCCCCGCTGGCTTGGCTATCGACACGGCACAGATCCAGCACGAGCTCGACCGGCGGCGCGTCGGGCAGAGCCGCATGACGTCGGCGCGCCAGGAAGCCGACGAAGTGCAGGTGCTCTCCGGCATCTTCGAGGGGCGCACCACCGGCACACCCATCAGCATGCTGGTGCTCAACACCAACGCCCGCTCGCAAGACTATGATGCGATCCGCCACCTGTACCGCCCAGGGCATGCCGACTATAGCTGGGACGTGAAATATGGCTTCCGCGACTATCGCGGTGGCGGGCGCAGCAGTGCCCGCGAGACGGTGGGGCGCGTCGCTGGCGGCGCTATCGCTAAAGCGCTCCTGGCGACCATAGGGGTACACATCGTCGGCTACACGCTGTCGCTGGGCGATCTGCGTGCCCTCACCTATGACGAGGAGGAGATCGAGCGCAACCCGATGCGCTGCCCCGATGCCGAGGTGGCGGCCCGCATGGTGGCGATGGTGGACGAGGCTCGCAGCCAGCGCGACTCCTTGGGCGGCGTGGTGGAAGTGCGCGCTCGCGGCGTGCCACCTGGCCTGGGTGAGCCGGTGTTCGACAAGCTGCAGGCCAGCATCGGCCAGGCGATGTTCAGCATCCCAGCCATTAAGTCGCTAGAGTTTGGTGAAGGCCTCGGCGCGACGCACATGCACGGCTCTGAACACAACGACCCGTTCATCCGGCGGCCCGATGGCCGCATCGGTACGGCCACCAACCATCATGGCGGTATCTTGGGCGGCATCAGCACCGGTGAGGAGATCGTGATCCGGCTGGGCGCCAAGCCACCCGCCTCGATCGCCCAGGAACAGCAAACGGTGGACGACGAAGGCAACCCCACCACCATCGTGGTGAAGGGCCGGCACGACCCGACGGTGCTGCCACGGTTGGTCCCCATTGCCGAAGCCATGCTGGCGCTCGTCCTCGCCGACCACCACCTCCGGCAGCGGCTGGCACGACTTTCGGGTATCTAGCCTATCTGGGCCTGCTTGCCTAGCCCATATGCAGTGGTCGCAAGCGAGCGTACATCTTGACGCGCTACGGTGTGGGCAACGGCATCGCCCAGGATGTCCGTCCTATCATCCCTCGGAGGCGCATGAGCCTTACCAGCGAGCGCTCTAAATTGTGGCCGCTGACCGTGCCGGTTGCCCGTGCGCGCGGCTGGCTGGCCGCGTTAGAGACTCGCTATCCGCTGCCGGCCAGCCTACTGCGCCGTTTGCAATTGGCCATGCTCGCCGTGGCGATTGTGGTCGCCAGCGTCACGGGCTGGTTCATCGTGACGTCTACCGACTCCCCGCTGTGGCTGCCACTGATGGCCTCTAGTGGCCTGGCCGCCGTAGCCGCCCTGTGGTGCTGGAGCTGGGTCCGCAACGCGCTCCCCTGGCCACTGCTGGTGGTGGAATCGGCAGTGCTGTTGGTGGTCGGCACACTCGCGGGTGTAGCCTTCGTCATCGTGCTGTTTGCCGGACTCATGTTTCGTGCGTTGTCTGGTCATGGGCGCACCACGCTCGCTGTGGTGGTGGCCTATGGGCTGGTGTATCTGGGAGCGTTCGTCGTCGCGGTGAATCAGGGACTGGCGGTGTTTACGCAGCGCGAGGCACTCGAACTACCAGCACTGGGCATCGTCGCTGGCTCGCTGTCGCTGCTCGCCACCTCGATGCGCCAGCAGGAAGTTACCGCTACGCGTGAAGGTGAGCTGCACCGCGCTGGCGCGGCGATCGCCGCTGCTCTTGACGCCGATGCTATTGCTGCAGCGGTGCTCGGCGCCTGCCGGCGGTTGATCACTGAGCCCGTGCCCTTGGCCACGGTGCTCTGGCTCAGCGATGGTCCGCAACAAGAATTGCACAGGCACGATGGCGCACCGCCGGGGACTGACCTGGGCTTGAGCGCAGCACTCGACCACCTGCCGGAAGAAGTTCTTGCAGCGGCGCAAGCGAAGCAGACCCTGACACAGACACCTGCTGGCGTGTGTTGCTACTGGCAGCCGCTACGGCGCGGGCAGCAGTTGTTAGGGGTGCTTGCGTTGGCGGCGCCGCGTGCACTTGCGCCGGAAAGTGCGCGCGGCATGCGGGCGCTGGCGTCCTTGGGTAGCTTGGCGCTGGAACGGCTGGCGCTGTCGATCGAGGCGCAGGACAGCCGGCTGAAGGCCCTGGTGCAGTACACTTCCGACCTCATCGTTATCACCGACCGTCAGGGGATCATTCGCTACGCCAGTCCGGCGCATCTGCCGGTACTCGGGTTGGATCCTGCCAGCACCGTGGGGACGCGTGTGTTGGATCTGCTCGTCCCCGATGACCGTGTGCGCGTCGAGGCCATTTGGGGCACGTTCATCGCACACGACGGCGCCATCCAACAACTGGACTGCCGGGTACACCATCGCGACGGCGGCATCCGCACGCTGGAGATCGTAGCCGAGAACTTGCTCAACGACCCGAGCGTGTTCGGCATCGTGCTCACCTCGCGCGATGTCACCGAGCGGGTACGTGCCAGCGACGCGCTCAAGGAAAGCGAAGAGCGATACAGCAGCCTGTTCGAGAAAAACCAGGCCGTGATGCTCCTCATCGAGGACGGCTCCGGCCGGATCGTGGGCGCCAACCCGACCGCCTGCGCATACTATGGGTACAGCTACGCCAGCCTCACGGGCATGACCGTGTTCGACCTGACCGCCGGCAGCGCCCTGCGCACCACCATGGACCTGACGCGCGGTGGCGCCGTGTTGCAGGATCGGGCCGTGCATCAGCACCAACTCGCCAGCGGGCAGGTGCGCGAAGTGGAAGTGTTCACCAGCCATATTTCCGTACACGGCAGCGTGCTGATTCACGCCATTATCCACGACATTACAGAGCGCTCGATCCTGGAACGGCGGTTGGCGCACCAAGCCTTCCACGACCCACTCACCGACTTGCCCAATCGCTTGTTGTTTGCCGATCGCGTGGCGCACGCCATCAGCCGGCACAACCGGCTGTTCCGTTTTATTGCCGTGCTATTCATCGATCTCGACCGCTTCAAGAGTGTGAACGACAGCTTGGGCCATCAGGCCGGGGACGCCTTGCTCGTCGCGGTGGCGCGGCGCTTTCAAGACTGCTTGCGCAGTGCCGACACGCTGGCGCGACTGGGCGGCGATGAATTCGCGGTGCTCCTGGAAGACCTGGTGTCGCCCACCGAGGCGGTGCGCGTGGCCGGGCGCCTGCTGGAAGCCTGTAACCAGTTCATCACCGTTGCAGACACCGACGTGGCCATCACGGCCAGCATCGGCATCGTGGCCACCAATTCCACTGAATCGACAGCAGAGATACTGTTGCGTGATGCCGACATTGCCATGTACCAGGCCAAGGCGCAGGGCAAGGCGCGCTACGTGGTGTTTGACGCCAGCATGCAATCCGAAGCGCTGTCGCGGCTCCAGATTGAGCACGACTTGCGCGGCGCCATTGCCAACAACCAACTGCGTATGTTCTACCAACCCAAGGTCAACTTGGTCACGGGTCAGGTAATCGCCGTCGAAGCCCTGGTACGCTGGCGGCATCCCACGCTTGGCCTCATCTCGCCGACGACGTTTATCCCCGTGGCAGAGGAGACCGGATTAATCCACGCGGTGGGGCGCTGGGTGATCACCGAGGCGTGCCGGCAACTGCGCGAGTGGGAGCTGCACTGGCCCATCACGCGCGATCTCTCCATGGGTGTCAACCTCTCGGTCCGGCAGTTCCAGCACCCGGACTTGTTGGAGGAGATTGCCCGCGCCTTGCAGGACGCCGGCCTTGCCCCATCCCGCCTCATCCTGGAAGTGACGGAAACGGTGCTTATCGACGGGTATCACGTGAACGCTGTGACCTTGAACCACATCAAAGACTTGGGCGTGCGCATAGCGATCGATGACTTTGGCACCGGGTATTCCAGTTTGAGCTACCTGAAACAGTTGCCGGTGGACATGCTCAAGATCGACCAGGCGTTTGTGCGCGGGTTGGGCACCAGCAGTCAGGATGGCGCCATCATTTCGGCAGTGGTCTCGCTGGCCCACACGCTCGGGCTCAAAGTGACGGCTGAAGGTATCGAGACGCACGCGCAGCTGGAATATGTGCAGGACCTGGGCTGTGAAGTGGGGCAAGGGTTCTTGTTCACGCCGCCGATGCCGGCCAGTGCCCTGGGCCCGGTGCTGTTCGGGCCAGAGGCCACACCGTTCAGCGCGCGGCCTGACCTCGCGCTGTCGTTCACCCAACGCCGCCAGCGCGGCGTCGCGTGACGCCCTGTACCACCCTGCTACCATAGGGCAACGCAGTTTGCACCTCGATACGGTGTACTCGTGTAGCAGCTCGCCAGGGTGGTGGAATGAGCGCAGCGGCACTGCCCGGCCAGGATGCCACCCTAGCCAGGGGGCAAGCAGCGCTGGCCAGCGGGAACTGGACAGCCGCCAGGGACGCCTTTAGCGCGGCTGTACGTGCGCAGTCTAGTCCGGAGGCTCACGACGGCCTGGGCCTCGCGCTCTGGTGGCTCAACGACATACCCACTGCTCACGAACATCGACACCGCGCCTACCAAGCGTTTCTGCACCGCGGCGACCGGCTGCGCGCGAGTATGCTCGCCGCCTGGCTAGCTCGGGAGCACGTCTTTTTCGCCGGCAATGTCAACGCCATGAACGGCTGGTTTGCCAGAGCTGAGCGCCTGCTCGCCAGCGAACAGCCGGGTGCCGAACACGGATGGGTCCGATTATATCGCGCTTCCATGCTCGCCTCGCCAGCTGAACTGGCGACGATCACCGTTGACGTGCTGGACCTGGCGGGTCGGAGTGGCGACACGGACCTCGAACTGTTCGCGCTCGCCTATCAGGGCCTCGCTGAGGTGAGCCTCGGCCACGTTGCGCAGGGGCTCGATCAACTCGACGAGGCGATGGCCTTGGCGACCAGCGGCGGAGCTATCGGGTTGGCCACGATCAGCGAAATCTTCTGTGTCACGCTCACCGCGTGCGAGCTCAGTGGCGACCTCATGCGCAGCGACCAGTGGTGCCGGGCCGCGACTGCGTTTGCCGAGCGCTACCACTGCAGTTTCCTGGCGGCCTACTGCCGCACGACGTACGGCGGCGTGCTCACTGCGTTGGGCCACTGGTCAGAGGCCGGACAGGCGCTCCTCGGCGCAGTTGGCACATTCGAGGCCGGTCACCGAGCGCTGCGCGTTCACGCCGTCATCAAGCTTGCCGACCTGCGGGTGCAGCAGGGGCGGTTAGAAGAGGCCGCGCTCCTGCTCGACGGATTGGAAGATCAAGCGGCCGCGGCTCTCCCGCTCGCCAGGCTGCACCTTGCTCGCGGCGAGATCGCGTGGGCACGAGCCGTGCTCGAACAGATGCTTCCGGCGAGCGCCCTGCCTAATCTTGATCGGGCACCGCACTTGCTCTTGCTGGTGGACGTGCTCGTGGCTGCAGGGAATGCGGCTGGCGCTCGCACCGTCGTGGACCGCCTACGCGAACTGGCGACCCGCACTGGAAGCGACCTCTGGCTGGCAGAGGCTGAGCTGGCCGGCGGCCGCGTGGCGTGGCTGACCGGCCAAGCGAACGCTGAGCTATACATTCGAGCCGCTTGGGACCGCCTGAAGCAGTTTGAGCAATCGCTGGCCGCCGGCCGGGCTCGCCTGGCCATGGCCCAGTGCCTGGCTGATCGTGATCGGGCCGGAGCCGTGACCTGGGCCAGAGCAGCTCTGGCCTCCTTCACGCGTTTGGGCGCCACACATGAGGCGGATCAGGCGGCTGCGTTGCTGCGTCAACTGGGTGTCCAGAGCCGGGTGGGTGCGCGGCAAGGGGGCGATCTCACGGCGCGCGAGCGGGAAGTGCTGGATCTGCTCACCGCCGGACTCGCCAACGGCGAGATTGCCACCCGGCTGGTCATCAGTCCCAAGACGGCCGAGCACCACGTCAGTCAGATTCTGGCGAAGCTGGGTGTCCGGAGCCGCGCGGAAGCTGCCGCTCTGGCCGCAGCCGGACGTGTGGCCGGACACGCCGCGCCGGCCTACGTGCCATCAAAGCATCAGGGTGAACAATAGGGGATCTCCCCGATGCTCACCTGTTGGGATCGACCGATCCTTCATACCAGGGTACGTGCGAGCGTGCCGGGTATGAGGAGAGGCCGTGATGGACGACGTACACCAACCGCTTGCCAGTGTGGTTCCAGCCACGGAGGGTCGGGCGCTCTGGCATTTGGGCGCCTTGCTGGTGTTCAAAGCGCTTGGGGAGGAGACTGATGGACAGTTTTGGGCGCTGGAAGGGCTTGCTGACCGGCACATGGCCGTGCCGCTCCACGCGCATAGCCGCGAAGACGAAGTGTGGTACGTGCTCGAAGGAGAGATCACGTTCACCATTGGTAACCAGACCACGACGGTGGGGCCAGGCGCCTTCGCCTCCATCCCTCGTGGAACGCCGCATACATTTCAGATCCGCTCCGGAACGGCTCGCTGGTTCGGTGTCGGTGTGCCCGCCGGGCTGGATCGATGGTTCTTCGAAACGGGCGAGCCTGCGCTGGCGTTGACCGTGCCGCCGCCACCAGCGGGGCCGCCGGATGTCGCAGCCATCGTGGCGAGCTTGCAGCGGTTCGGCACCGAGACGCTGGGGCCACCTCCAGCGAGCGAATGAGCCGGGCTTATGAATCCCGCCCTCCTGCGCCTGTCCCTTGCGCATACGCTTATGCACAAGTCGAGCAAGGGGAGGGTAACGGTGAGTGGTGGGGCGGGAACGAGCAAAACGGGAGCAGCCCCCCCTGTAGTCCCCCTGCCAAGGGGGGACTGGCCACTGGAAGAGCACGGCGGTCCGCTCGCACCGGCTGGCCACGTGTGCTACTCGAATGACCAATAGCATCAAGACCTTTGTTCCGCCAGGGCGGATGGCAAGGGGGGCGCGCCTGTTTACGCGTCCTCGGCGAGCGCCTCGTCCAGCGTCCGCGCGCAAACCACGGACCTCACCCCCGGCCCCTCCCCTGAAGAGGGAGGGGAGCTAGCGCCATTGAAGTTCACCACCATACTTCCAGCAGCCCGTCCCCCCTGCCAAGGGGGACTACAGGGGGATGGTCAACCTTCGTCTGCCCTCGCCGGCCGTGGTACACTGCACGTAAACTTGATACATGTATCGCAACATGTGCCATACGAAAGGACAACACATGGCCAGGGTTGTCAGCAAGGTGCTCCGGCATTCCACGGCGGCATTGCAAACGGCTCATCTTTCGGAGCGCGCCCAGCATGTCATGCAGCTTGCGGAAAATGAGGCTGCGCGCATGCATCACAACTACGTCGGCACCGAACACGTACTGCTCGGGTTGCTACGCGAGGGAGAAGGTGTTGCCAGCACCGCGTTGCGCGACGCCGGTATCGACCTCAACAAGGTGCGCGCGACCGTTGAGCAGGTCATTGGCAAGGGCAAGGAAGGGGTGAAGCCACCCAAGTACCTCTCGGCTATGACGCCGCGAACCCGCCGGGTACTCGAGCTGGCGGTGGACGAAGCCCGTCAGTTGCGTCACCAGCTCGTCGGCACCGAAGACCTGCTGCTTGGAATGCTGCGCGAAGGCGAAGGCATCGCCGCTGGTGTGCTGGTGTCGATGGGCGTTGACTTTCCAGCCATGCGTGCCCGCATCATCGATACCGCCGTGCGCGTGCGTGACGCCGTGGTATCAGCGCGCATCGACGTGCACGACCTCTCTGCCATCGACGCCCTGGTGGAAGCTGGCGTGCGCACCACCCGTAGCGACGCTGCTGCCTGGCTCATCAAGATGGGCATCGACTCGCAGCGGGAGCTGTTCAATCGCGTGTCGGCCAACGTCGCCCAGATCCGCCGCCTGCGCGAAGAGTCGCGCCAGCTCACGGAGCCAGGTGTTGCTCCGGCCACGCCCGATGAGCCGCCCGTCAGTGCTGGCAGCGAAGCGCTCGCCGACATTCCACCGGCCGAGCGCTAGCTCCTGCTTATGCTGATCAGGAGGGCTTAACTGGGCGGTAGGTATACTGGCATCAAGCATCCCCGCACCCCATAAGGCATGCGCCTACGCACCCGTCGAGAAGGCGTGCACCGATGGGAACCTT
>JANWJO010000078.1 GCA_025449435.1 Chloroflexota bacterium | reverse complement strand
CGTAATCCTGATTGAGCACCTCGAGCATCGTCGAGCGCGTGAGGCGCGTGAGGATGGGCATGGTCACGGTGCTCAACACAAAGGAAGGCAGGATGAGGTGCGCGACTACGCTCTTAAACGCCGGCCAGTTGCCCTGGATGAGCGAGTCGATGAGGTAGGCGTTGGTGATGCGGTGAAACGGCAATTGTAGGGCAATCTGCCCGCTGGGAGGGAGCCAGCGCAACCACACGCCAAACACATAGATCAGCATCAATCCGAGCCAGAAAATGGGTATCGAAACGCCGAGCAAAGCAACGACCGTGCTGCCAACGTCGAAGAACGAGTTGCGGTTGAGCGCGGCGAGGATGCCAGCGGGGATCCCCACCAGCATCCCAATGATCATGGCAAAGACGACCAACTCGGCCGTGGCTGGGAATCGCTCGGCGAGTTCATCACGAATGGGGTCGCCGCTAATGATGGATTTCCCCAGGTCGCCGTGGAGGGTGCGGTTGACGAAGTCCAGATATTGCACCCAGATGGGCCGGTCAAGGCCCATCTGTTGACGCAACTGTGCAATACGCTCTGGTGTGCCGCGCTCGCCCAGCATCACCGTTGCCGGGTCGCCGGGCGTCAGGCGCAACAGCAAGAACACCACGATGGTGACGCCGATAAGAACAGGGACGAGCCCGAACGTCCGGCGGACTATATAGGCACCCACGTCAACCTCTAGGTGACGCTGACACCCTCGTACTGTTCACGGAACTGTGGTGCAGCGAAATTCTGGACGTTGGTGCGGTACACGGCTGTGCCGTTGGCCCAAGCAATGGGAATGCACGGCACGTCTTGATTAATCAAGGCTTGCGCTTGCTGGTACAGCGGGTCGCGCTGCTTGGGGTCGATCAACTCGTCAGCCTTGGTGAGCAGGTCCAGCGTTTGCGGGTTGTCGTAGGAAAACTCTGGCTTGACGGCCTTGAAGAAGTAGCCGATGAAGTCGTCAGGGTCGCCGTTGTCGCTGCCCCAGCCCAGCATGTACAGGCCGAACTTGCCCTTGGTGCGGTCGGCCAGGTAGGCCGCCCAGTCCTCGGTCTTGAGGTTGGCCGTGATGCCAACCTTAGCAAGGTCGGCGGCCATGGCTTGCCCGATGCCTTTGGGATCCGGGAAGTAGCCGCGCGTCACCGACATATACCACAGGTCGATGGTGAGGTTGGACACACCGGCGTCCTTGAGCATGGACATCGCCTTGGCGGGGTCGTACGCATAGAACGACAGGCTCTGGTTGTAGCCCAGGATGGCGGGTGGCTGGAACTGGGTTGGCACCTGGCCGAGCCCCCCATAGAAGGCGTCGATGATGCCCTGGCGGTTAATGGCATAGGCGATGGCCTGGCGGACCTTGACGTCCTTGAATTCCTTGAAGCTCTGGTTGAAGGCGAGGTAGCCCACGCTCACGGCGGGCTGTACTTTGACGACGATCGCCGGGTTCTTCTTCAGGGTGGCGATGTCGGACTGTGCAAACTCACCGGTGTAGATGGTCCCGGCCTGCATCTGGGCTGCCCGAGACGAGTTGTCCGGGATGATCTGGAAGATGATGGAATTGAGCTTGGACGCGCCGCCCCAATAATCGGGGTTCTTGTCCACGGTGATATGGTCGCCTTTGATCCACTCACGGAACTTGAATGGGCCAGTGCCGACGGGCGTGCGCGCGAAGGCGTCCACGTCCTTCTTGACGGCAGTGGGGCTGACGATGGCAAAGGAAAACAGCGACAGCTTGGGCAAGATTTCGCCGTCGGGTTGGGCCAGGGTCATCTTGACGGTGAAATCATCGACCTTCTCGATGCCCTTTAAGTTGCCCGGAAAGCCGCCAAAGTTGTCGTGCCAGTAGGTGAAGACACCCTTGTGATAGGGGTTCTTGTCGTCGCTGAGCCGCTGGAACGTAAACACCACGGCATCGGCGTTGAAGTCGGTGCCGTCGTGGAACTTGACGCCCTGGCGCAGCTTGAAGGTGATGGTGAGGTTGTCGGCCGAGATATCCCACGCTTCTGCCAGCGACGGCACGATGGTGAGCGGCGGCTGCTTGATATCGTAGCGGACCAGGGAGTCAAACAATTCCTGGGTCACTTGGACCGACTCGCCGTCTTCGATGTCGTTGGGGTCGAGCTTTACCGCGTCGCCAGCCTTACCGAAAATGAGGACACCGGCCGCGCCTGTAGATGTCGCCGCCGCGCTCGCGCTGGTAGTAGCGGCGGCTGACGTCGTGGCTGCTGCCGTCGAAGTTGTGGTAGCGGCCGCCGAACTGGTGGTGGCTGCCGCGGTGGTCGTGGTAGCAGCGGCCGTCGTGGCTGCGCTACTTGTTGAGGCCGAGACCGATGGGGCCGCAGTGATGGCCAGTGGGGGCACTGTCGTTGGGGTGGGAGCTGCCGTCGTGACAACCGCTGCTGCCGACGTCGTGGCGGTGGTCGCTGCGCTTCCACCGCACGCGGCGAGGAGGGACAGCGCGCTCACGCCGATGCCGGCGGTTCCCAACATGCGCAGGGTGCTCCGGCGACTTACTTCGCCAAGTATTCTCTGGACCAAGGCGTATTGTTCCTCTCCTAAGCAAAGGCGCATCGAAAACGTGCGGCTTCGATGCAAAAAGCGGCACTATCATAACCGCAGAATGGATTGTGCGTCGCCATAAGCGACTGACACCTCACGTGCGCGCTTGTGAGGTCTCTAGTGGCCAGGCTTGAGCGGCTCGATCGCGAGTTCGTACACATCCGCACGGCCATCGCTCACGAGCAGGCCAATGGCCCCGTTCATGAGCGGTAGCTCGGTGTCGATCATGTCACAAAAGTCGATGCCGTCCACATAAGCATGGAGTCGCGATCCCCGGACGATCAGTTCGAAGCGGTAACGGCGGTCAAGATCCCAGGCGTGTTTCTCTGCGTCGAGCACCACCTCGTGCGCACTCGCTCCACCACTTCCTGTCGAGCAGCGCTTGATGAGTTTGCGTTGCCCCTCGGCAGTCACCATCAAGGCGTAGTACCGATCTTGCCCTTGAGCACGAGCCACCATCCCTACCGCTGACGCCAGGTGGGGGGCGATGGTGGCGGTCACGCGGTAGTCAGCCCAGTGATGGTTGCCCTGGATGGCCAGTCCCCTGCCGGTGTTCGTCACCAGGGAATACATGGCGGCATCCCGGCTGCCAAACTCGTACAGATTGTGGATCCAGGCTTTGCGCGACGCTTCCCACCCGGCGGAGGGGAGCTGCCACTTCACGTGCGCGTCACCATCCCAGGTCACCGACTCGACGAAGATCGTGCCACTCTGCTTCTTGTCCGAGCGCATCTCGAAGCCGATTTCAAAGATCGGCGCTCCGTCACCCTCGGGTAGCGTCCAGGTCGTTTCCTCCGCCACACCAGGGGAAAGCACGACCCGCGGACCCAAGATGATGCGCTGAACTGGGTTGGCCAGCGGACCTTCCCCGTAGCGGCGCACATACAGTTGGACGTGCAGTGAGGTACGCATGTCGGCCTCGGCCCGCAAGCGCCAGCGGACAGTTTGCCCGCCCACCAGCGCCGGCCAGGCGCACAACTGGTACCCGGGCACCGCCAAGTCTTCCGGAGGTATGAAGGTATCACTGCCAAGGCGGGCTCGCTGCCCTGGCCCCAGCTCACTAAAGCGTATCGCCAGCTCGCGGGCGCCAGCGCTGGCCCCGGCGACGTTGGTGAGCGTCATGCCCGCTGGCCGCATGGCGGTATCGCCGCCGGGTGGCGTCATGAACCGCCATCCCTGCAGACTGCCGGGGAACGCGAAATTGAAGCGAGGGAGAGTGTCGATGGGCGCTGGCGTGCCGCCGTGCAGGCGCTGAGCGATATACACCAGCCGCTGCGACTCGCGTACAGCGTCGGTGATGGACCGGCTACCGTCCGCCGAACTGATGAACAAGCGGTCGGCGACGGGCCCGCGCCAATCGCGTTCGCCCTCAAAGGCTGCCAGACCACTTTTGATGCCGAGCAAGCAACCGACATTACCGCTGTTGCAGTCGGTATCCCAACCAGATGAGTTGGTGATGAGTAGCGCTTTGCCGAAGTCGTCACCGCCGTACTGCAGGCCCAGGTGGATGAGCGCGTGGTTGGGCACGATGTGGCAGTTGCCGCCGTAGCGGTGATAGCCGTAGCGTTCCTCGATGCGTGCCCGAGTGCGCCGCCAGTCGGCCTCTTCGGAACGCCAGGCTTGCACGTCCCGGATGACGCTGGAAATCACCGAATCGGCGGGGATGAGCCGCAGTGCCTCAGCGGTGAGCTTTTGGAGGTTGGGCTCGATGAAGGCTAAGGCTTCCATGGCGGCGATGACTTGGGCGCCGTACACGGCCTCGCCATCGTGGCTCACACTACCCGCGCGGCGCGCATAATCGGCGGCGCGCTCTGGATCACCCGGACACAGCATGGCCCAACTATCGATGAAGATCTGCGCGCCGATCTGTTCCGCCACCACCTTGCCGTTGGTGGCGATTGAGCCACTGGCCGGGGCGGCGAAGCCGCTCTGGAGCCGGATATATGCCGTGTGTTCGGTGGAGTTGCCCATGCCGCCCCACCACAGGATGGTGCGCTGGTCGACGAGATAATTGGTCCAGGTCTGTCCGATCTGGCGTGGCGTCAGGTCTGGCGAGAAGTCGAAGTCCTCAAAGGCGCGCACAAACGTGAAGGTGCCGCTGATGTCGTCGTCGGGGACGACCAGCGGCCTTTTAAACTTGTCGTGGACGTAGTAGGAGATGTCGCCGAGTTCACGCGCGATGCGCTCATAAGTCCAGCCTTCGAAGGGACGACCGAGGTAGACGCCGATGATCTTGCCGAGCACTCCGGCGTAGACACGTTCGGCGAAATCGACGGGGAGGGCTCGCACGCCCGCTGCTGCCTCAGCTGTGGTAGCCACCGTACACACTCCCTCGCCGCCCGCATCTGGCCACGCCACCGCCGTCGAGCAGACTCCATAGTACGTCACGGTGAGAAGGTTCTCGGGCCCTGGTGCCGGTATTAAGGAAGTTGCGCGGCGCCGCTAGGCTCTAGCCTCCTCCGGCGTGACGCGACGCTGCCCACTGGGCCGCACTGGCGCGGACTCGATGATGGGCGCTGTTTCGCCCGCCAGGACCATCCGGCGCAGTAACCGTTCGCGCAGCATGCTGGCGGTTTCGACGTGCGACTGCAAGCCGATGAGGTTTGTGAGCTCGTAAGGGTCCGCCTGCAGGTCATACAGGTATTGCTCAACGTAGTGATCAGCGTTGGCGTCGCGGCTGCCGTGTTTGTCCGGCGCGTCGACGCAGTATTTCCAGCGCTGGGTGCGCACCGCCCGCCCGACTTGCGCTTCACTAATCTGGATAAACACTTCCTCTGGCCAGTTTGCCGTTGCTCCGTGAACTAAGGGCACCATCGAGTGGCCTTGCATGTCCGCGGGCACGGGTAAGCCAGCCGCATCAAGCAAAGTCGGCGGGAGGTCGATGAGGCTGGTGGGCTGGCGCACCCGGCCGCCGCCGTCGAAGCCAGGTCCGCACAGCGCAGTGGGCACGCGAATGCTGCTTTCGTGGCAGGAGCGCTTGTACTCGCTATTGCGTGTTTTGAAATGGGAGCCGTGGTCGGAGGTGAACAGCACGATGGTGTTGCTGGTGAGATCCAGGCTCTTCAAGGCATCGAGCAAGCGGCCAAAAGCTTCGTCCAGCCGCTTGACCTGGCCATAGTAGCCGCCACGGTGCGGGTGCGTCGAGCCACCGAGCGCAGCGAGGTCCGGCGGCACCCACCGCCCGGTGTATTGCTCGCGGTAGCCATCGGGCGGCGGATAGTCGTCCAGGTGATTCTGGTGATGTGGCTCCAGGTGCGACATGAACAGGAAGAATGGCTCGGCCTGGTGCTGGTCGATGTAGCGGATAGCAGCGTCGGTGAGCGCATCGACGCGGTAGCCGGGCAGGTACACCGGCTGGCAGTCGTTGTCATACACCATCGTGCGGTAGGAATCGGCAGTGAATTCCAGTGCGTTGGACCCCAACCAGTACTCATATCCGCCGCGCTTCGCCTCGGTCACCGGCTCTTCACCGGCGAGGTGCCACTTGCCGATGTAACCCGTGCGATAGCCCCCAGCGCGGAAGTGATGGGCGAGTGTGCGTGCGTTGGGCGGTAGTGGAACGCCATTGTGGAAACAGCCGGTGACCGATTGATATTGCCCGGTCTGCAGTGCCGCGCGAGCAGGTGCGCACACCGGCTGGCAGGTACACGCCGTGGCGAGGTGCGTGCCCCACTGGGCCACTCGATCAAAGTTCGGCGTGAGTCCGAGTGGGTTGCCGTGGACGCCCGTCGTGTCCCAGCGCTGTTGATCGGTGAAGAACACGACAACGTTGGGATGATCGCCTCGGGTGCGTGCCATGTCTTGCCCTGCCTCCGCGCCATAACCACCACTTCCAGGCAAGATGAGACCACGTGGGGGGAAAGTATGCAAACGGGCGGAGCACGCGTCATCTCTGCGATGAAGGGACAGACCGCACACAACGACGAGATGTAGAATTGGGGCGTATGTCCAAGGAGGCACCTGCGATGCCGATCACTGCGGAAGAAGCGCGACGGCGAGATCTTGAGCTACGAGCGTACATCGAGGATCGGCTGCACTACCTCATCGAAACGTATGGGTATGAGGCGCCCGATGTAGATATGTCGAACTGGGGCATGTCGCTACGCTATCGCAATCGACACGCCGGTATGGCCGTAAGGCTTGCCTACGAAAAGCGTGACCAGTATTGCAGCACGTCGTTTGCCACCTTGAACGAGGGAGAATTCCGTACTGGCACGGATCAACGGGGGCATACCTTCACAGTTAACACCTTGGTAGCGCTGCGCCATGCCATAGCCCCTGAGCAGCGTGCATTTTTACTGGCCAGGCAGCAGTTTCACGCCGTCTTCGCGCGGACCAGCGGGGCATCGGCAGACGAACGGATGCGCGCGTGGGTGGCCTACGACGCGGAAGCACTGCGCGCCTTCGGTGACGATGTGCTGCGTGGATCAACGGCCAGCTTCCCGGCATTGCAAGCGAAGCAAGAGGAGACTCGAAGCATAGGCCAACAGGCGGAGCAAGAAGAAGTCGAACGAACAAGAGCGCTCCAGCTGGCAGCAGCCGGCGCGAAGAGGTTTACGGACGAGGAACTGGCCGAGCTCGCCGCGCGCACAGCGGAACTGTTCCCCACCGATCCGTATTGGGCGAAGAAGATGATGATGTGGACGCAGCAGATACGGGATGCCGAACTCGGCTTCGACACCTACCCGAGCCTGTTCTGCTCGATCTACGTTTGGCGTGACAAGTTGGAACTCCTACGCTTACACTTGGAAGAGCCCCTGCGCACCAAGTTTGGCGCACTGCTGGCCCCTTGGGACGAGCGCTACGAACGTGCAACGTTTCCTGCCAAACCGCTCGACAAGACCTTGCACAAACCAAAACACGATCCACCCGGGCCGTGGTGGCATCGCATTCCCCGGAAGGCGCAGGCGCAGTGGGCGCCGCATTTTCAACAGCTCGGTCTGCCAGTGGAAGAGGTGCCCGATAGAACGGACGTACTCCTTCGCTTGTTCTGCTATCGCGCCATCATCGACGTTGATCAGACTATCTTGGGCTATGTGCTCAATGCCGGTCACCCATTAGGCCAGCACAAGGCGCGCACATTCCAGAACCTGCTTGGTTACAACGCGACCAACTACCAGGACTTTGTCGACCAACTGCGCGTCGGCATTGTGAGCAACGATTCGACGTCCGAAACCGATGACCGCCTCGGCTCACGCTGCGTTGTTCCGATTCCGATGGTTGGTCCAGCTGGCGCCGCGACCGTTCACACCGTGTGGATCTTTGACCCTCCGAGCTATGTGCCTCGGCTGCTCACAGCCGGCATAATCGCCACGTCCCCACAAGGATCGGCACGATGAACCAGGTACAGGAGTACGATGCCGTGCGGCTCCTGGGCGACTGGCCGCAGTACGGCCTGCGGCGTGGCGACACAGGCGCCGTGCTGATTGTGCAGCCACTGCCGTCACTCGCCTACTTGGTCGAGTTCTGCACCGACTCCGGGGAGATTAAGTGCATGATTGCGCTCGAACCCATGCACATCGAGCGAGTCGAAGCCAAGCCTGAGGGCATGCCCGATCGCGAGTGAGAAGTGAAGCTCGGTCCCAACCATTTTCACCTATGCCAACAGTTCGTGGACGTACACTGGCTGCCCCACCGGGTCTGCTTGCGCCGCGTCGCTGCCGCGTCGATGGCGTTCTTTGCGCTCGCCACAGTTGGGCGTTCACCTCACCAGCTGAGTGCGCGGACTCGCGCTAGGGATGAAAAGCGTTCGGCGAGGTTCACGCCGGCATCGCTACTGATTAGGGCCGCGCGCGCCCTCGCCAGCCCTGCTCGATGAGGGGATTTGCCACGCCACGTCCAATTTGAACTCTCGCTGTGTGCCCGGCTTCGCATCTGTCCCAATCCTTCGCGCGGCCAGCCGCCGCGACCGCAGCGCGGCCGCGAGCGAGGATGACCTGTATTCGCGGAAACTGGCCAATCTGAGATTCTAGCAGCGTCAGGTCGGCCTCGGCTTCGGCGGCCCGGCCGGCCTGAGCAAGCGCCGCGGCGTCAGTGCAGCGATCGTACGGCCAGGAGGGATTTGCTGGGGAACGCAGGCGTTGGGCCGCGCTGGCGCCGGTCGCTCTACCATCACGATTCGACCACGTGGGACACGCGAATGCAAGCGGTGGCCGTTACGACTAGTGGGTAAGGCATTGTTTGCCGGCAGTCGCGCGATGGGGCCGGGGATCTCTGGGAGATGGGTACACAGGGGAATCGCTCCCCCACGCCTATGGGATGATAAGTTCCAGGGACTCCACTCCATGCTCAATCGCCAGCGCAGGCAAGTGCTGGTCGAGCGTCGCCAGCTTCCCGCCCTCCTGCACGGCAAGCCCCAGGAGATACACATCGGTGATTTGCGCAGGGGTGATGATGGTGTCGGGTCCGATCACATCGCGAATGCTGATGTCCTCGATCCAGAAGTGGTGCCCGTGGGCAGCACAGAACTGACGGAGGATCGCCAGCACAGTACTCACTCCTCCCGGGCGATTCGGATAACGGGGATGGCTGGCAATGCGCACAAAGCCGTTTTCCGTCAGCGGACAGGTGGTCCAGTTGGCCGCTCCGAAATCGGCGAACCATCGGTGGGCAACATCAAGGTGGATGTGCCTGGGATCGGTCAACGCCAAGAGGAGATGATGTCGAGCAGGTAGGCGCTCAAGGGGCCTCATCACGGAGCCGGTTTACCAGCTCGAGGGTGACCACCCCACTCTCTCGCGAAATCGGAAAGAGCGACACACCGTCACGCGTGTCCATAGGGACACTGCGAGTCAGTGCCTGCCGGGCCAGATTCGACAGCACCTTACCCATGGATACGCCCTGCTGCCGCGCGAGTTCCTTCGTCGCCAGCAGTACGTCGTCCTCGATGTCCACGGTCGTGCGCACTGTCGCCTCAATTTCCCGAGCGGTTTCGCCCGACATCTGACGCTAACACATCCATCGTCGAAGGTGGCCGGGCATAGCGCACCGCATACGGTGCCCGGACCCGCCTCAACAATCTGGCGGCTGGAGACTGAGACATTCGGTAATCCGACAGCGGCGGCTTCAGAACCACCGATTCGACCTCATCGGACACCAGCATGCAAGCGGTAGCCGTTACAAGAGCCGCTCCTGGACATACACGGGCTGAGTAGGTACCTCGGCTAGTGCGGTGCGTCGTTCGTGCGGTCCGCCCAGGCCGTAGCGCAGCTGCAACTCGGAGATGCGCTGCTCGACCGCCTCCACATAGCGACTAGGCGTGTAGCGCGCGCCGCCACCGCTGCCGCTGGCACCGTACACACGTGTGTAATCAGCGGCGACCCGCGGAAACGCCCGCTGCACGGCCGAGACGAGCACGTCGCGCACGGCTGGTTCCAGATGCAGAGTGCCGGTCCACACCCACTGCGCGCCGTGATCGGCCGCAGCGGCTATTAAGTGCTCAAGATCGCTGGCAGATTCGGTCAGCTTGGGCAGGACCGGGGCGAGCGAGATGCCCACTGGTACGCCTGCGTAGGCCAGCTGCTTCACGGCGCGCAGACGCTGGTGCGGCGGCGGGGTGCCCGGCTCCATGGCGCGCCACACTGTCTCGTCCAGTGTGATCACGCTCATGTGTACGCTGACGCGCGCCTGTGCAACCAGCGTTTGCAGCACGTCTATATCGCGCACGATCATCGTGCCCTTGGTCGTGACGTTGGCGGCGTTGGGGTGCGCCGCCAGCACTGCTAAACAAGCACGCGTGATCTTGTAGTGCCCCTCGGCGGGTTGATATGGGTCGGTGGCCGTGCCAATGGCCACGCCTTCACCGGTCCACGCTGGCCGGCGCAGTTCGCTGCGCAAGACCTGCGCGAGGTTGGTCTTCACAAAAATACGCTGCTCGAAGTCGCTGCCGGTGTTTAGCCCCATATAGGCGTGCGTGACGCGGGCGTAGCAATAGGTGCAGCCGTGGTGGCACCCCCGGTACGGATTGAGCGACCAGCCGAACGGCATGCCTTGCACCCGGTTGAGTGCCGACTTGGCGGTGGTTTCGGTGTAGGTGACATTTGGCATGTGACTAGTATAGAATATTTGTTCCATATCGCGCTGCCCTCGTGCCGGGTGGGCACGATGAAATACGGGTCGCTCTGACAGGCTATCGACGTATACGTTGGGCGGAGGCGCGCTGGCGGGTTGCCACCGGCTGAGCCGGGAGCCTGGCAGTGGCGTCGGCGACGGTATCGACCACGAGGTGTACCTTCTTCTCAGCCACACTGATGCGTGCAGTCGCGCCGCTATTGAAGTCCAACGCGTCTGTTTCGATGCCGTCGCTGAAAATAACGCCGTTGGCCGGCATCTGCGAGACGATCTCGAGCGAGTGGCTGGCATCGAGTCGCCGGAAGATCAGACTGGCCTGGCTCGTCTTGCTGGGAAAAGGTTCACGCACGACAAAGTATAGGTGGGCCACTTCGCGGTCGAAGCGAAAGTGCTCGCGCATCGTCTGCACCGCCGGGTCTTTGGAGAACGCTCCGGCCAGCGCCGATCCTCCCGTGAGCAGCGAACGAAACCAGCCGGTCGAGCCGGCGCCGGTGGATACGATGATGCCGCTAGAGGACTGGTTCTCTACCTGGCTGCCCAGACGGAGCTGGTAGCGAGCAGATACGTGCGTCCGCTGGCCTATAAACAGGTCGTTGACGGCATACAGCCGCTGCCCGTCATTGAGCTCGGCCCTGGCCATCGTGAGATGCTGAAGAGCGACCTTGCCCTCTACCGCCTGGCGCACGACAGTGGGCGCACTGTCGATGGAGAAGGGGATGAGCGCGCCGTCGATACGCGAAGGGTCTGGATTAAAGGCGAGCAGCGGCTGCGTGTCCAGGTACTTGGCCACATTGACGATGAGGCCGTCTGGGCCGAGAGTGATGACCAAATCGTGCTGACCAAAGGTGAAGGTGGGGACATACGACCGTTCAATAAACTGCTGACGGACGCCTTTGGGGAGAGCGGCGCGCAAGGCGGTGATGGCCGCCGCATACGCATCGTGCGCGGCCTGGTATTCCTCAAAGGAAGCGCCCATGTGCTCCAGGTAGAAGCGCGCCTGGTCGCGGGTATTGAAACGCTCGATCAGCTCTTCCAGCGCCGTCCTTTTGCTCACGACGACGATCTTGTCCACCTGTACCATCGCGGCTAGGTACGGCTTTCACCGTCGCGCTGGGCGTCGAGGATGGTAGCAAGGAGGTCGGGCGTGATGTTGAGCGTGCCGATCTTGCTGGCATGCAGACCGAGGTCTTTGAGAGCGGAGGCGACGACCATGCGTGGCTCGAGCGTGCGGTACGCAGACAGCTCTCGCTCCAGTGCGCGAGCGCGATACTCGGCTTCCAACTCCAACGCCCGACCCTGGAATTCGGTGGTCTGCTGCGCATTCTGGCCTTCGCGCTCGATAAGTTGCTGGCGCTGGAGTTCGAGCGCGATCTGGCTGGCCAGCTCATTCTCCTTGATCTTGCGCTCCTCGTCCACGGCGGCGGCGCGGCGGGCATAGATGGCTTCATCGGCTTTCCGCAGGAGCGTCTCGCGGTACTCAGCTTCCAGCGCCTTCGCCACCTCGGGCGTCGGTTTCGCCGCCAGCACGTAGACGCTCAGCAGCTCCACACCGAGCGCTTGGAGCAGCCCCCCCTCCCGTACGTTGGCAAGCACGCGCGCAGCGATCTCCTGGGTCTGGCGAATCGTCTCTTCGAGCGTACGCTCCTGGATCTGGCTACGCGTGACCATCTGAATGACGTTGGTGATGCGCTGGGCGAGACGTTCAGGATCGCTCGAGAGGTAGGAACGGTTTTGGGGATCGATGGCAAAGTTGAGGAGGCTCGCTGCCCGGCGCGCATCCTGGATGCGGTACGTGCACTGGCCCTGGATGGTCACCGCCTGAAAGTTCGTGGTGACCTCGTTGAAGACGAAGTTGGCGTCAGCGCTACTGGTAGAGACGGCAACGACCTGAGTGTTGTGGCGTAAATACGCGAAGGAGAGTCCGACCCCCTCTCGCGTGACCCGCCCCGAGGTATAGCGGAGGACGTATTCCGTTGGCTGCGCGCGGAAGTAGCCGATACCCAACATGGCACTCCCCTTCCTGCGTCCATTATGGGCAGCGGGCAGGGCGAGCGATGCACCGTCACAACAACGGCATGCCCCTTTTGCTGTTTTCTCTTCCCTAACCCCAGATTCCACTGTGACCATGCGTTCGCAAGGAAGGAGTCAACCTCCGGCCGGGGAGCAAGTCAACGCGTTTGCTGACCCCACGCGCCTTCCTGGATCGCTAAGCGCTGCTTGAGGGGGCGCCACCACGCTGGGTTGCTGGCGTACCAGCGCACGGTGTCGGGCAGGCCGGTCTCAAAATCGACTGCTGGTTGCCAGCCGAGTTCACGGCGGATCTTGGCGCTGTTGAGTAAGTACCGCCGGTCGTGGCCGGGACGGTCGGGCACATAGGTTTTGAGGCTGGCCGGCTTGTCCAGGGTAGTGAGGATGCGGTCGGCAATCTGCTCGACGCTCTGCTCCAGGCCGCTGCCAATGTTGTACATCTCTCCAAGGTGGCCCTTCTTGAGGATGAGGTCGATGGCGCCGCAATGGTCGGACACATGCAGCCACTCGCGCCGGTTGGCGCTGGACTTGTACAGGGTGAGCGGCAGGTCGTCAATCGCACTGACGGTGAATGCCGGCACTACCTTCTCGGGGAATTGGTACGGGCCGTAGTTGTTGGCACACGTCGAGAGGGTCACCGGCAGCCCAAAGGTTTCGAAATAGGCGTGTACGGCAAGGTCAGCTCCAGCCTTGGCCGCGTTGTAGGGCGTGCGCGGCCGGTAGGGATGTTCCTCCGAAAAGCTGTCAGGGCTGTCGAGCGGCAAGTCGCCGTAGACCTCGCAGGTGCTGACATGGTGTACGCGTGGCGTCTTCTGGCGGCGGCAGGCTTCCATCAGGGTCTGCGTGCCCAGCACATTGGTGCGGATGAACGCACCTGGGTCGATGATGGCCCGGCTGTTGTGACTCTCAGCGGCGAAGTTCACGACGGCGTCGATGTGGTATTCGCTGAGCACGTGCTCGACCAGGTCGAGGTTGCCTATGTCGCCGCGCACGAACCGATAGCGATCAGCAAAGCGAGCGACCACATCGTCGAGGTTGGCCAGGTTGCCGGCATAGGTGAGGACGTCGAGGTTGACCACCTGATCAGCGACGTACCGCTCCAGCCAATAGCGGATAAAGTTCGACCCAATAAAGCCGGCTCCGCCGGTTACTAAGAGTTGCATGCAGATGTCACCCTCTTACGGACCCCTCCCCCACGAACCTCACCCCCAGCCCCTCCCCTAAAGCGGGAGGGGAGCAGGTACGACTAGTTGACGGTACCCCACCCAAGCCTCCGGCAGCCCGTCCCTCGCCAGGGGGGAGACTACAGGGGGGTCGTGCCTCCTGTCCCGCCAAACTCCCGCCGTACAGCGGTATCTTTTTCCTGTACCGAGCGTTCCAAAGCGGTGTGAAACTCCGTGAGGCGCTCGCGCAAGATTGCATCTCCCACCGCCAGGATACGCACCGCCAGCAATGCTGCGTTACGAGCGGCGCCAATTGCCACCGTGGCGACGGGCACACCGTTGGGCATTTGCACGATCGACAGCAGTGAATCGAGGCCATCTAGCGTATTGAGCGGGACCGGCACGCCGATCACCGGCAGCGTTGTGGCCGACGCCAGCATGCCAGGCAGGTGCGCTGCGCCGCCAGCCCCGGCGATGATCACGTGCAGGCCGCGCTCTGCCGCGTGTTGGGCGTAGTCGAGCATGGCGAACGGTGTGCGGTGCGCCGACACTATGCGAACCTCGAAGGGCACGCCGAACTCCGCTAACGTCGACGCCGCTGCACGCATGACGGAGAGGTCGGAATCGCTTCCCATCACCACGCCCACAAGCACTCTGGTGGCCGCCGCGTCAGGCATGGTTACCGGTCCTCCACTATTCCTGGCCGCAGGCGAGCAGGTTGGCAGCGCGCTGCGCACGCAGGCGCGTCTCCGCTAGATCGTCGCCCAGTGCTGTCACGTGACCCAGCTTGCGCCCCGGCCGGGCCACCTTACCGTACAACTCGATGCTTACACCCGGTATACCGAGTGCCAGCGGCAGGTGGTTCAGGGGATCCGCTCCTGACGTTGCGCCGACCACGTTGACCGTCACGACCACCGGCGTGAGCAAGCGCGGCTCTCCCAGCGGCCAATCCAGCACGGCGCGCAGGTGGTTCTCAAACTGGGAGGTACGGCAGCCACCCAGGGAATAGTGCCCGGAGTTGTGCGGTCGCAGAGCAAGTTCGTTCACCAGTAAGCCATCAGCGGTCACAAAGAACTCGACCGCCAGCACACCGGTAGCGTCGATGACCCGCGCGATGCGCTCAGCAATCTGCTGCGCCTCTAGAGCGATGGCATTGTTTACTGGTGCGGGCGCAATCACCTCCCGGCACATGCCGTCCTGCTGCACCGTCTCGACCACCGGATAGGTGACGGATTGGCCTCCCGGACGGCGCGCCACGAGCACCGCTACTTCGCGTTCAATCGCCACCAACGGCTCGGCGAACAGATGGAGGTGGCGCTCAGCCGTCTCCAAGAGCACGGTGTGCGCCTCGCTCGGATTGGCCACCACCCACACGCCGCGACCGTCGTAGCCAAAGCGTGCTGCCTTGAGCACCATAGGCCAGTGCTGCTCGCTCGCAAACTCTGCCACGTCTGCGATGGTCGCCACCTGACGAAACGGCGGAACGGGGATGCCCACCTGTTCAAGGTGTGTACGCTGATAAAGCTTATCCTGCGCGAACCGCAGCGCATCCGGCGAGGGCCGCATGCATACGCCAGCGGCTTGTAACGCGACGAGTGCCTCTGGCGCAACTAGCTCATGGTCAAACGTGACCACGTCGCACACGGCGGCGAAGGCGCGCAAGTCATCGAGCGATCGCGGCGAGCCGGTGGTCACCGCGCCGCTCACGAGTGCTGCGCTATCGCTGGCGTGCTCGGCGAGGATGCGCAAGGTCAGACCCAAGGCGGCTGCAGCGTTGGACGTCATGCGGGCGAGCTGGCCGGCACCGACCATGCCTACTCTCGGTGCCGCCACGCGCCGCTCACCACTTCTGTCCAGGCAGTGTCCGCCACACCGGCGGGTCGATGCCAGAGTGTAACGGATGGGCCGGAGCTAGCCTTGTGCGGCTTCCTGGTAGACATAGTAGGGAATCGAGTGAACGAGTTACGCGACCATGAGATCAATAGGCAGGATCTTCCGGCCGGATTCTCGTATCCAGTACGAGTGGCTCCGACATGCGATCGACGAGTTGTTCTGGTCAAACTAGAACGCGGCACATCCTTGAAGAAGGCGGGCGTAGCGCTACTGCCTGTCCGCGCCTACACCAGGTCCCAGGGAGCTATAGGAAGGACCCGCTCCTCAACCTTCCCCTGGACCGTGTACTGCAACACCACGTTTTCCAACTGGGCGATGGCTGGCGCGGTAGCCGTTCGTTGCCCTAGCTCGATCCATTGGGCGCCTACAGGAAAGCGGTGCGCTGCGGTCGACTCGCCAAGCAGCACCGCGAACGCAGTTGCGGTACTTGCTAGGTCTGGCACCACCACGCGTGTACCAGCGATGCCGGTGGCGCCGTTGGCGTGCTGGGCGGCCGCGCCACCCGGCACGCGCAGCGAGCGCTCGGTGACATCCTCGATGATAAACGGGAGCCCGAGACTACTGTCCTCAACAACGATAGAGCGCCACTTGAGCACGGCGCCATCGGGCCGCTGCCGGCCCCCGTCGTCGGGACCGCGCACGGCCACGCGATGCGCGCGCAACCTAGCCGCCTCGGTTTTGACGTCCTGCGTGAGCAGGGCAAAGTCGATCACGCCGCCGCCCAGCGCTAGCTTGGGCCACCAGCGATGCGCTACCTCTTGTTCGGGGTGGTGAAAGGCGATGATCTCGATGTAGGAGCCGTCGACGAAAGGGACGAGCGCGTTGTGCGTCGTGCCCGCTGCGTGCTCACCACCGGGCGTTACCGTGAATCCCAGGCGCTCGAAGGCTGCAACACCGCGAGACAGCGTACTCGCCAGCACGACTACGTGGTCAATACGCGTCACCACCGCGTGAACCCTCTCTTGTTGACGGTGGCGTGACCGCACACCAGGAACGCTACTTCCGGCGCACTTCGACGCCAGCCGATTTCTCCAGCGGCTGGATGAGCGCCGCCGTGGTGAGCTGGCCCAAGCCAAGGCCAATCGCCTCGGTATGCGCAGCGCTGGCCACACTCCCAGCCAGGAGACGCACGCCCAGGAGGTTGCCGAGGTCGATGGCCAAGCGAAGGTCCTTGGCCGCCAGGTCGATCATGAAACCAGGGGCGAAGTTGCCGCTCAGTGCGGTGGCCGAGGTGCCCGCCATGCCCCGGCTGGCGCCGCTGCTCTCCATAATGATAGAGGTGAGCAACGCCGGATCGATGCCTGCCTTGGTCCCCAGCACCAGCGCCTCAGCCGCCGCCAGCGTATGAATACCGCCGAGCATGTTGTTGATGAGTTTGACGACGGCGCCGGAGCCCACCGGCCCGACGTGGTAGATGCGCTTGCCCATCGCTTCGAGCACCGGACGGGCAGTCTCCAGGTGCGCGGCGTCACCGCCCACCATAATGGTGAGCGTCCCGTCGCGCGCGCCACTGGTGCCACCGCTGACGGGCGCGTCGAGGTAGCCAGCACCCTTTGTGGCGGCTGCCGCGGCGACTTGCTGATGAGTACCCGCGTCGATCGTGCTCATGTCGATCAAGACCTGGCCTGCGCGCGCCTGCTCCAGCACACCACCTGCACCGCGGTACACCTTGACCACGTCTGGCGGCTTGGGCACACAACTGCACACGATGTCCACCCGGCTCGTGAGATCAGCCGGTGATTCTGCAGCGCCGGCACCCGCCGCAACGAGTTCGTCGACCTTCGGCCGGCTGCGGTTATACACCACCACCGGGAACCCAGCCTTGAGCAAGTTGTACGTCATGGGCTTGCCCATCAAGCCCAACCCAATAAAACCAACGCGAAGCATCTCCGCCGCCTTTCCTTTTCCGTATCGCGGGCATGAGCATAGCAAACGTACGAACTACGCTAGAATCTTCCCGGAGCGCCGTGCTGCAGCCGAGCGTCTTGTCTGGTGGCCCGCTTTGGTGACGCCAGAGGCAAGCGCTCGGGTCGATCTCGCGACACAAGCAAGGAGTATCCGGTGGACTTGGGAGTCTTTATGATGCCGCTACACCCGCCGGGCAAGCCCATTGCACAGAGTTACGACGAGGACGCCGAATTGTTGATCCTCGCCGACGAACTGGGCTTTACGGAGGCTTGGATTGGCGAGCACGCCACCATGGCATGGGAAAATATCCCAGCACCCGACCAGTTCATCGCACGTGTCGCTCCCTTCACCAAACAGATGCGCTTCGGCATCGGCGTGGTGTTGATGGCCCAGCACCATCCCGCCAACACCGCAAACCGGATCGCCCAACTCGATCACCTCACCAAGGGGCGGATCTTCTTCGGCGCTGGCACTGGCAACATTTCCACGGACTTGGAACTGTTTGGCATCGACGGCGCCAGTGGCATGCCGGGGGTGATGCTCTTTCGGGCGCTGGACATCATCCTGACGCTCTGGACCAATGATCCCCCCTATGACATGCCCGGCCAGTTCTGGCCGATCCGTGTGCGCAATCCGCAACCCGACATCGGCTTGGGTGGGCCACTAAAGCCCTACCAGAAGCCGTATCCACCCATTGCTTTACCCGGCCTTGGCGGACAGTCGCGCCTACTATTCACGGCAGGAGAACGCGGCTATATTCCGATGTCCTCGAACCTTCCACACAAACGCCACTTGCGCAGCCACTGGGACCAGGTGGCGCGAGGAGCGGAAAGAGCCGGGCGCGTGCCCGATCGATCCGCCTGGCGAATCTGCCGGGAGGTGTATGTGGACGAAACGACAGCGGCGGCGCGCGAGTTCGCTCGCCACGGCAGTATGGGACGCGGCTTTCGGGACTACTTCCTACCGATGTTTACCAAAAACGGCCAGATCGGCATCTTCAAGTCCAGTGACGATGTGCCCACCACTGACGTCACGGTTGACTACTTGCTGGACAACCTCTGCCTCGTAGGCAGCCCGGACGATGTCGCACGCCAGTTGCGCGAGCTGTACGCGTACACCGGTGGCTTTGGCAAACTCCTGATGATCGCCCACGACTGGGACGACCCAGAGCGCTGGCGCCGCTCCATGCGTTTACTGGCAACGGAAGTCATGCCGCAACTCACCGACTTGCCCTAGAGCCTGTACCGTTCCCCGGCTGGTGCCTGAAGCACGAGTAGTTGGTGACAGAGGCGCGCTCGGCGGACTTAGGCAGCAACGCCGGTGTGAACACAGATACTGCAGGTGGCGGTACCTGTCAGCTAGGCACGCACGATGCGCGCAGCCCTTTTCCTAACGTTCCGCCTTGATCAACACAACTGCCGAGGCCTCGTGGCCGGTGCGGGCGTTCCGGCGGCGGTCAAGCAGCGTGACACGCGCGAAGCCCGCGTCGCGCAGGGCTTGGATGAGCACTGCCTCCGGCAGCGCACCGCCTACTCAACGGAACCAGTCGTCGAGCGATGTCACTTCGCCGTCAGGGAGTGACTTGGTGAGCACGGTTTCCGCTGCAATCAGGCGGCCGCCAGGCCGTAGCACACGCGCTACCTCTTTAAACACCGCTCGCTTTTCGGGCACGAGGTTGAACAACCCATTGACTAGGACGCAATCCATCGTGCCGCTAGCAAGCGGCAGTGCTTCGGCAGACGCCTGGCACACCTGGACCTGCTTGTACCCGAGGGTCTGTGCAGCGTGAGCGGTCTGGCGCGCCATTGCCAACGCAAAGTCGAGCGCCACCACTTGCCCCGATTCCCCCACCGCGGCGGCTGCTACCGCAGTATCGAGTCCGGCTCCACAGCCGAGGTCGAGCACGCACTCACCCGGCGCGAGGTGAGCCGACAACACAGGCGTGGACACGCCAGTAAACCGGTTCACCGTCTCCTCTGGTAGGGAATCGAGCAGGGCATGAGGGTAGCCCAGCGCCTCCGCGTACGCGCGTCCCACGCGAAAATTGTAGTGGCCTTGAGGATCGGAGGCGACGGCCTGATAGCGCTCCTGGACAGCGCGGCGCAAGGTAGCTGGGCCGAGGTGATCAACGAGCGGGGTGCGCAGTGTGGCTTCGTCCATGTCGCACAGTATAGCCCGCCCCGTGCACCTGAACGGCAGCCGGTATACACTGAGCGCCACGACGTATGACGGAGGGATGTGGTGATGACGGTCGGTATCGGCATCTTTGGCTATGGGTTCATCGCGGGAGCCCACCTGGAGGGATTGCGCCGCATCCCTGAGTTTCGCGTGGAATGCGTCTGCGGCCCTAACCCGGAGCGTGCCCAAACGGTGGCGGCGCGCTACGGCATCCCACAGGTCACCACCGATCCAGAGGTGCTCCTACGCAATCCCGCGGTCGACGCGGTCCTTATCGACACCCCAGATCGGGTACACGTGCCGTTAGTGCTCGCCGCTGCACGGCACGGCAAGCACATCTTCTGCGAGAAGCCGCTGGCGACAACCCTAGCCGATGCCCAGGCCGCTGTCGCCGCGACCGACCGCGCCGGTGTGCGCACGTTGATGGGCTTTACCAACCGCTGGAACCCGACCTTCATCCACGTCCGCCAGATGATTCACGACGGCCAGTTGGGCACGCTGTATCACGTCCACTCCCAAAACTTCAACGGCGGGTTGCTGGGAGCCCATCCCCGCTTTAGCTGGCGCACCGACCCCGAACGCACCGGTGCGGGCATCCTAGGCGATCTCGGCGCGCACGCCATCGACTTGATCCATTTCCTGTTGGGGCCCATCACCGAGGTGTGCGCCAGCGTGCGCACCTGTGTACCTGTGCTGTACGACGCGGCAACCGGTCAGCCTCATCGTGCCGTCGTCGATGACGATGTGAATGTCCTGCTCAAGCTGGCCAATGGCTGTGAGGGCACGCTGGCCCTCAGCCGTCTGGGCGCGGTGTACTCCGATTTTCCCATCGGCCACCGGCAACTACTGATTGATGGCAGCGCAGCAGGGATCGCCTACGCCAACGGCGAAGCGCGGTTGTACCGACCGGACCACTCTTTTGACAAGCTGCCAGTGGCCGAAGTGCCCGCTGGGCTCGATCACGCAGCGTACCTGGCCCACGGCAGCGAGCCGATTATGCGCACGTTGTTGCAGGCCATCACCACCGGCAAGGATGCCGGCCCGACGCTCCACGATGGGTTAGCCTGCCAGGCGGTGATCCACGCCGCCCAACAGTCGTCGCAAGCACGCGGCTGGGTGTCCGTCGAAAGTTAAGTAACTCAACTGAGTCCCTCGACTTCTATCAAGCTAGCGTGGTAGACTGCGCCGCGAACGCACGTGGTGAGTGCTCCAGTTCAGGATGCGCTGCCTCGCAGCACTGCAATGGCCTAGCCGGCCAGAAGGGGAATATATCGTCGATGGCACAGTACGCTCATCCGGACATGCTCGTGTCCACAGAGTGGGTCGCTGAACACCTGAACGATGCGAACGTGCGCATCGTGGAATCCGACGAGGACGTGCTGCTGTACGAGCTCGGGCACATCCCAAGCTCCGTGAAGATTGACTGGCACACCGACCTGCAAGACCCGCTGCGCCGCGACTTTGTGAACAAGGCAGGCTTTGAGAAATTGCTGTCCGGGCTTGGCATCGGCAACTACACCACCGTGGTGTTCTATGGTGACCGCAACAACTGGTACGCAACCTACAGCTTGTGGCTGTTCCGCTACTACGGGCACCCCGAGAGCCATCTGCGGATCATGAACGGCGGCCGCCAGAAGTGGGAAGCCGAGAAGCGCGTGCTGGTCAAGGACGTATCGAGCCACGCGGCGGCGAGCTACACGGCCAAAGACCCCGATGCCAGCGTGCGCGCGTTCCGCGATGAAGTATTTGGGGTGCTTGCTAACCACAACAAGCACATCATCGACGTGCGCTCACCCGGTGAGTACAGCGGCGAAGTGCTCCACATGGCTGGCTACCCGCAGGAAGGTGCTCAGCGCGGCGGACATGTCCCTGGCGCCAAGAGCATTCCGTGGTCCCAGGCTGCCAATGCCGACGGCACGTTCAAGTCGGCTGACGACCTGACGGCGCTCTACGAGGGCAAGGGCATTTCAGCCGACAAGCCCGTCATCGCCTATTGCCGCATTGGCGAGCGCTCGTCGCACACCTGGTTTGTCTTGCACTACTTGCTTGGCCGCCAGGACGTCAAGAACTATGACGGCTCGTGGACCGAGTGGGGCTCGCTGGTCAACGCCCCGATCGAGAGGTAACCGGCAAGTCGAGCGGTTTGCCAGGGGCGGTACACTATATCTCGTGGGGTAACCGCCCCTGCAACCATGTAGAGAGAGTCTTGTTCGTGGATCGCCAAGCCTACATTGAAGACATTCTGGACCACTACCAGCATCCGCGCAACAAGGGTACGCTCGAGCCGAACGACGGCCACGCCGACGGCGGTAACCCTGGCTGCGGCGACATCGTGACGATGTATCTGCGCGTGGGTGACGACGGCACGATCACCAAGGTGACCTATGAGGGGCAAGGTTGCACCATCAGCCAGGCCGGCGCCTCGATGCTCACCGAGATGGCTATCGGCAAGACGCCCGAAGAAGTGCAGGGCATGGACTTCGAAGCGTTCATGGACCACATGGGCCGCGAGGTCGTGATCTCGCGAGCGCGCTGTGCCACGCTGGGGTTGGGCACGCTCAAGGCGGCTGCCGACCAGTACATCAATAGCGAGCGCGTCAAAAGCGCCCACGCTACCGAGCATTCAACGCCGCTAGCGTAGCCGGTTCGCCACTCGCAGCGCCCGCGGACCGGTGCGCTGGCGCTGCATGACCTGATCGAGCGTGGGAATGGTGGACACTCCCGGACCTTCCACGGCAAACGACGCGACGCAGTTGGCCCAATCAGCCGCTACCACTGGGTCGCGCGTCTCGGCATACTTCAAGAAGAACGCGCCAGCAAACACGTCGCCGGCGCCAGTGGGCTCCACTTCCTGCGCAGCATAGGCGGGCATGTGCTCCACGCGGTTCTTGAGGTAAACATCGCTACCGAGCTCGCCGCGCGTGACCACGGCCAGCCGGGCAGCTCTGGCATAGCGCTCGATGACGGCCTCGTCGCGGTTGACGTCCATCTCGCTAAACACCAGGGCATCGATGTACTCCACCGCGCGGTCGATGTCCGCCCACGGCGTCCAACCGACGCGGAATTCGGCGTCCCATTTGCGCAGCCAGCCTTGCGGCGTGGCGCCTATCAGCGCGTCAGGAAAGTGCGTGGCGAGCGCCGGGTCAACTTCCTGCGTCAGCGGCCCGAGGTGGACGACGGGAGCACGAGTCCAGGCTTCGGGCATGCCTGCCACGGTCACATCGGCAGCGCGCGAACGTAGGTATTGCTGGCGCAGCCCCCCCTGATACACGTTCTCGAACACCGTATAGGCAGGCGAGGGGGCCGAAAACACCCTGACACCTTCAGCTTCCAGAACCGTGGCTTCCGGTGGCGCACCCGCCGTGACGATGGCCGCGCGATAGCCAAGGCGATGCGCGGTGATAGCGGCGTAGGACGTGGTTCCACCGATCACGTAGCCGCCCGGAATAAGGTCGCGAGTGATAGTGCCGAGCACGACGAACTGGGGCGTCCAGTTGCCGGCGGGCGTTGCTGGCGTACCGGTCGTCATCGGCCGCGTGGCGTGATGACCACTTTGCGTGCGTCACCTTCGCCGACACTATGCGTGGCGACAAACCGGTCGCCCTGGAGAGTGAGGTGGACGATACGCCGCTCGTTGGCGGGCATCGGCTCCAACGTGATGGCCTGACGTGTGCGCCGTACACGCTCGGCCACACGGCTGGCAATGTCGCGCACCGTCTGTTCGCGCCGCAGCCGGTAGTCTTCGACATCGACGACCACACGGGTCCAGCGGCCAATCTGGCGGCTCACCAGATGATTCACCATGAATTGGACGTAACCCAGGGTATCGCCGTGCCGGCCAATGAGGATGCCCATCCCCTGGCCACGGATGTTAAGCGTGAGCGGGTACGAACGGCTGCGCACGTCGACCTCGGCGGGCAGGTGGAGCAGGTCGAGCAGGTGCTTCACGGTATCGACCGACGTATCCACCAGCTCGTCACTGGCGACCGCCTCCATCTCGGCATTGCTGTCCTCGTCGTACTCCGGGGACCGCACCTCGGCAACGTCATCAGCGAGCGCGCCGTCAGACCGGCGCGGTGCTGGGGCTGTGCCCGCGGGCATCCGCGCTGCAGGCCGTGGGCGCGTGGCGGCAGGTGTGGAGTCTGGCGCTTCGGCGACCGCGGCGGGAGCAACCGTGGCGGCGCTCGCTGTCTCGATCAAGCTCACAATCACGCGGGCGTCTTCCGCGCCGATGCCGAGGATGCCCCGGCTCCCCTCGTGCAACACTTCCACATCGACGTGGTCCCGTGTGGTCTGCAACCGTACTAATGCGTGTTCAATCGCTTCATTGACCGTTCGCCCGGTCGACTCGACCCGCTCCATATGTTTAGCGTCTACTCCCCTGTTTGCGCGGCCCGGTGGGGCGCGTCGCGTTGACAACCGGCCGGCGATTGGACTGCTGCACACGCGGCGCTTTGCTCGCACCACGCTGCTGGTCGGCAGCTCGATCGCTCGTGCCAGAATCCCCTTCCGACGTGCCAGCCCGCAGGCTCAGCTTCTGCGTTGGTGTGCTGGGCCCAGCGCTTGGACCACGAATGACGCGGCCGGCGGTAACGTAGGCAGGTTGATAGCGCCGCAGCGCCGGAATCATGTCGGCCAGTGACCCCCACCCATTGATGAAGTATTGCTGCACGATGCCGACGAGTGTGGAGGTGACCCAGTAAATGGCCAGGCCAGCGGGAAAGCGGAAACCGAAGAAGATGACCATCAGCGGCATGAACTGCATCATCTGATTCATCATCTTTTGCTGGGGATCCATGTTGGGGGTGTTGTTCATCATCATTCGTTGCTGGATCCACTGGAACCCGCCAGCCAGCAAGGGCAGAATGAACAGGCCGTTGAACACGGCGACGGTCGCGCCTGGCGGCGTCACGCTCCAGAAGTCAGGTAGGGCGAGGTTGTGCACCCACAGGAAGCCAGTGCTCGCACCCACCTGTACCAGGTGAGCGGAGTCATTGAGGTCGGTATACAGGGCGTTGTACAGGCCGATAAGGATGGGCAACTGGATGAACATGGGCAGGCAGCCCGCGATGGGGTTGGCGTCGTGCTCCTTGTACAGGGCCATCATCTCTGCATTGAGCTTGACCCGGTCGCTGCCATGTTTGGCCCGCACCTCGGCCATGAGGGGCGCGAGTACCTGCTGTTTCCGGGCATTCTGCAGTTGCTTGATAGTGAGTGGCAGCAACACGAGCTTGACCGCGATCGTGAACAACACGATCGCGATGGCGTAGCTACCGGTGTGGGCGGCGATGAAATCCAAAGCCGTCATCATGGGGTCGATGACGATGCTGCGCCATAGGTCACCCAAGGGTGGGTTTGCCTCCTCTATAGTTGTTCATACCGTGTAGACAATGTAGGGACGGAATGAGGAGGCCACATCCCGACTTACCGGAGCGGGTCATACCCACCCCTACTGAATGGTTGACATCGCAAGATACGCCAGAGCGCCTTCGCGCCTCCTTGGAATATACCATACCTCTCGATCGCCTCATACGCATAGGTAGAGCACGTGGGCTCGAACCGGCAGGAGGGCGGGAACAGCGGCGATAGCCAGTGCTTGTAGCCTCGAATCGCCGCCAGCGCCAGACTTCTCATGCGTGTTCATCTTGCTGGCGTTGGAGTTGCGCGCGCAACAACAGCTGGGCAAGCGCGAGACGCAACTCCTGAAAGGTGGCCGTGCGGGCGGCGGTCTGGGCGATCACTACAACGTCCACGCCGGTTCGCACGTCCGGCAGGGCCGCGCGCGCCAGTTCGCGTAAGCGCCGGCGCACCAGGTTGCGTTCGTGCGCCGCGCCAGCGACGCGCTTGCTTACGACAAAGCCAAAGCGCGTCAGCGGCAGCGCGTTGCTGTGCCACTGAACGCGCATGAGCGGATGCCTCAACTTCTGGCCGCTTTGTTGCACGTGGGTAAAGTCGGCACGCTGGCGGACTCGGTGTTCCCGGTCCACGGCGGCCCCCACTCCTCGCTGCCAGCGCAGTGATTACTGGCTGGCGCACGCGCACGTACGGCGATTCGTGTTCAGACTACGGTGAGGCGCGTACGGCCCTTAAGGCGGCGGCGGGCCAGTACCCGTCGACCGTCGTGAGTGGACATTCGCTTCATGAACCCGTGGTCCCGCTTGCGCGGTATGCGCTTTGGTTGCCAAGTTCGCTTCATCGTCGCTGCTCTTCACGCTGCGCTTGCCGGCTCACGTTTTTCGCTCGGTTCCGTGCAGTGTACGAGAGGACGAGCCGGCAGGTCAAAGCTCGCTCAACACGGCGCTAAGCCCAGGCTTGACGCCCTGCGTGCTGGTACCATACCTGCTAGAGAGAGCACTGGAGGCGCAGATACCATGACGTTGTCGCCTCACACATGCCTCCAACACCAACCCACCCCAACTGACTTCACCATGTCCATGGGCATGCCTCGCCCCTAGTGCTGCCGCGCGTCGCTGGCTGCAACTAGGGGCGCACATCGCTACAACCGCGCGTTCAGCCGCGTTGTGTTCCGCTGCCCTGCTGTGCTCTGGGCAGCGGCATGTGTGAAGTGGAGTGTATATCGCCATGCCCGATCCCTGCTATATCACTACCTCGATCCCGTACGTCAACGCCAAACCGCACGTGGGATTTGCGCTGGAACTCGTGCAAGCCGATACCCTGGCGCGCCACCGACGCCAGCTTGGTCAAGACGTGTATGCCCTAACCGGCGCCGACGAAAATAGCCTCAAAAATGTGCTGGCCGCCGAAGCCGCTGGCTTACCGGTCGCCGAATTTGTAGCGCTGCGTTCACGCGACTTCCAGGCGCTGAGCGAACCGCTCAATCTCTCGTTTGACCAATTCATCCGCACCAGCTTTGACCCCCGCCACGCTGCAGGGGCACAGAAACTATGGACCATCTGCGCCCAGCGCGGCGACCTCTACAAGGCACCCTATCGAGGACTGTATTGCACCGGCTGCGAACAGTTTTATACGCCCGATGAACTCGTGAACGGTTGCTGCCCCGAACATCTCACGGTGCCAGAGGTAGTTGAGGAAGACAACTGGCACTTCCGCCTGTCGCGCTACGCGCCGGCGGTGCGCAAGGCCATTGCCTCCGGCCGGTTGACCGTACTGCCCGAAACCCGGCGCAACGAGGTACTGCGCTTCATCGACGCCGGCCTTACCGATTTCAGCGTCTCCCGCTCAACCACGCGGGCACGCGGCTGGGGTATCCCCGTACCAGGCGACCCGTCCCAGGTGATGTACGTTTGGTGGGATGCCCTGATCAACTACCTGACGGCTCTCGACTATGCCATTGACGGCCCGCTGTACGAACGCTACTGGCGTGGACGGGGCGAGCGGCTACATGTCATCGGCAAGGGGATCCTGCGCTTCCACGCCGTGTACTGGCCAGCCATGTTGCTCTCAGCGGGCGAGCCGTTGCCCACGACCATCTGGGTACACGAGTATCTGACGGTCAATGGCCAGAAGATCAGTAAGAGCCTGGGCAACACCATCGACCCCCTGAACCTCGTGAGTCGGTATGGGACCGATGCGCTGCGCTACTGGCTGCTGCGCGAGCCGGCGCGCACCGAAGACGCCGACTTTACCGAAAGCCGTCTGGTCAACCGGTACAACCAGGACCTCGCCAATGACCTCGGCAATCTCGTGCAGCGGGCGGTCACATTGGTGGTGCGCTACCGAGACGGCGCGGTACCGCCGCTCAATCGTAGCGAAGCGCCCTCGCCACTACGCACCATCGCCGGCAAGCTGGATGGACAGGTGCGCGGTGCACTGGCGGTGTGCGACTTTCGGGCGGCGCTGGCGGCCACTTGGGAACTGGTGACCGCCGCGAACCGGTTTGTAGAACGATCAGCTCCGTGGCAACTGGCCAAAGCCGAGCAACAAACAGGTGGAGGAGATACTACCGTTCTCGATGCGGTGCTCGCCGAGCTCATTGAGGCGGTTCGCCTTGTGGGTTACCACCTGGCGCCGTTCTTGCCAGCAACGTCGGCGCAGATTGCAACCCGATTAGGTCTGGAGAGCCCGGGCTGTAGTGCGTGGGGCACCAGTGCGTTCGACCAGCGGCTGGAGGCGCCCAAGCCGCTATTTCCGCGGATACCCTGACAGGGAGATTCAGCCATCTCACGATTGGAAAGCATCATGGCGCAGTCATTGCCGCTGGGAAAGTTACCTGCCAGCATGCTGGAACAGTTTCTGGGCAGCTTGCCACGCGATGCCGACCTCGTGGTGCCGCCGGCCACGGGTGAAGACGCTGCTGTCATCGACGTTGAGCCAGAGGCGCTACTCGTCGCTGCCGCCGACCCGGTAACCTTCCCAACGGCCCGACCTGGCTGGTACGCCGTACACCTTAACGCTAATGACGTCGCCACACGCGGCGGCACACCCCGCTGGTTCCTCGCCACCGTGTTGTTGCCAGCAGGAACAGACAGTCTGGTGGCCCAGCAGCTACTGTCGGACATCGCCAGTACCTGCACGGCATTGGGCATCACGCTGGTGGGAGGGCATACCGAGGTGAGCGCCAGCGTACGCTGGCCGCTCGTGTCAGGGTGCATGTTGGGGACCGTGGCGGCCGCAGGCCTCCGGCGAACCTCCAGTGGGCAGGTAGGCGACACCCTTGTGCTCACTGGTTCGGTGGGCGCAGCAGGGACCAGCCGCCTGGCATGCGAAGCCGCACCACAACTCCGGCACGCTGGCTGGACCGATGTAGCGCTGGGACAGGCAGCGAATCTCGTGGATCGGGTTGGCATAAGTGTACTGGCCGCCGCCATAGCAGCCGCGCCGTACGCCCACGCGCTGCACGACTTGACAGAAGGCGGGCTTGCCACTGCCGTCCTGGAGCTAGCTGTAGCCAGCCAAGTGGGCGCCGTGCTGCATCCGGCCTGGCTTCAACTCGCGGCGCCTGAGACGCTAAGCATATGTGCATCGCTCCATCTGGACTTGATGGGGTTGTTGTCGTCAGGCTGCTTGCTCATTGCCGTACCGCCAGGACTCGTTGATGCCTGCTTACGGGCGTTGGGCGATGCGCACGTGCCCGCCGTAGCTTGCGGAACATTGGTAGAACGGGCGCACGGATGCACCCTGGTCGACGGCGACCGCGTGATGCCACTGCCACGCTTTGCGCGTGACGAACTGGCGCGCTGGCTTGACGATCACCACGACCCCTCACCCGGCTCCGCCGACATCCTCGCTGTCTGAGGACGTGGTGCCAGCGACGGCGCGACTGGCTGGTGTTGCGACGCGGCCCACCGGGTCGCGCGTGATGCGCCGGCGCACCGGTGGCGCGGCAGGAACCGGCAAGTTGTCGGGGATAGCCGGAGCTTCCGGCAGGCTCACTCGAGCCAGCGGCAGCTCCGCACGCAAGGCCAGCATCGCGGCACTCACCGCGGTGATATCCGGCACATTGAGCCGCACGTGCGCGACGGCTCCCTTCTCCGACAGCGACTGCAGCACCACCGCCGGTGGCAAGCCCTCGGGCATGGTGTGCGCGGCTACCCGTTCCACGGCGCGTTGCAACCCATCTAGGCTCGCCGCCGCGGGAGGCAGCGTTACCACCAGCAACCAACTGCGGCCAGCCGGCGACGATTGGTTGGTGATGACAGAGGTGAACACCGTGGCATTGGGGACAGTCACGCGAAACCCATCCAGCGTGCGCAACACCGTCAGCCGGAGGTCGATGTTTTCTACCGCGCCAGACGT
>JANWJO010000077.1 GCA_025449435.1 Chloroflexota bacterium | reverse complement strand
GGACCGGCTGGCCCTCTTCCGTCTCGCAGGCACACCAACTTCTAGGCGAGGGAGCGAAGGGAGCTTGTTACAGGTGTCAGCCTCGCACCCGGCTGCACGTGGCATCCGGGTTACCCAGTCGTGGGGAGCCCGCTAGCCCATGCGCGCGCAGCATCTCCTGCGGTGGGTTTCCGCCGTGCTCATGATCATGTTCGTCTTGCTGGCATTGGATAGCCTTGATGTGATTGGCCGCTACCAATCGTTCGGTGGGGCGGCCATTGCACCCGCTTCAACCCTCCTGTCCGGTATCGCTGGCGGCACGAGCGGGGTATGGAGCACGATCAGTTCCATTGGCCAGCTCAACGGCGAGAACCAGCAGTTGCGCGCCGACAATGCGCGCCTACAGGCGCAGAACTTGCAACTGGAAGCCATGGGCCGCGAGAACGTCGCCCTGCGCCAGTTGTTGGGCTTCGCGCAGTCACACGCCGCACTGAGCTACCACCCCGCCACGATCATTGCGCGCGGTCCCGATAACTTTCAGCAAACCCTTACGCTGGACCAGGGTGGTTCGGATGGCATACAGGTTGGCATGGCAGTGGTGGATGCAGCCGGTGTGGTCGGGCGGGTGAGCCGGGTGGGTGCACACATCGCGGTCGTGCTGCCCATTGATAGTCCGGCTATCGAGTTCGCGGCCTATGTGAACTCTGGTGCGGCGGAACCGACCGGCATCGTGACCTCGCAACCTGGTGTGGGCATTGTACTCACCGATGTGCAAGCCACCGCGCCACTGCGCGAAGGTGATTGGGTGATGACGTCCGGCTTGGGCGGCACATTCCCTCGTGACCTGCCGATCGGCCGCATCCGGCAAATCCGGCAGCGCCCAGTGGACATGTTTCAAGTGGCGGTGCTCGACGCGGCGGCTGACCTCCAAAATGACCAGTCGGTGCTGATCGTCACCGGCTACGCCCAGCCAGCGCCAGCAAAAAGCTGATGCGCGCTGCTCTGTTCGTAGGGTTTGTTGCCCTGGCGTTGTTGCAAGTGACCTGGATGCCGCACATCCGGCCGTTTGGCGTCATGCCCGACATTGTGCTGGTGGCGCTCTCGACCTGGGCGCTCCTGCTCGGTGGCACCACCCTGGTGCCCATCGCTGCGCTCAGCGGACTCGTGCTCGATCTAGGTTCTGGCGCGCCGCTGGGGCTCTCTGCGGTGGCGTTACTCATCGCGCTTCTGGTCATTGGTTGGTGGAAGCACGCCGTGCTGTATGGCGGTGTGGGTCTGTACATCGTCGCGGCGGCAGTAGCGACACTGGCGTACGATGGCTCCATCTTGATCGGCATGCAAACGTTGCACGAGAGCGTGGACTGGCCATCAGCGATGGCGTGGGTGATCGCTCCAAGCCTCATCGTCAACGGGCTCCTCGCCATTCCTGCTGCCTACGTGTGTGGAAGCCTGGCCCGCCGCATGCGGCTCGTCGCCACGTTCCCGGGATGACAGGGTGGAAGCAGTCACGAACCCCACCCCCTTCCGCCCCTTCATACCACCACCTGATGGAGTTATGGGCAACAACAAGTGGTGCGGCATAGGGGTCGGGGGAGGGGTCATCTCGTGATGCCCTGGAACCGCTTCCGGCGGCGGCGCACCGTACCCGGGCCGGATATCAGCCTGGACAAGGTGCGCGCACGACGCGTGCTCTATGCGCGCCTGGCCATCGTACTCGCGGTCGGCACGCTCACGGCGCGGCTGTGGTACTTGCAGATCGTGGAAGGCCCAGCCATGCAACAATTGGCCACCGAAAACCACGTGCGCATTGAGACCGTCGAGCCACCACGAGGCATCATCTACGATCGCTACGACCAGCAACTGGTGGAAAACGCGCCGGACTGGGCCGTATCGGCGTATCCGCAAGACCTGCCCCCAGCGAGCACCACCGGCGTGCTCGCGCTGCTGGCACAACTGACCGGCGCCAACCTGAGCCAGATGGAACTCACGGTTCAAGACGCCCGCAATAACGGGGACGCGTCTGTTGATTTGATCACAAGCGTGCCCCGTGACATGGCGTTCAACCTGCTGGCGCACGATGAAGACCTGCCGGGCATCGTGGTGCAAGCGGTGGCCACGCGCAGCTATGTCGACGGGCCGGAGTTTTCCAACATCCTGGGCTACATGGGCCAGATCGACGCCCAACAATATACCGCCAGCAAGACCACCGACCAGCCGTATGCGATCGATGCACTGGTGGGACAATCGGGCATTGAGCAGCAGTATGAGACGCCCCTGCGCGGCCAGCTGGGCCACGACACGGTGGCGATCGATGCGAACGGCAACGTGCTCAACGTCCTCAAGTCGGATGCGCCGGTGGCGGGGAACAGCGTGGAATTGACAGTAGACGCCACGGTGCAACGTGCGGCCTACCAGGCGCTGCAAGCCGCGATGAAACAATCGGGGTCCACCAGCGGCGCAGTGGTGGCACTCGATCCGCGCAATGGGGCCGTGCTGGCCTTGGTGACCTCGCCATCGTTTGACAACAATCTGTTCTCACGCGGCGTCAGCCAGGCCGATTGGAACCGCCTCAACACCGACCCTACTCACCCGCTTGTGGACCACGCCGTGGCAGCGCAATATCCACCCGGCAACCAGGTGTTGCCGTTCATCACCGCCGGGGCGGTCCAAGATGGTGTCGTGCCGGCCAGCTTATCGCTGCGCTGTCCGGCCAAGATCGAGCAGAATGGCTGGGACTTCTTCACATCCGGTGCAGCGCCGGTGGGACAGCTCACACTCAGCCAGGCATTAGGCAGTGGCTGCGATACCCTGGCCTATATCCTGGCCGGCGGCGTGATAGGGCAACCAGAATTCCCAGCCGCCGGGTTAGGCGAGACGGGCATTCTGCGCTGGCTCGCTGCGTTTGGCTTCGGCCAGCGCACGCAGATCCAGGTGGGGAGCGAGGCCGCGGGCTTCATTCCAGATGCCAAATGGAAGCAGGCAGCATTCAATACGGGTTGGACGCAGACCGACACGTATCTTGTGGCTGGTGGGGCTGGGCCGCTGGCAGTGACGCCAGTGCAGCTCGCCGAAGCCATGGCCATCCTGGCCAATGGCGGCACGGCGTGGCAGCCGCTGCTGGTGCAACGGGTGATCGCGCCGGATGGCACGGTAGTGTCACAACTCAAATCCGTGGCGCTGCGCCGTGTGCCGCTCAACCAACAAACGCTTGCAGCGGTGCGTGCTGGGCTTGCCGACAACGTGGCTACCGGTCCAGCGCACGGTGTTACGGTGGCAGGGCTGCAACTGGCGGGCACGGGCGGACCAGCCGCGCCCGAGTCGACTGGCTTGGGCGAAAGCGGCCTTGATTCCTGGTGGACTGGCTACGGCCCGGCTAACGACCCGCAACTGGTCGTCACTGTGCTTGTGGCAGGCGGGTCGGACCCTGCGGCGGCTGAGCCAGTGGCTCGGGCCGTCTTCCAGGCGGCACTCAAGCCAGGCGTAACGATGGAAGCACCGCATGGCCCTTAAGCTTCTACGTGATTTCGACCCTGTCTTGCTCACGGTGAGCATCCTGCTCGCGGCGTTCGGCGTCTTGATGATCTATGCCGCGCTAGCCTCGCCGGGCGCCCTGGACGCCGCGCACTCGGCGGCTGTGAAAGAAGCGGGCTTTGCACTCTTCGGTCTGGTGCTGTTTGGCATCGCGTGTGTGTTCGACTACCACTACTATCAGACGCTGTTCTGGCCGCTGCTCGTGCTCAACCTGGTTTTGCTCGCGGCGGTGCTCGTGATCGGCCACACTACGGGAGGCGCACAACGCTGGCTCACGCTGGCCGGGTTTGAGGTGCAGCCGTCGGAATTCGGCAAGTTGATCTTGATCTTGACGCTCGCCAAGCTGCTCGCCGACGCCGATGAAAAGATCCGTACCTTCCGGATAGTGGTGCTGAGCTTTGTGATGGCAGTGGTGCCGGCAGCGCTGGTGTTTCCGCAGCCTGATCTGGGGACGGCGCTGGTGTACATGGCACTGTGGCTGGGCATGGCGCTCACGGCAGGCATGCGCATGCGGCACGTCCTGCTGTTGGCGGCGATTGGTGGCGCCATTACGCCACTCGCCATCCATTTACTGAAGAGCTACCAACTGGCACGGCTGACGATATTCTTGGACCCGCAAGCCGATCCACAGGGGGCGGGGTATAACATCATCCAGGCAGGCATCGCCATCGGCTCGGGTGGCTGGTTGGGGCAGGGGTGGCTCCACGGAACGCAAAGCCAGCTTAGCTTCCTGCGCGTACAACAAAGTGACTTCATCTTCGCCGTGATCGCCGAACAATTAGGGTTTCTGGGCTGCTTGCTGCTGTTTTTCTTCCTGGCGCTTTTGCTCACGCGCATTCTCAACGCAGCGTTGGTAGCGCGCGACTTGTACGGCCGGCTGGTGGCCGTAGGCGTGATGTGGATGCTGCTGTTCCAGGCATTCGTCAATGTCGGCATGAACTTGCAGATCATGCCAGTGACGGGCATCCCACTGCCGTTCATCAGTGCCGGAGGTAGCTCGCTGGTGATGTGTCTGATTGCCGTGGGCATCGTGGAGAGTATTCGCATGCGGCAGAGGAAGTTGACCTTTTGACGGCGCCTATTCGCATCATCTCGCCCGGGTCGACGGCCAACTTGGGGAGCGCTTTTGATTGCGCCGCCATCGCTTTGAGCGTATACAACCACATCGAGGCGCAGGTGGCCACCGCCGATAGCTGCACGGTGGTGGGCGAAGGCCATCACGAGCTCAACTCCGGCACGCGCAACCTGGTGCTAATCGCATGTGACCGCGCATGTGCGGAACTGGGCGTCGACCGCCCGCCCCTGGCGCTGCGTTTGGAGAACCATGTGCCGTTCGGCCGAGGACTGGGCAGCAGCGCCTCGGCGATCGCGGCCGGTCTGCGCCTCGCTGAGGTGTTAGCGGGGCAACAACTCGGTGAGTCACGTCTGCTCACGCTGGCGGCGGCCATCGAGGGCCACGCCGATAACACCAGTGCCGCCATCCTGGGCGGCTGTGCCGTGGCCACCAGTGTCAACGGCGTCGTTCAGGCCTTACGCATCCACACACCACCGGACCTATGCGCGGTGGTATTTGTGCCCGACTACGCGGTGGCCACCAGTGCGGCACGGGCGGCGCTGCCGTCCACCATTCCGCTGGCGGATGGCGTGTTCAATGTCGGGCGCAGCGCGCTGCTCGTCGCAGCCCTCGGCACTGGCCGGCTCGACTTGCTCAGCGCGGCGATGGAGGACCGGTTGCACCAGC
>JANWJO010000076.1 GCA_025449435.1 Chloroflexota bacterium | reverse complement strand
GGTTGAGCAGCGGTCAGATCTGCAACACGCACACGAGCACCGTGTCCGACGATGACGGCGGGTATATCCGGATGGAAGCACAAACCTATTACAAGAATGGTCCGCTACCGATCGGCAACTCGCCTACCGCCAGTCCTACGTCGACGGCAAGTCCTGCACCAACCGCTACGTCGACACCCAAAGCCAGCCCAACATCGACGGCAAGTCCTGCGCCAACCGCTACGTCGACACCATCCACTGGTCCGACGGCCACCGCGACAGCGAAGCCTACAGCGACACCGGCTGGAACCCCGGCCTTCAAGGACGTGACAAGAGCGTCGCCTTCGAGTGGAAAACCAGGGACGGTGTTTACGCTCCGCGTCATGATCACCGATACCGGCACTGCATTGACTCGTGGCAACATCGATATTGAGGTCTACGACCCGTCCATGCACCAAGTTGGCCAGAAGACGTTTGCCAACCAATCTTTCAAGCACAACGGGTCGGCGTCGTACAGCTATGCCTGGACGTCGCCCGGTACCGCCGGCACGTACCCCGTCATGGTCGGCGTATTCAACGGCAACTGGTCTATCGACTAGTTCTGGGATGCAGCGTCAGCTTCCGTAGTCCTAAAGTACTCATATTGGGGGCCACGCGAGTTTCGGAAACCTTGGCTCAGCCACCTGACGGCTCTATAGGCGCCTAGTCTCCTGCCCCGGAGCTATAAACATGGCGACTAGGCGCGCATTCAGGCCGCTACTGCCCCGGACCTCGATGCGCCAAGCGCTGATGTTGCCGGGTCCGAGATCGCGTTCGCGCGCTAAGGCGCAGCAGGCATTGGCATCAACTATGCCAAGTCGGAGTCGGGGGCAAAGGCCACGTTCGAGGCTATAGAAAAACTCGGTTGCAAGAGCCTGCTGCTCCAGGGCGATGTGTCCGACGAGCCGCGCGTGCGCGCCATGGTTGCGGAGTTCGTGCAGCACTTTGGCAAGCCCGATGTCCTCGTCAACAACGCGGCGACCACGTTCTTTATCGATCTGGCCGACTTCGACAGCATGACCGAGGACAAGTGGGATCGCATTTATGCGGTGAACGTCAAGAGGCTGTTCTGTTGCACGCGCGCCGCGGCCCCTGCCCTGCGCGCTGCCAAGGGCTGTATTATCAACATCGCGTCCATGGCCGGCTTCTCTGGCAAGGGCAGCAGCATTGCCTACGGCGCGTCGAAGGCGGCGGTGATCGCGCTCACCAAGGGCCTCGCCAGCGCGGTGGCTCCGGAACTCCGCGTCAACGCCATCGCGCCCGGCATGGCGGACTCACCGTGGAACACGGGCCGGTCGGAGCGCGTGGAGCGGGCCGCCGCCGGTACGCCGCTGGGGCGGGTGACCAACTCCGCTGATATCGGCGAAGTGGTGCTTGATCTGGCCTCCGGGTTCAGTTTGACCACCGGCATGACCGTCAAGATCGACGGCGGGGCGAGCCTGTAGGCTGCGTCACGCTGACCGTAACCGGCGCTCCGGAGCTGGTTACCAGGCTCTGGGAAGGGGGAATATCGTGAAGTATGTGCTGTTCTACGATCCCAACGCCGAGACCGTCGCTAAAGCGCCGCAGTTCTTTCCGGCGCACAGCGCGCATATCCGGGAGTTTCAGGCGCGCGGCACGGTGCTGATGATCGGACCTCTTGGGCCCGGCGGCTCGGAAGGCGCGCTGGCCGTCTTCACCACCAGGGAGGCAGCGGAGTCCTTTGCCCAGGGGGATCCCTTTGTGCTGAACGGGGCTGTGGCACGCTGGCGGGTGGTGGAATGGCGCGAGGTCCTGGTGAGTCCCTAGCGCTCGGTTCCTTCGCTGCCCGCAACAATGGCGGTCATGTCGAGGATGGCGTCCCAGAGCATTTCCGAGGCCAGCATGCCCAGCGCCACCGGCGTGATCGCGGGATTCTCCACTTCGTTGGTGGTCACCGCGTAGAGGATGTCGCCATCCATGATGGTGTGGAAGGGCTGGATGACGCGGGCCATCGAGGAATGGACCTGCCGGGAGAACTGCGTCAGTTCCCGTCGCGGCAGTCGCTGATTGGTGACCACGAGCGTGAGCGTGGTGTTGCCGTCGGAGACCGATGTGGATTCGCCGCGCTCGATGCGACCCTGGAGCTCCTCTCGCGGCGTGGTGCGCTGGCCGGTGGTTTGGTCGCGGTTGCCACGCACGATCTGGCCCTGTCGATCGACGATCACGCCAAGCGCGTTGACGACTGTGAAGACCGCGAGCTTGGTGAGTCCAACCTGATTGAAGGCGCCAGCCTGGCCGCTCGCCTCACTTTTCGCCAGGTCGAACACGCCGCCGACGCCAGCTGATCGACCTGCGCCGCGCCGGCCCAGCAGGAAAATGCCAGGTCGGGCCGCCGCGAGCGCTGCTCGCGCCAACGCGGCGTCTGGATAGATCAAGTTGTTTCGTTTCCAGAAGTCGTAGATGATCGCTCCCGATACCAGATTGAACAGTTCCAGCGGCTTCTCGTTGCGTCGAAAGAGCTCTTCTGCCACACCGGCTACTGCAGCGAGTCCGTAGAGGGAGCCGCCAGCAAAGCAGATGGCGTGGTTCCACTCGTAGTCTCCCGCCTTGCCCACGCTGCCACCGCGTGTATCGATGACGGTGGCGGCGCCGGCCGGGAAGTGGAACACCGTACAGCCGGTCGGCCCCTCCGCATATTCCGCGACGCCAATGGAAAAACCAGGGAAGTCGAACGTCAGCGTGGGGCCAGGCAGGTCGGTAATTGGGTGCAGCGGTTGGGTTTCGTTGCGGTCCAAACCTGGCATGCGCCACCTCGTGCTTAAGCTGTAACCACGTGAACACCTGTAGGGTAGCGAGTGACGGCGCGGAGGGCGATAGCAGGCGGAAATTGTCAATGCTGCGCGTGGGCAGGACTATTGCGAAAAGAGCGAGCGCGATCGCGAAGAACGCCGCTTCGCCCCTTCCACCAGAGTTGGGGGAAGGGGTTGGGGATGAGGGCGCTCACCTACGGCGTGGCGCGCCGAATGCGGTTGTGCGACGCAGGTGAGAGCAGATACGGCTTGCCAGCCTGGCACACGAGCTGGTCGCCAGCAGTAAGCCCGGCTTCGCGCGGCGACAGCACCCGCACAAGTTCCTGCCGCCAGTTCGACAGCGCCTCGATATAGGCGCCGTTAGCGGCCAGATTGACCTTTTCACCGGGATCATGTACCAGGTGAAAGAGTTGCTCCGTGCCGAGCCGTGGAAACCAGATGTATTTCCAGTTCCCGTCGGTGAGGTACTGCATCTCTTGCTCCTCGCTGTAGCACGTGCAATGCTCGCCGTGCAGGTGGGGCCGCCAGTCGACCTGCTCGCCACGGATGAGCGGCAGCAGGCTCGCGCCGTCCACGCTGCTGGGAATTGGCACGTTGGCGGCATCCAGGATGGTCGGCAAGATGTCTTGCAGGCCAACGGGCGCATCCACTTGCGGTTGCACGTTCGCGCGTACGTCCCTGGGCAGCCGAACAATCAGCGGAATGTGGGCGGAGCCTTCGTAGGCATAGGTCTTCCGCCAGAGGTTGTGGTCGCCGAGCATATCGCCATGGTCGGACAGGAAGATGATGACGGTATTTTCGAACAGTTGGTGTTGCTGGAGCCAGCGGAGCAAGCGGCCGATCTGATGGTCGATGTGGGTGATCAGCCCATAGTAGGCGGCGCGCGCTCGGCGGATTTCTTCGGGAGAGCGTTTGCCGCGCCAGGCGTTCGGACTTTTGGCGTCGTGCGGCACGTCGTGCATGCCAGCCCAGCCGCCGATCGTTGGTTCGGGCATGTCCTTTTGTTGATAGAGATCGAAGTAATAGCCAGGCGGGTCGTACGGTGAGTGGGGTCGGGCGAACGACGTTTTGAGGAAGAACGGTCGCGTTGGATCACGGCGTTCCAGGAACCGGATCGACTCGGTAACGGTCCAGTTGCTGGCGTGTAGGGTTTCTGGCAGGTGATAGGGCCGGGCCATCCAGGAGTTCATGTCGATGCCGTGATCGTAGCGATCGTAATCGGCGGTGCGGTTTTGCTGGAACCACTGCGCGTAGTCGGAGAGGAAGCCTGGCGTTTCGGTCCGCGCCGACTCGTCGAGCACGGTGTTGTGAAAGCCTTGCAGGGAGCGCTGTGGCGAGAAGTGCATCTTGCCGACACCTTGCGTGTGGTAACCGGCATTGGCGAGTTGTTGCGGGAGCGTATGCTCGAGATAGGCGCAGGGGGGCTGGCCGCTGCCCATGCCGAGGACGCCAGTGTGCCACTGGTCCATGCCGGTGAGGAGCATGGCGCGCGCTGGCGTGCAGGAGGGGACGGCGGAGTAGGCATGGGTGAAGACCGTGCCATCGGCGGCGATGAAGTCCAGGTTGGCGGTCTCGATCACGGGGTTGCCGTAGCAGCCCAGGGTGTCCCAGCGTTGCTGGTCCGTCATGATGAGCAATATGTTTGGTTGCATGATCGCATTCGCCCGTCTGGTTTCGTACCGGCAGCGCTGCATCGCTGCGCTCCAGCGCCTAGCATAGAGCACGGCGCAGTCGCGCATGCCGAAGAAGCGTGCCAGGGGCAATGAGAGCGATACCCGTTGTCGCCGCTTCGCGTGGCGCGCAATCGTCTTGGTGGTCAGCGATCACGAACGGCATTGGGGCGTTTCAACCGTCGGTTTACGAGCGTCGACTACAGCGTTAACCCGTGCGCGCTACACATGCTGAACGCCTGGCGACGGCCGATGATCGTGCTGCTGTTCGGCGTGCGGTGACCAAGGCGTTGTCGAGCCCTCGGTGTCACCGGAAGGATGTGATCGCAATGGGTGATTTGGCCAATAGGGAAGTGATTGAGGGTGCGGTGAGCATTGTCGCTGCTCTGTTTGTCTTGTTTTCGGCAATGCTGAACCCAATCGCTTCTGTCGTCATCTCCGTGGTCTTCCTGGTCATCTACGCGACATACAAGTTTGTCCAGTCGCGTTTCACGTAGCATAGAGGCGCTGCGTCTCGGTGCTGACCGACCGAAACGCCAGGCGACGTCGTTCAAGGTCAACGCAGGCGTGATTAAGCGGCAGGAACCAGGACCACACGACACAACAGCGAAGCGGGAGGCGTGTGGCAGCGAACAGCGTTCAATGCACAGGCTGGGCTGCAGCAATGCGTGTCGCTGCGCACAAGGTTGCATCAGGCGGCGCGTACTTTGTGCGCGGCGTAGTCGTTCGAGCGTCCGGTCAACCTACCTGGCTTGTGTTGCCGCTTAGAGCTTTGTAGCGACCTCACGGCTGGACATGGGCTCGCCCCGTGAATCCTGCGTGCTCTGGTCGGCTGTAGGTGGGAGCTTCGTGGCGCCGTCCGAGTTCTGCAAACGCTCGACATCAATCGTGCAATCGGTGAGCAAGGCGGCGAGCACGCCTGCAACGGCGAGTACAGGACTGATCGCTGCGCCTGCAACCCCTATCGTCAGGGGCATCTCGACGATTGTCTGGTCTCCTTGCTTCACGATGATGCGTCGGACGTTGCCCTCGTGAAGAAGTTGCTTGACGAGATGCAACAGTTGTGTGCCCTCGACTTTGATCGTCTCCATCGTCCAAGTGTTCGCCATCACATGCGCCCCTTCTGCTATCGTCACTCTTGTTTAGAGAGATACACACCTCCATCGTTGCGCCTCCGGGTTACGCCAGCCGTAGCTGGCGGTCACAGTACCGTAAACGGGATGTCAGGCTCCTGACCTGACCTCATCCCCGACCCTTCTCCAACTGAAACTCGAGGTTGAAGTAGGGTGTCCAGGTGAGCATGCCGAAGAGAGCGAAAAAAAGCGCGCCGGGTGCAGATTGGCCGTCGCCTTGTGCAGGGCACCCGGCGCCAGCAGCGAACCATTCGCAAGCTTTGTCAGGGCTGGGCGAGGGATGGCTAACACAAACTGGCAGCAGGCCCCCACCCTGGCTTCGCCATCCCGCCCGCGTGCGCGAGGGAGAGCCAAGGGAACGGTGATTGTAATACGTCTGGGACAAACCCGTCGGCTCTTGCCGGCGGTTCATCGTCGCCTCGGTTCCCCGAGCGGGGAACCTTACGGAGGGGTCCGCCGTCACGCCCAGATCCCGTGCCCCGGCTGCGTCACCTTTGAGGCCTTTGCTTCACACGTGGGTAAGAGGAAGAGTTCGCTTGCTATGGGGTTCGTTCTTGGAAGGGTCGTGGCCCCGAGGTGACTCGAACACCTGACACGCGGTTTAGGAAACCGCTGCTCTGTCCACCTGAGCTACGGGGCCCGCTGAGCCTGGCCAGTGGTGGCCACGCGCCGTTGAGTATACCGAGTGCGCTTCGACCACCTGGAGGGAGCTATTGCCTAATAGCTGGGCGTCTCAACCTCGCGCTGACCGATCGCGCTCCGAAGTTCGAGGCCCGCGAGAGTGGCGCAGGAAACGGCCAGCGACCAAAACAGCGAGTGTTCCTGCCAGCACCACCAGTCGCTGGACATGGTGCGGCGCAAACGTATCCAAAACCTGACGACCCACTCTAAGAGTACGCACGAGTTCCTGGAGCGAGACACGGAGCAGCCAGCATGCAGGCAACGCGATCAACAACGACAGCACACCATTCACGATGGTGCTAGCCACAATGTTTGCAGCGGGCGATTTCAGGTGGAAAGGGAATCCCACATGCAAGCCGTGCGGGACAACGCTGAACACGACTAGTCCGCACGCCATCAGGCTTCGAGGAGTTCTTGCTCTGCCAGGCGGATAAGGATGGGATACAACGTGCCCGACTTGAGTCCCGTGCCCTGGCTTATCCCATAGCCGTACTGCCTCTCCGGCAAATGACCCTTCAACCTGGCGGCGTGCCGTGTTCTATGATCCACCTGGCGGTAGGGCTACTTGACCTTCGTGAACAGGCGACATACGTGGAAGCAGGCTGGCGGCGCATACGCTCCGGTATTGCCACCTTGTTTCCCGGCTACTTTGCGCTGGTGATGGCAACGGGCATCGTGTCGCTGGCCGCCAACTTGCTCGATGAACACGGGTTCGCTTGGACGCTGTACCTCGTCAACATCCTGTTCGCAGCCGTCCTGATCGTGCTCACCGCTGCGCGCGTGGCGCTGCACTTCCGGCAGGTGGTGGCCGACTTGGTCAGCCACGCCGGAGGGCCAGGGTTCTTTACACTCGTCGCGGCGCTGGGCGTGCTTGGTGTGCAAGTCAGCGTTTTCCAGGGTGGTACTGATGTGGCATCCATCCTGTGGGTGGTGGCTGCACTGTTCTGGCTTGTGCTGCTGTACACCTTCTTCAGCGCCATTATCGTGGCGAGCGACAAACCAGCGCTGGCGAGTGGGTTGAGCGGCGCCTGGTTGCTCGGCGTCGTCTCCACCGAGGCGCTGTCGCTGCTCGCCGCCAAGGTGGCAGCTTCGTCGACTGGGGCACACCCGCTGTGGCAATTTGCAGCGCTGGCTTCGTTCTTGCTCGGGGCAGTCCTGTACCTGTTCATAACAGCGTTGCTGTTCTACCGTTTCACGTTCTTTGAGCTGGCACCTTCTGACCTTACGCCGCTGTATTGGGTCAACATGGGCGCTGCTGCCATCACCAGCTTAGCGGGAACGACACTGGTGCTCGATGGGCAGCAGTGGCCGTTCATCCAGAGTGTTCTGCAGGTGCTGTCGCTCGGTTCGCTGGCCTTTTGGGTAGCGGGGATGTGGTGGGTCCCACTCCTGCTTATCCTGCTGGTGTGGCGTCACGTGGTGCGCGCTCATCCCATCACCTACTCACCGCAGTACTGGGGGCTGGTCTTTCCGTTAGGGATGTACACGGCTGCCACGGCGCAATTGGCAATGGTGACCGGCTACGCGTTTCTCCTTGCGATCGCCCACGTCACGGTGTGGATCGCGATTGGCGTGTGGCTGATCACCTTGCTCGCTATGGCGCGCAATGTGACCCGCTTTCTCTTTCCCGCTACGGATGCAACCCATAATGTTGATTAATGGCGTCTTGCGCGGCATGGATGCGGCCGGACAGCACGTCGCTTACCGCGACGACTTGCTTGAGGTTGGACGCCTCTAGCATCGCAAACACCGTGGCGACATCACGTAAGCCTTCTTCTCCACTGGCGTCCATCTGCCCGCCGGTCTCAATGGCCCGGAAGAAGTCGTGAAAGCCGAGTGCAAATGAGTCGCTGAGTCCAAGGGGGAAGAAGCGGGCGCGCACGTCTTGGGGAGCGTGGGCCGCGAAGTACTCGCCAACGGTCATTGCCGGCTGCCCATCGCGCTGGAGTCTGTTACCGAGTATCGCGCCCTTGGACCCATACACGACGCGGCCCTCAGGCAATCCAATTGGGTCGCCGTGGCCCGCCCATGTGAACGATGCGGTACCGATAGCGCCGTTGGCGAAATCGAACAGCGCGAAGTAGGCGTCGTCGGCATCGGCCGGATAGGTCTTGACGTTGCCAGTTGCAGGATCTTTCATCGTGCGCACCGGCTCGAACGTGCGCACTTGGGCCGACATCGTGGCGACCTCGCCACACAAATAACGTATGCCGTGAAACTGGTGGACGCCCAGGTCAAGCGTGGCGCCCCCACCTGCTTCCTTGGCGATGTGCCGCCAGGGCGTGTTGGCCACTACTTTATCAGGGGACCATTCACCAGTGCCAATGCTTATCGTCGCGACCATCTGCACATCGCCGATAGCGCCGTTGTGGATGGCCCAGGCCGCGTGGCGCGTTCCGGCCCCGTAGCGCGCGTTCTCGGTGACACCAATGACCAGCTTGTTCTTTTTGGCAGCATCTACCATGAGTTGCCCTGCGAGCACGCTCACCGAAAATGGCTTTTGCACCAAGATGTGTTTGCTGGCGGCGAGTGCTGGCAGCGCAACGGCGTGGTGGGCAAACACCGACGCAGGTGTGTCTATGGCGTCGATCTGGCCACTCGCTAGCATCGCTTCCAGCGTGTCATACACCACCGGCACGGTGTCCGGATGCACGTCGTTCACGTACATGTGCGGCGCCGATAACGGATCACCAGGGTTATTGCTCACCGGCTTGCGCGGCGGCGGTCCTTCACCGCGCTTGCGGAACATCTCGGCGTCAGCCCGATTGCGCGCCACCAACCCGGTGATGCGGAAGTTGTCGTACCCAGCGTCGCGCAGCGCTTTATATCCGCGCAGATGCGCCGGAAGAATGCGTCCGCAGCCAACAATGCCAACGCGAATCATGCCTGGTCCTTCTCCACCATTGCCACGCAACCGTTTGAGGATTGACCCCGGATCGCCGCCCCTTCGGCGCGTGCCAAGTTTCCGATGGGGCACTCCCAACAGCGCCGCTCCCGGCACCACTCGTCAAATAGCGTCAAGCTCCCTTGCTCGGTCACGGCGAAGCGCACGTCGCCAGCGGCCAACCCAAGGGTGCGCTGCATATGGCGTGACACCTCGTTGCCGTCCCCCGAGCGTAGGCTAGCGTACTGTTTCATCGCCAATTCCTCAAGTTCGCGATTGCCAGTACGTCGGGCGTCAACCAACGCAGCCGGTAACAGCACATTGACGGCGAGGTCCCGCCGCCGAGATTCCCCTACTTGAACCTGCTTGCCGGTCACGTTCGATGCTGGCAATTCTCGAAAGAGGGCGTTGGCATCAGAGATTGTTTCACGGATGGCCGGAGTCCATCCCTCGCGCCATCGCCACGCCAGGACCGCCGCCGCCATCAGCCGTTTGACCGGATGGTTGGCAGGCCGCACGCCGCCCAAAGTCCACGCGTTCACAGGCAGCGCGTCGCCGAACAGATATGCACCGAACTGTGCCCATCGGGTTCTCCATTCGCCAGCGGCTGACGGATGGAGATCTGTGATGCGCGTACCATTGGCTTCTAGCCACCCTCCTGCTCCGAGCAGGAGTGCGATTAAGTCGTCGACGTCGCCAGACACCACGACCGCTTGAACACTCGCCCAGGGGACGATAGTGGCGAGCCGGCTCATGCTCTCGCTGTTGGCTCGGTAACCGAGCGCACGCAGGAGTGCAGCCCACACAGCGCCGTCGAACCCGGCAAACGCACCATCACTTTCCAGGCGATTCGCCTTGTTCTGCAATCGATCAGTACCGAGCCGGTTGAGTTCAACTACCAGTTCCGGCGCAGGCAGCTTCGCCATATACGCTGGGCATTGCGTGGGGTTTGCCGGCCGGTTCATGCCCGGCATGGCTATTAACGCATCGACACTGACCGTGAGCACGTCACGGATAGCGAGAGTTGGCACCGCCCGGCCGGACGCCAGGCGAACAGGCTCGGCAGCACTCCAAGTCACGTGCAAAGCGACGCGGTTGTAGGATGCATCTCGTTGGTGCCCGTGTGCGGTCCACCCGGCGCTTTCAAGGTGGACCTCAACATCGCCGTATACCACTTGACCTTGATGATCGATAAACACGGCGTCGCGGAAGTCCGGGCCAGGCATTCCGGTACGCCGTCCGGGAAACACCACGTGTGTGACGGGCCAGGCGCCAGGTGGTTGGGAGTCAAAGGCGAGCAGGCCCTGCTCCCAAGCCACGCACATGTGCGCTTCGCGGAGGCCAGGTGGGAGCTGCACGTAGGCTCTCCCTTAGTAAAAGGGTGGCAGATTCGCGGTTGCCCGACGATAGTGTAGCCAAATCGCCGGTGCTAACGCTTGGCGTACTCCACGACGCGCATCTCGCGGATCACCATCACCTTAATTTGACCTGGGTATTCCAAGGTATCCTCGATCTTCTTGGCAATGTCGCGACTGAGGCGCGCGCTGGCGAGGTCGTCGAGTCGCTCCGGATTGACGATGATACGCACCTCGCGACCCGCCTGTATCGCGAAGGCGCGATCCACTCCATCAAACGACCGGGCAATTTGCTCTAAGGCTTCGATGCGCTTGACGTAGTTTGCCGCCATGTCGCCGCGGGCCCCCGGCCGGGCACCGGACGCGCTGTCGGCGGCTTGTACCAGCACAGCTTCCACGGTCTCCATGGTCTCGGGCGTGTGATGAGCCGCCACACAATGGACCACCTTCGGCGATACCCCTAACCGGCGGCAGAGGTCAGCGCCGATCTCAGCGTGCGGACCCTCCACGTCATGGTCCAAGGCTTTGCCGATATCGTGCAGCAGGCCACCTCTACGGCAAATGTTGACGTCTGCGCCGATTTCCGCCGCCATCATCGCCGCCACATGAGCGACCTCGATCGAGTGGTTGAGCACATTCTGCCCATACGAAAAGCGGTAGTGCAGCCGCCCTAGCGTGCGAATGATGTCCGGATGCAGGCCTGTGACGTTGGCGGCGAGCGCCGCTTTCTCGCCTTCGTCTTTCATGATGGCGTCGAGTTCCTTGCGTGAACGCTCGACCACCTGCTCGATGCTCGCCGGGTGGATGCGACCATCCTGAATGAGCTTGACGAGCGAATTGCGGGCCACTTCCCGGCGAATGGGGTCGTAACCAGAGAGGGTGACGGCGTCCGGACTTTCATCGATGATGAGGTCCACACCCGTGGCGTTCTCAAACGCCCGTATATTGCGGCCTTCCCGGCCGATGATGCGGGCCTTCATATCCTCGCTGGGCAGGGAGACCACGGAGACGGCGGTTTCCACGACTTGCTCGGCAGCGTAGCGCTGGATCGCGGTGGCAATAATCGACCGCGCCCGTCGCTCACCTTCCTCCCGTGCCGAGGTCTCGAGCTCGCGCACCCGGCGGTTGACGAGGTCGCCCATTTCGTCCTCGACGCGTTGCAGCACGATGCCTTGGGCGTCGTCTTTGGTCAAGCCAGCGATGCGCTGCAACTCCTCGGCTTGTTTAGCTTTGAGTTCCTCAGCAGTCGCCCGCAACTCATCCAACTGCGACTCACGCAAGGAGATCGCCTTATCACGTTTCTCCAGTTGCTCGGTACGCCGGTCGATGGTTTCTTCTTTGCGCCCCAAGCGCCGCTCGATCTCAGAGATCTCGCGCCGGCGGTCACGTGATTCGTTCTCGGCACTCTGCCGGATACCCAGCGCTTCTTCCTGAGCCTTGAGAATGATCGCCTTGTGCTCGGTGGCCGCCCCAGCGGTCACGGCGGTGGCGCTGGCTGCAACCTGCGCTTGGGTCCGCCGGACGAACCAGAGCGACGTAATAAAAATGCCTGCTCCGACAACGAGGAGCAGCGCGCCCAAGATGGCGAGTAGTGCACCGCCGAACATTCTTCGATCCTAGTACTCTAAGATCGATGCCTGAACGGCAGCAATGCCAGAGCAAAAACTGCCCCGACAGGAAATCAAGCTTGCGACGGGAAGTGCCCCCGCCTAAAGCATGAGCATTGTCGTTGCCCACGAACGAACGTAGTAGTGACGTTGCGCTGCCGGCAGCCATCGATACCGGTTTCTGCCTGCGCCTGGCAGTGTAGCCGCCACACTCGGACGTGTCAAACCGCTTGGTCGCTCAACCCCGACGGCCGGTTTCGCCATGACCTGGTACCGATTGTCCTAGCCACATCGGCGCGACGCGACCGACTTGTGGCAATTTCGCTATACCGAGCAACATGGAGAGTGGAGAACATCGATGAGTTTTAGTTCAACGTTTGTGCCGCGAGAGCCCACGTCCATCGAGGAGACGGGATTGTCCCTCGGGGCGGTTCTGGATATGGTGGCAAAGGCGTTGTACTACACGTCCGAGGCGCCCGCGTATCAAATCGCCCAATGGCTTGGTCTGCCGCTCATGAACGTCGTTGACCGAGCCCTTGAAGCCCTCAAGTCGCAGCAAGCTGCCGATGTGGCTGGGGCATCCGGGATGGGATTCGGTGGCTACCGCTTTTACCTCACGGAACGCGGGCGCCAAATTGCCCGTGAAGCCTTCGAACGAACGTTGTACGCGGGTCGCGCGCCAGTGACGCTCACCGCCTATTGCGACGCCATTGTTGCCCAAAGCACTCGCAACGCTCCCGTGTCACACGACGTGATTGAACGAGCATTCGCTGGCCTAGTCGTGCCCGATAGTACGATCAACCAGGTCGGTGCCTCGGTAAATTCCGGCCGCTCCATGTTCTTGTTCGGCGCACCCGGTGACGGGAAGACCGCCATGGCCGAGCGCATAGGAACGCTGCTCGGCGACGACATTTGGTTGCCATATGCCGTGGATGTAGACGGGCAGGTTATCAAAGTATACGACCCCGAAGTACATCAAACGCGAGAAACGACGGCGCAGCCGGGAGCGCCACGCTTCGACGCTCGCTGGGTGCGCTGCCGCCGGCCACTGGTGATTTCGGGTGGCGAGCTGTCGCTTGGTGCCCTCGACTTGCGCTACGACCCCGTGTCGCGCTTCTATGAGGCGCCGCTCCAAATGCTGGCCAATGGCGGCATGTACCTCATCGACGACTTCGGCCGCCAGCAGGTGTCACCGCGTGAACTCCTGAACCGATGGATCGTTCCACTAGAGAAGCGCGTCGATTACCTGAGTCTCACCTCAGGGAAGAAGATTGCCATTCCATTCCACACACTTGTGGTGTTTTCGACCAATTTGGAACCACTCCACCTGGTCGATGAGGCGTTCTTGCGCCGCATCCGCTATAAGGTCCATGTCAGCAGCCCGGGCCAGGAGCAATATCGCGAGATCTTTCGCCGGGTATGTTTGGATCGTGGTGTACCCTACGTGGATGCCGCCGTTACGTACCTTTTCCACGAACAATACGCCAAGCGGCGTATCCCTCTGCGCGCGTGTCACCCGCGTGACCTCATGGAGCAACTATTGGATGCGGCAAACTATCTCAGCACACCGGCCGTGCTGAGTAAGGAACTGCTGGACCAAGCGTGCGACACCTATTTCGTCACCCCACGCATAAGCGCAGCAGCGCCACAGGCGCCCCGGCCGGGAGCGCCAACTCCCGCGGTGGCGCCCGTCACTGCCTAACTGGCGCGAGTACGTCCGCCAGCGAAGCGTGGACGCCCTGGCGGGCAGTGGTTATAAAGCCATGCTGCATCGGGGATGTCGTGCAAGCCACGGCAGTCGTGCAGGCGCTGAAGCAGCGCTGGCCAGCACTTGTCTGCACGGTCGCCACGAACGCTACCAGTGCACCGGTCGTGCGCGCCCACCCAGCGGTGTCTGGGATCATCGACGCGGGCAATCCTGGTGTTCGCTCGCTGAGCGGCTGGCGGTCGACCGTCCGGCTGTGGCGCAATCTGTGCGCTGGCATGTTCGATCTGGCCGTCGTGCCCGACCGGTCACCTGTGCTGGCGGCCGTAACCTTTCTGGCGCGCATTCCAGTTCGTGTGGGCTTGGATAGCGGCGGACGCGGCCGGCTGTATACCTTTCGCGTAGCACCGGCGCCGGATGAGCACGAGTTGTACCAGGCGGGTCAGTTGGTCAAGCTTCTCGGCATTGAAACGCTCCCCTCGCCCACGTTCCATGCGAGTGAGGCCGCTTGCAAGGAAGCGGCCACGCTTGTGGCCCCTTTTGCTGGCCGCCCCATTGCCCTTGTCGCTCCGGGTGGTGGCGAGAATGCTGGTACCACCATGACAAACAAGCGCTGGACGCCGCAAGGCTTTGCCTCAGTGGCGAACTCTTTGCGAACTGGCGGCTACGTTGTGTTGGTCGTCGGTGGTCCGGGCGATGTGGAGGTAGCGAGTCAGGTTGTGGCATCATCACCCGGTGCCATCAATCTGGCTGGCCAATTGCCGCTGGATGTCGCGGGTGCCTTACAAGGTCAGGCAGCGGTTTTCGTAGGCAACGATTCTGGACTCAGTCACCTGGCAGCCGCAGCAGGGTGTCCTACCGTCGCTATCTTCGGCCCGACGTCTCCTAGTTTGTACGCGCCACGGGGAACAAGCGTCGAGATCGTCGCGCCCAGGCCCGGCTCGCGAAGGCGTGGCGCGGGCACCGTGCGTGATCCGTTTGAGTTTGACCATGCTTGGCAACAAGACATTCACGTGGATCAGGTGATAACAGCCATCGAGCGCGTCATCTCGTAGCACACGCCAGAGCCGCTTCCTCAGCGGGGCTTGGTCCACGGTACGCTAGCCGTGCTCGAAGGGTTAAGGAAGTGTCCCGTGCACGATCAGCCGTGTTGGCGGTGGCTGGGAACGTCGCTCGCGCCCTGGTGCCGGCCGATTCGCATGCGCGCACTCTATCCCGCATCCTAGTGATCAAGCCGGATCACCTTGGCGACGTACTGCTCGCTGGTCCAGCTCTTCAAATGCTGCGCCAGCAGTTCCCGCACAGCCACATCACGCTCGCGGTTGGGCCGTGGTCTCGCTCCATCGCTGAACGGTTGCCCGAGGTCGATGCCCTGGAGGTGATCACATTCCCTGGGATGGAACGCGGGGTGCCGGTGCTGTCTCCCCTGCAACGGTGGTCATTAATGGGTCGGACAGCCCGGCAGTGGCACGGCCGGTTCGACGCTGGTGTCTTGTTGCGCGAGGACTACTATTGGGGTGCATTTGCCCTATCAGCGGCGGGTATTCGTACCCGTGCCGGTACTGCCACGCCTGACTGCGCACCGCTTTTGACCGCTGCCGCCGTGTCGCGCCGGGTGCTGGCCGCCAGGAGCAACCTAAGCGTGGTAGCAAACCTGTGCGGTTTACCAGACGACCACAGTGAATGGATGCACCAGTACCCGCTGCGCTTCTCGGCCCAGCCAGCGTCGCCTGGGTTGGAAGGCTGGCGCGCCCGTGCCGGATTGGCACCCGGCCAGCCATTTGTGCTGGTGCTTCCCGGCGCCGGCACTCCTGTAAAGCTATGGCCAGCCCGCATGTGGAGTACCACTATTCGGGCGCTTCACAAACGCTCCGGTATCCCCAGCGTGGTGGCTACCAGCGCAAGCGAACAGCACCTTGCCCAAGCAATTTTGGCCACCACTGATGGTTCGGCCACCTTTGCCCCTGTGACGCAGACGCTCGATGATCTTGCTGCCTATATCCGCGCTGCCAGCCTGGTGCTTGGCGTTGATAGCCTACCGTTGCACTTGGCGGTGGCCCTGGACACGCCTAGCCTTCGGTTGTTTGGACCAGCCGATCCTGCAGTTTTTGGTCCCTGGGGTGATCCATCGCGACACCATTGGATCGCTAGCCCTCTGCTGTGCGCGCCGTGTGACCGCTTGGTGTGGGATCAAGTGGATTTGCCCTGGCATCCCTGCATGCGCAAGCTCGCTCCGGTAGCAATTGTAGACGTTGCCCAGCGGATGCTTGCGGGCTTGCCCACTGCGCCGGACACGACGAGCTAACCGCGCGCAAGTGCTCGCTAGCGTGCTACAGCGGCTGTCGGCCCTGAAACCCGGCGTCCAGTTCGTGCCAGAAACCAATCGACTCCTCGCCCAGCCGCCAGCATAGGTACACCACTTGTCCATCGCGCAGGCTGCGAAAGTCAATGAGGCCCGTCGCCGGGTCCTTAACTTCTACGCCTTCGGCGGTCAGGCGCTGCACCAGTACGGTCGCCTCATTGGCGAGTTGTTGCGCACGTTGCTCCAACGTCAATGTTGCCTGCGCCTCGCCATTGAGCCAGGCATTGTCAGGAAGGCCGGCCAGCTTCTTCTGGATGGTGTTCAGGTCTGCGGCGTACTTTTGCAAGTCCACCAACACGGGGCGAATCCACAGGAGGGCCTCATTGGCTTCTGCCAATGTGTATAACCGTGGCACACCAGGCTCCCTCACACGCCATTCCCACCTTGTGGTGGTGAGACGGGGCACTATCCACGTCCACCGGCGACGCGATGAACGGCAAGTAGCGCTGTAGCGACTGCGACGAGCGCAATCGCTGCTGGTCTGCCTACCCGGCTCGCCGACAGTGACGATGCGCCGCGACGATCACCCGCCATCAATGAGCCAGATCTTTCTGCTATACGCTGCTCCACCGCAGCGTCCGCTATGGTTCCCGCCAAGTCTTTAGAGGTTGGCTGGTTGCGCAATAGGTAAAAGGCATTGACTTCGGCACCGATAAGCAGAATGAGCGAAACGATCCAGGACCAGAAGGTAAACGTGGCGATGATTAACGCCGCCTTGCCAAAGGGGCTTTGTATATGAGAGAGGTATAGTGGAAATGCGATATTGATCGCCACGAACAGGATAGCCGCCACGAGAGCACCTAGCCACACTTGATTTGGTCCCACGCGAACGAGTGGCACAATCCAATAGATCGCAAAAAAGAGGACGAACGCGATGACCAAGCCGCTCACATAACTCACGAGCACCAGGAGCAACGCCGAACCCGGTAGCGCACGCGTGACGCCTTGCAGGGCATCGAGTGCGCCGCCTATTGAAGAAGCTAATACGGAAAGTGGAGCCAGTATCGCAAACACGAGCACCATGACGAAGGACATGAGCTTTTGTGTCAGAAAACTGCGCGTACCAGTACGATAGATGATGCTAAAACAGTTTTCCATGACACCAAACAGGTTTGAACCGGTCCAAATGAGGCCAGCGAGACTCAGAATTACCGCAACCCCCGAACCCTTATGAATGGAATTCAACACCTCATAGAAATTAATACCTAAGCTCTTTCCTTGCTCTGGCAGCGCCAAGCTGATCTGGTCCGCGAGCTGGTGTATCAGTGGGTCGGGCAGCACAAAAGCCGCTAATGCGAGAATACCCAGCAACAGAGGGAGAATGGCCGTCAGGAAGTTATAGGCTAACAATCCTGCCAGATTCATGCACCAATCGTGCTGGAACTTGGTCCAGAACGATTGCAACGCCGAAATCTTCGAGTTGCTGTCCACGCGATCAATAGCTGCCGTTACCCGGCCTCTCATCGTTGTGCTCCCATCGACGGTCCGTCGGTCCATTTATTGCGCCGTGGCCGTGGTGTTCCAGCTCACCTGCACTAGGGCATCAAGCGCGCCGCTGAGCGCCGACGCAGCTGCTTGCCGGTGTTGTGTGGCAACGAGCAACCTGTCGTTGACCGTCGTCGGCGGCCCTTCCAAGGCGCTCTCCGTCTCCTCGAGCGACTGCTCGACGGCAGTAGCCGACACCGCGAATGTGCCAGCCTGGACGGTCAGCCCAGGAGGTGACACCAAGCCGTCTATTTCATGCAACGAAAGCTTGGCGGCAGCAACATTGCGCTGCGTGATGACGAGCAAGTAGTCGGAGCTAATGCGCCCCTGCGCATGATCAACGATGCCGGTGTCCTCGCCGT
>JANWJO010000075.1 GCA_025449435.1 Chloroflexota bacterium | reverse complement strand
GGCATCCTTTTACTGCCACCTTGCTGTACCACCCCCAGTCAGCCCCCACCGGGGGGGACGACAGGGGGGGCGTACTCCATTGACCCGCTACGCCATTTGTGCTATGGTTCCCGCAATGCGGCAGTATGCCGCGTGTAAAGGAGTCTTCGCAGAGGTGAAACGGGCGGCGCAAGCCGTCACGGCGTGGTGCTGGCGGTTTACATACCGTCCGCACGTCGTGACGATCGGAGTGCGCGGCATTTAGCCGCCACCGAAGCCACGGACGTGCAGCCGGTGCCGTGCCGTGGCTCGTGCAGCTCTACCTCTGGAACACCTTCCTCAGGGTCCGCTCCACAGCCCCGCAGAGGTACCGCTGTATGTCACGGCTTCCTTGGCGGTCCACGTTCACCTCACGCGGACCGGTGCCGGCAGTGGCCGGCGGAAAGGAAGCCCCCGCAATGTCAGCTGCGCTCCTCCCACCAGCTCCTGCCACCTCAGCTGCCGCCAAGGCGTACCGCCTTGCCAGCCGCGCGAGCCACCCCGACGCCTCCGTGGTGCGCGTGGGCAACACGCTCATTGGTGGTGGCCACTTCGCTCTGATCGCCGGTCCCTGCGCGGTGGAGAGCCGCCAGCAAACGCTGGAGACGGCGCACGCGGTGCGCGAGAGCGGCGCCACTATCCTGCGCGGCGGGGCATACAAGCCGCGCACCTCGCCCTACGACTTCCAGGGGCTGGGTGAGGAGGCCCTGGAAGTGCTGGCGCTGGCCCGCGAGGAAACCGGCCTGCCCATCGTCACCGAGGTGATGGACTCCGAAGATGTGCCGCTGGTGGCGCGTTACGCCGACATGCTGCAGATCGGGGCGCGCAGCATGAGCAGCTTCCGGTTGCTGCAAAAGGTGGCGCAGGCGGGCAAACCAGTGCTGCTCAAGCGCGGCTACCAGGCCAGCATTCGCGAATGGCTGCTGAGCGCCGAGTACCTGCTGGCGGCTGGCAACGCACAGGTCGTGCTGTGTGAGCGCGGCATCCGCACCTTCGACGCCGAATTCACCCGCAACACCTTCGACCTCGCCGCGTTGGCCATGGCGCGGCTGGAGACGCACTTGCCCATCATCGCCGATCCCAGCCACGGCACCGGCCGCGCCGACCTCGTGCCCGTGATGAGCCGAGCGGCGGTGACCGCCGGAGCCGATGGCTTGATCCTGGAAGTGCACCCATCGCCCGACACCGCCCTGTGTGACGGCAAGCAGAGCCTCACGCCTGCGCAGTTCCGCCGCCTGTGCGCCACCCTGCCCGCCTACCTGGCATTGGAGGAGAAAGTCATAGGCTAGTCGCACCCCATCCCCCTGCCCAAGGGGCACCCTCCCCGGTCCCCGGGGCGGGGAGCAGGTCCGACGACGGTTCGGCACCAACGCTTCCGTCGCAACGTCCCCCCCGTTGGGGGGGGACGACAGGGGGGTCAACCCTCGTGCCCCCGGTCTCCCGGGGAAGGGTGCAGATACGAGGTCCGTGCCTCTCGGGGAAGGGGATAGCCAGGATGAGCTTGCTCCCCTCTCCGGACGGAGCGGGTGCCCTTTGGGCGACGGGGGGTGAGGTCCGTTGTTTACTCCTCGGTCCCATCCGGTGGTGTGGGACATCTTTCCCATGTAGCTAAGCACTATTGCTGGGGTCTGGGGGCAGCGGCAGGATGCCTTAACTGCACAGCGTTGAGCGGGAAGCATCGCGCACTTGGGCTGGAAGTGGCATGGCCGCTGTTATGACTACCGGATCTACCGGAGATGCGAGCGAGCTAGCCGAGCAAGGCTTACTCGCCATTATGCGCGGAGACCGCGCCGCTGCATTGCCGCTGCTCGAACGCTCGGTGGCACTGGGCAACACCGACCCCGCCGTCCTGATCGAACTGGCGCGCAGCTACCGGTTGAGCGGGCGCCCCCAACGTGCCGTCGCGACCTTGCTAAGCTTGCCCAAAGGCAGCCAGGACGACACGCAAGCCCGCCGTGAGCTGGCGCGATCCCACCTCGATGCTGGTGAGTACGCGGCGGCGCTGACCCAGTCGCGCACATTGCTCGATCAACTCGATTTGTCGTCGATCCAGCCGCACGAGTTGCCCGACGTCGTGGATGTGTATGAGACCGCCGCTGAGGCCGAGCGGGGAGCTGGCAACCCGTTGCGTTGTGCGGTGCTGTACGACGCGATGTTCGGCATCCTGGTGGGGAAGAGCCGGCGCGACCTCGCCATCCAGTTGCGCCAGACACAGAAGCAGCGGGCCAGCGCCTTCGAGTTGCGCAGTTTCGAGGGGCAGAAGGAAATTGCCCAGCAAGCGCAGTCGGATCGGGAAGCGCTGTTGCTGTCGGGCCGGCGCCAGCGGCGAGAAGGGCGTTTCAGCGCGGCGCTCGATGTATGGTACGACGCGCTGCAGGCTGACCCCGACAACCTCACCATCTTTCTAGAGATCGCCGACAGCTACCGCATCGCCCAGAATCCGTTGGTGGCCAAGACGCTGGCGCGTTCGGTGCTGGATCTGGCGACGCTGCGCAACGAACCGGACGTGCGACGTGATGCCCAGCGCCAGCTCGCGCGCCTGGGTGGCGATCAAGTGTTCCAGCAACTCGCCATCGACCGCTACCAGGAAACCGGCGATAAGGTGGGGGCCACCAGCGACCTCATGGAACTCGCCACCAACGCCATCGAGCGCGGCGCGTACCCGGCAGCGCAGGAAGCTCTCGAGCGGCTCATCGCCATCGATCCGTCGCGTGATGACGCGGAGTTGCTGCTGGCACAGGTCCACCGCCAGCAAGGCGACCATGCGCGCGCGGCAGGTGTGCTCATCGACCTCGCCCGTAAGCAAGGCAAGCACGGCGATCACATGAAAGCATTCGTCACCTGGCGTGAGGTAATCGCCCTACAGCCCGACGCAGCCGCGCCGCGCAAGGAGTTTGGCGACGCGCTCATCCAGCGCGGGCAACTGGCCGAAGGCGCGAGCCAGTTAGCCTGGGCTGCCTCGCTGCTCGTCCACACCAACCAGAAGGAAGCGGTGGCCATTTACCTGCGCCTGGCGCACCTGTACGATGGACTCGACGACATCCCCAGTGCGTTGCGCATGTTCGACCGCCTGCTACGTTCGGCGCCGGGCATGTCCGATGCCCAGGAGCAGTTCGTGGGGTTCTGCTTACGTCGCGGCCGGCAAGACCTCGCCGCGCGCACCTTGCGATCACTCGCCACGTACATGCTGGCGACCCGGCAATACAAGGACGCGGTCGCCACCCTCACACAGCTCAGCGTGTTGCAACCGGATGACCCTTGGTCGTACGATGAGTTGTCGCGTATTCTACAGCAGCAGGGCAACGTGAGAGATGCCATGATGCTGTATAGGCGCTTGGCAGAGCGCCGACCTGGAGATCCAGGAGTGCAAAAACGCATGAACGAGCTGTACGCCCTAGCGACAGGCGGGAAAGTACCACCCGAAGGCGCATAGGTGGCCGAAGTCCTCCGCCTGGCGCAGCAACTGACGCCGCTGTCGGTTGCTGATATCGTTGCGGTGACCCTCTTGCTCTACCTGCTGTTGACCCTTATCCAGGGCACCCGTGCCGACCAAATTCTCATCGGCCTGGCCGTGCTTGGCATCTTGTACGTGGTGGTGAACTTCCTGCAATTGCGCACCCTGGGCTGGATTTTGCAAAACGCGCTGCCCGCCTTGCTGGTTTCCATCCCCATCATTTTTCAGCCAGAGCTGCGCCGCCTGCTCGAACAGCTCGGCCGCACCAGCACCATAATCCAGCGGCCACTCACCGCGCTCTCCACCACCCAGACGCACAATCCGCTGCGCACCATCGACCAGATCGTGGAGGCCACCATGCGCCTGTCCGAGCGGCGCTACGGCGGCTTGATGGCCATCGAACGCACCACCGGCCTGAGCGACTTCATCGCGCGGGGTGAGCCACTGGATGCCGGTGTCAACGCCAGCCTGCTGCTCAACTTGTTTTTCACGAACGCCCCCTTACACGACGGGGCGGTGATCATTCGCGGCGACCGCATCATGGCGGCGCACTGCCTGTTCCCGCTGTCCGACGAGGTGTCCGGGACGCAGCAGTTCGGCACGCGCCACCGGGCAGCGCTAGGCATCAGCGAAGAGACCGACGCCATAGCGATCGTGGTATCAGAAGAGAGCGGCACCATTTCGGTGGCGATGGGCGGGCAACTCACGCGCAACCTCGACGAAGCGCGTTTGCGGGCTATCCTCACCCAAGCGCTGACCGGGTACGGCACGAGCGCCGACCTCGGCATCGCTCAGGCCAGAGCCACCGCCAGGGCCGCGCGCACCGGAGGCTGGCGCGATGTGTGGGCTCGTTTGCCCTTGCCGCACCGCCACCACGCTGCGAAGGAGACCCCTGCTGATCAGCGACTCGCCTAGGCTAGCCGCTTTCCGCGGCATCGCTCACTTCTTCATCCACACGCTGGGCCTGCGCTTTCTGCTGTCGTTGGTCGCCTCGCTGACCATCTGGTCGGTGCTCACGTTTCAATCGCTGCCCGGTAGCCGGTCGGTGTCGGTATCCAACCCCATCCCGGTGGAAATCACCGGCGTCCCATCGGACCTTGTCTTGGTGCCGCAACCTGGCCAGGCGGCGTTACTGCAGGTGCGGCTGCGTGCCGTGGTGCCCGCTGAACTGGTGGACCAAGTATCGGTGACCTGGTTCCAGGCCACGGTCGATGTGAGCTCGCAAACCAAGCCGGGCACGCAACTGTTCCCGGTGCAAGTGCGTTCACTGGAGCCAGGAGTGACGATCGACTCGTTTGTGCCGTCGGACGTGTCGGTGACACTGGACCAGGAAGCATCGAAGCAGTTCCCCATCAGTCCGGTATACCAGGGGAACTTGCCGACCGGTTACGTCTCCTCGCCGGTGCTGTTGGATAACACGGCGGCCACGGTGCGCGGGCCGGCGTCGGTGATTCAACAAGTGGCGGCCGTGATTGCGGTGGTACGGCTGGATAATCACCGGGCCACTTTTAGCGATAGCATCCAGCTCATCCCCCAAAATGCGCAAGGTGGCGATGTCACCGACACCAACATCCAGGTGACGCCCAAAACGGTGGGCTTCACCGTGCCGATCCAGCAAACCCAAACCACGCGCACGGCTGCCGTCGTGGCGCAAGTGACGGGCCAGCCCGCCCTGGGCTATGTGGTGGCGGGAGTGACCGTAGACCCCACCCAGGTGAGCGTCGTGGGCAATCCATCGGCGCTGGAAAACTTGACGCAACTGGCCACCGACACCGTAGACGTGTCGGGCGCCACGTCGGACGTGCAGAAACCGGTGAACATCCAGGCGCCCAGTGGCACGTCGGTGGCTGGCGTGCAAAACGCCACCGTCACCGTGCTCATCCGGCCCATTGCCGCCAGCGCCACACTCTCGGCAGGGCCGGTGCTCGTGGGCCTGCCGGCCGCCGACACCGCCAACATTGCGGTATCAAGCGTGAACGTGACGGTGACGGGCGCGGCGGCAGCCCTGAAGAACTTGCAGCCGTCCGACTTACAGGTGACGCTCAATGTGGACAAGCTCGCTCCGGGGACGCACGAGGTGCCGGTGTCAGTAGCAGCGCCCAGTGGCATCACGGTGAGCACCATCACTCCGGCCACGGTGCGGGTGACGATCATTCCGCCGCCGACGCCCACGCCCACGCCCACGGAAACGGCATCACCTACGCCCACGCCCACGGAAACGCCGTCGCCGACCTCAACGCCCACGGTCACGGGCACGCCGCCGACGGCCACCCCCAAGCCCGTGCCGCCCACCAGCACACCGTCAAAAGGGTGAGGGCTCGCAGAACCCCATGCCCGGGTGCCCTTTGGGCGATGAGGGGCGGGGCCGTGCCTCACCCCCTGCCCCTCCCGCTTTAGGGGAGGGGCAGGGGGTAAGGTCCGCACTTGCTGGCTTGGAGCCACCTTGGAGCAGGCGCCGCTTGGCCGGTCCGTCGCTTACAATACAGCCGCAGGTGTGACGCTGCGCGTAACCTGGTAGTGGGGGGACGGCCGATGGCAGAGCGCGTATGTGTGATCGGCGCGGGGCTGATGGGCCACGCTCTCGCCCTCGACTTTGCCGCGCGTGGCCAGCATGTGCGCATCACCGACACCCATGAACAGCAACTGGCCACCGTACACCAGCGCATCGCCGCCGACGCGCAACCACTGATCCAAGCTGGTGTACTGGATGCCACGGTATCGCTCACTAGCCTGGTCACACCAGTAGCTAACCTGGCCGAGGCGGTGCGGGGCGCCACGT
>JANWJO010000074.1 GCA_025449435.1 Chloroflexota bacterium | reverse complement strand
TGTGCTTTGCCGACGTGAGCGGTGGCTGGCAGAGTGGCACCCGCCCAGAGCACCTTACGCATGTCGCTGATGGGTTTCTCAGCGGCTACTATGCGAGCAGTGCCGCCGCGCTCGATGGGTTGCGCGCGCTGCGACGGCTCGCAGGCACGAAACCTGTATACGGTGCCGTTAGTGCCACCCACCCAGCGGCGTCTGGTGCGCGTGAGGTGGCTGAGCGCATTCGCGCCTATGCAACAACAGGCATCGATGGCATCAACGTCTACAACTATGGCCTGTCCCCACTGGCTTACTTACGGGCAGCTCAGGAAGCGTTAGCGTCGTTGCGAACGGCAACGACGGAAACTCGTTCCAGTGTTGCCGCTCAACCCAGTGATCACTAAGGGCCGCATCGCCGATGCGCATCGCAATACTGGCGGACATCCACGCGAACCTCCAGGCACTCGAGGCGGTGATCGCCGACGCCGGCTCGGTGGATGAGTGGTGGTGCCTCGGTGACATCGTTGGCTACGGTGCGGATCCAGTGGCCTGTATTGAGTTGATGAGCACCCTACCCCACCTGGCCGTGCCCGGCAATCACGACCTTGGTGCCGTAGGCGAGGCGGCCTTGGATCGCTTCAATGGCAACGCACGCACGTGCCTACAATGGACTGCCAAGCAGCTGGGCAGCGAGCACAAGCGCTATGTGCTCGCGCTAGCGCCGAAGATCGTGCGGGATCCGTTTACCCTGGTACACGCCAGTCCGCGCGACACGGTGTGGGAGTACATCGTCTCAGGAGATGTTGCACGCGCAAACATGCCGCACTTCTCGACCCCATTGTGTCTGGTGGGCCACACTCACCGCACTGCCGCTTTCAGCGAGGACGGGACTGTTGATTTCGCGCGGGCCAGCGCGGCATTGATGGGGCAACCCGTGCCGCGCTTCATCTGCAATCCTGGCGCGACCGGCCAGCCTCGCGATGGAAATCCTCGGGCCGCCTACATGAAAGTGGACACGGTGAAAGGTGAACTCGCCTGGCATCGAGTGGCGTACGACTGGCATGAAGCGGCGCGCCGCATCACTGCGGCAGGGCTGCCGGAGATCGAGGCGAGCCGGCTGCGCACGGGCAACTAGCTCCACCATGCAAACACACTGGGGATAGCTTCGACCATCCCCAGTGTGCTGGTCAGCGACCGGTACGCGCTACTTGAGCGAGGACAAGTACGCGGTGATATCCGCGCGCTGTTGCGAGGTCAAGTTGTTGGCCGTCATCTGTGCGCCGCCGGTGGCCTGAATATATGGCGCAGGGCGCTGCTTCGGGTCAGAAATCTGAGTGAAGATCTGGTCAGGCGTGAGCATGCTACCTACTTTGGTCAACTCCGGGCCAATCTTGCCGGCTGCCGTCGTTCCGGCGACCGTATGGCAAGCCGAGCACCCGGCAGAGCCGAGGAACGCCGTTTTCCCAGCGGCGGCATCGCCGTTACCCGGATACGCAATCACATCGCTGGCGCTACTACCTCCGCCGCACGCAACGAGCCCCAGAGACAGCAAGGCAGCGGCCGAAATGCCCAGCAAAGCCTTTCGATTCACGAGTCATCCTCCTCGACATTCACGCGCACGACGACGTGCTTCCCGCCGCCCACACAATGCGCCGCCTGTTAGGTTGAACCGTCGAGCACGACTCACCATTGCGGCTCACATCCACGCTGGTGAGTATACCGACCGCTACGATGCGCCGCTACGTTCGGGGATAGCGGATCGACGGTATTTGCCGGCAGACCCACGGACTCGTTTCGCTCTCTTGGGCATTGAGCAGCACCTGAACCGTATGCTGATTCTTCAAGCAGGACGCCGCACTGGGTAGGGAGAACAGTTGACATCCCAGACCCGGCAACTTCCGCAACTTCACCTGGTAACCGACGACTCACTAGGCACCAACGACCTAATGCACGCCGTGCTCGATGCGGTGAGCGGCGGTGTGGACGTGGTGCGCCTCCGTAGCTTTAAGCAGACTGACGACGACATGCTCAACCTTGCGCGTGCCATTCGCCAGGAGGCTCGAACCGAGACTCGCATCTGGGTTCATCATCGCGTCAACGTGGCACGGCGTGGGGAGTTGGATGGCGTACAGTTGAGCGTGGCCGAACTGGCCAGTTATGCCACAGATGCAGCGCAGACGCGAACATGGCAGCTTGGGGTGTCCGTCCACGCCCTCAACGACGTGCGACTGGCCCAGGAAACCCGAGCGAACACCCTCACGTTTGGTCACGTGTTTGACTCGACAACTCATCCAAATGAAGTTCCGAAGGGGCTCGGACTTTTACGACAAGTGGTGACGGCATCCGCTCTGCCAGTGATTGCCATTGGCGGCATCACCGCTACGAATGCGCATCAGGTCCTTCAGGCGGGCGCTGTAGGAGTCGCGGTCATCTCCGCTATTTTGGGGTCTGCAGACCCTCGTCACGCCGCCAAGACCCTGCGGACAGTTTTGGACCGAGAAGTGTTGAACGACTGAACTGCCTGGCCGGAGTTGACAATCGTAAGTACTGGCAGATACCGTTCAACCAACGAATCGACGAGCAGTAGGCCGCCGGATATCGCGTCCGACTGTCCAGGAGAGTTGTGGATCAGGAGCCTGCCAGGTGCCGCTGAGCGGTGATGCATTCCGGCAGGTTATGCGCCGGTGGGCCAGCGGGGTCACGGTGGTCACGACGCGGCACAATGACCGCGTGCGCGCCATCCTCGTCACCTCCTTCATCTCTGTTGCCGTCGACCCGGTGACGGTGCTGGTGAGTATTAGCCGCTCCGGCGAAACCCATCATATTCTGGAATCAAGCAAGGTGTTTGCCGTCAACATATTGCACGAGGGGCAGGCTTCGCTCGCCAACCGGCTGGGATATCTGAACGAGCCGGCAGCACGTGCTCTTATAGGTGTGCCGCACCACGCTGAGGTGACGGGCGCTCCGATATTAGACGACTGCCTTGCCTACCTTGACTGTCGGGTCATGACCTCGTTTGAGACGGCGCAACACACCCTGTATGTGGGGGTTGTCGAAGCCGGTGCAGAGTTCAACCGGCGGCCGTTGTTGCATTGGGAGCGTGCGTTTCACGCGTTGGAGGTTCCGGAAACGGCCGAGCGGTAACGCTGAAGACATGAGCCGTCGCCAGAGCCTCAGAACGGAGTTGCTCGATGTCCAAGGTTGAATTTGCCGCCGGGACGCGTGAAGCAGACGCGGCGCTGTGCGGGGCCATCTGGCAGGGTGACGGTGGCCTCGGCATTCTTACCAAACTGGTAGACGAGTGCCAGGGTCGCTTCGCCGGCACTGTTAACGAACGGCGTGCCGCCGACATCATTCTGGCGACGCAGCGAGCGGCCGGGCTCAACAACGTCCACGAAGAACCCTTTACGTACCCTGGCTGGCGGCGCGGCAAGCCGAGTACACTTGCCCACGCTGATTCCGGCGTGCCCATCCCAACGTTTTCCCTTCCCGGATCGCCGGCAGGTTCCGTGGAAGCGGACCTGATCGACCTTGGGACAGCGTCCGACGCCGACATGGAGCGGTTGGGCGATCAGCTTGCAGCCAAGATCGTGATTATCAGCGCCGCCACGGCGCCACGCGGCAAGCCGATGCATCGCGACGAGAAGGTAGCCCGTGCTGCGCGCAAAGGTGCGGTGGGAGTGCTGTGGATGCGCGATGAGCCGGGGCAACTCGGCGAAACGGGCGCGTTGTTTTTCCACGACTGCCCGAAGATCCCTGGCGTCGCGGTGGCTCGCGAGGATGGATTGCGCCTGTCACGCTGGGTGAGTCAAGGCAGGACCATCCGGCTCAAGTTACACACGTTCGACGAATCGCTGGAGTTGACGAGCTGGAATCTCCTGGCGGAGCTGCCGGGTAACGAGTATCCCGATGAGGTGGTGCTCGTGGGCGCCCATTATGATGGCCACGACATCGCCGAAGGAGCGCTGGACAACGGCAGTGGCACCGCAGCGGTGCTGGCCGCCGCGGCCGGCCTCGCCACCGTACGGCACGTGCTCAAGCGCACGGTGCGATTCATCGGCTTCGGGGTGGAAGAGCTCGGCCTGTATGGCGCCGAGGCGTATGCCAAGCAGCATAGCACCGATGTGAACCTGCGATTCCTGTTCAACTTGGATAGCATCGCGCTGCCGGGCGCAGCCAAGGGCGTGCAAACGCAACGGCGGCCGGAGCTGCGGCCGGTGCTTGCGGCGATTGGCGCAGCGATGGGTGACCCCTTCCCCATCGACGACCACCTGGGCATGTACTCGGATCAGTTCCCCTTTGTGCTAGAAGGCTTTCCTGCTGGATTGCTCACTAGCCCCGACTCGCCACGCGGAGGTGGTAGGGGTGTGGGTCACACCACCGCCGATACGCTGGATAAAGTCAACGCACTGTCCCTCAAACTGTCGGCATTGTTCACTGCTCGGCTTGCGCTGCATGTGGCCAACGTCAGCGACTGGCCCGCTCAACGCTGGACTTCAGCGCAAACCAAGCAGCAGATGGAGGACGCTGGCGTCCGTCCGACGATGGAAATGGAAGGCATCTGGCCGTGGCCAGACCCTAAACCGGTAGCCTAAAGCTAACAAAGACGCGTTCAGCCACTGGGCAATGGTACAATGGCTGCGTAGAGTTGGCACATTAGTTCCAATCTTTCGGAGAGTCATCCGCTGATGCCAGATTTCCAAGTAGTGGCTCCATTTGTGCCGACGGGCGACCAGCCCAAGGCCATCCGTCAACTGGTAGAGGGCCTACGCGCCGGGTACCGGCACCAGACCCTTATGGGGGCGACAGGTACTGGCAAGACGTTCACTGTCGCCAAGATCGTCGAGGAACTGCAGCGCCCGGCCTTGGTGCTCGCACCGAACAAGACCTTGGCGGCTCAGTTATGCACAGAGTTCAAGGAGTTCTTTCCCTACAACGCCGTCGAATACTTCGTGTCCTACTACGACTACTACCAACCCGAAGCCTATATCGCCCGCACCGACACCTTTATCGAGAAGGATTCCTCGACCAATGAAGAAATAGAGAAGTTCCGGCACTCCACTACGCACTCGCTGTTTACTCGACGCGATGTCCTGATCGTGGCCAGCGTTTCATGCATCTACGGGTTGGGATCGCCGGAAGACTACGGGCAAGTGTCGCTGGCCTTGCATGTGGGCGAGGTGCGACGGCGCGATGGCGTGTTGAGGCGGCTCACCGACATCCAGTACGAGCGCAATGACATGAACCTGACGCGCGGCACGTTCCGCGTGCGCGGCGATGTCGTCGAAGTGTTCCCGGCCTATTCCGATTTCGCTATTCGCATCGAGTACTTTGGCGACGAAATCGAGCGCATCATTGAGGTTGACACGCTCACCGGCGAGGTGATCGCGGTCCACACCGAGGTGGAGATCCACGCGGCCAGCCACTTCGTCACGTCCAACGACAAGCGCCTTCGGGCTATCGGCACCATCGAGGCGGAGCTGGAAGAACGGCTCGCGCAACTGGACCGTGAAGGCAAAGTGCTGGAGTCGGCGCGTCTGCGCCAGCGGACCAATTTCGATCTGGAAATGATCCGGGAGTTTGGGTTCTGCTCTGGGATAGAGAACTACTCTCGCCACCTGACGGCCAGGTTGCCGGGAGAGCCCCCCTGGTGTTTGCTGGATTACATGCCCGACGACTTTGTGCTGTTTGTGGACGAGTCGCACGTGTCGTTGCCGCAAGTGCGCGGCATGTACGCTGGCGACCGCGCTCGCAAAGAAGTGCTGGTTGACTATGGCTTCCGACTGCCGTCGGCGCTGGACAACCGGCCGTTGAAGTTCGAAGAGTTCGCCACAACGATCCGCCAAGCGGTGTATGTGTCGGCTACACCCGGCCCGTATGAGAAGGAGCACAGCTCCCAACAAGCGGAACAGCTCATCCGTCCCACTGGCCTGGTGGACCCGTCGGTGACCGTGAAGCCCACGGCCAAGCAGATCGATGACCTACTGGAGCAGGTGCGCCAGCGCGTGCAACAGGGTGAACGGACCCTAATTACGACGCTTACCAAAAAGATGGCTGAGGACCTCGCCGATTACCTCGTCGAGATGGGCATTAAGGTGCATTACCTGCACTCCGAGATCCAACCACTGGAGCGCATCGAGATCCTGCGTGATCTGCGCTTGGGCGTATACGACGTGGTGGTGGGCATCAACCTGTTGCGCGAAGGGTTAGACCTGCCAGAGGTGTCACTGGTCTGCATCCTGGATGCTGACAAGGAAGGGTTTCTGAGGTCTGAGGGTTCGCTGATCCAAACCATAGGGCGCGCCGCTCGCCACGTCAACGGCCACGCTATCTTATACGCCGACCACGTGACCGGTTCGATGCAACGCGCCATCGATGAAACCTACCGGCGGCGCAAGATCCAAAACGATTTCAATGAAGCGCACGGCATCACGCCGATGTCCATCCACAAGGCGATCAAGGACATCGCGAGCCAGCTCAAGCAAGTAGCCGAGACGAGTACGCCGTACGATGCTCATTCCACCACCAAGCACATTTCCAAAGACGAGGTGGCTCGACTGGTCAAAGACCTCGAGTCCCAGATGAAGGCGGCAGCCAAGAACCTGGAATTCGAGCGGGCTGCGCTGCTGCGAGACCAGATAGTGGAGCTGCGGCGCGAATTGCAAGAAGACGGCCTGGTGGTCGATCCTGCTCGTCTGACGGAAGTGCCCGCAGGCACCAACTATCAACGGCTTGACGAACCGGCGGTGACGAGGGCTTCGACGCGCGGGCGTGGCGGGTCATCAAGGGGCGGCTATGCTGGCCGGCGATCAGGGAGGTCATAGCAGCCAGGATGGAGTCGCGCACTGGCATCCCCATATTGCTACTGGAAGCGTCGGCGGAAGAGTTCACACTGGAACGGCGCCCAGGTGGCTTGTGGCTGCGCCGGGTGTACTACGTGACAGCGGAGCAATCGGAGGTCAGGGTAGATGATCTGGAAGGCGTGTTCGTTGCCCTAAAGGACACCGCACTGCCATTCTGTGAGGTCACCTGGCTCGTGCCACCAGAACAGCGCCCTGCTGGCCACGAAGAGTTAGCCAGTCGAGTGCAGTTTCTTGTCGAGGAGTTTCAGAGCGACGCCGCGACGTTATTGTTTGAGCAGTGAAAAGTGTTCATCCGGCAGCGCGTGTCGTTGGACGCTAGCCAATTGGTGTCAGCGCAGGCTTGCCCGACAGCACGGCCACAATATTCGCAGCGGCGAGCGTGGCCATGCGCGTTCGCGTTGCGACGCTGGCGCTGCCAATGTGAGGCACGACCAGGCAATTATCGAGCTTGACCAGCTCGTGGTCAGGGCCGATGGGCTCGGGCTCGGTGACATCCAGTGCGGCGCCCGCAATGGTGCCGGCGACGAGGGCTTGGTAGAGAGCATGTCCGTCCAGCACTCCGCCCCGTGCCGTATTCACCAGAACGGCGGTGTGTTTCATAAGGCGTAATTCGCGTTCACCTATCAGGTGATACGTTTGGGATGACAATGGCACATGGAGCGAGACGGCGTCACTTACTTGCAGTAGGGCATCCAGGTCGAGCTGGCGCATGGCAAAGCGCTGTTCATCGTCCGGATGGGCGTGCGTAGAGGTATACACCAGCCGCATGCCAATGGCGTATGCACGCCGAGCAACTGCGGCGGCGATGCGTCCGTAGCCAACCAGCCCCAGTGTCGCGCCCGTAAGGTCTTGCCCCATAAGCAGCAACGGATCCCAAGTGGTCCATTTGCCTTGATCTACCCAACGC
>JANWJO010000073.1 GCA_025449435.1 Chloroflexota bacterium | reverse complement strand
TCATCGCGATGTTCCTGATCATCAATGGGTTCCTGTTCACCATCGTGGTGGTCAATTCGCAGCAAGCCGACATGTCGTTTGCCTTCAGTGACATGGCTATCATCCTGGTGTTTATCGCGCCGGGCATCACCATGCGCCTGCTCGCCGAAGAGCAGCGGCTCGGCACCATCGAGCTGTTGCTCACGGCGCCGGTGCGCGACTGGGAAGTGGTCATCGGCAAATTCTTGTCGGCGCTGGCGCTGTTTCTGGCCATGCTGGCGTGTACGCTGCTATACCCATTGTTCCTCATCTTGTGGGGACAGCCCGATGTCGTGACCATTCTCTCTGGGTATCTTGGCATCATCCTGGTGGGCGCAGCGCTGCTGAGCGTTGGTTTGCTAGCGTCGACGCTCACCCAGAATCAGTTGGTGGCGTTCCTGATCGCGTTTGTGGCCGGCCTGCTGCTGTGGTTGCTAGACGGCATCTCGTCGGCGTCGTCCGGCGCGGTGAGCAGCGTGCTGTCCTATCTGGCCATTCAACCGCATCAGGACAGCTTTTCCTCCGGCAACCTGCAGCTTCAAGACTTCGTGTACTTGATAAGCCTCACGGCATGTGCGCTGTTTATCGCGGTGCGTGTGCTGGAGACGCGGAGGTACCGCTAGATGCGCAGCGACGACATCTTCCGGCGCATCGCACCATACTTTGGCATCGCTGGCGGCATATTGCTGTTCGTTGCCGCCGGTGCGTTCCTGGTGATCGGCTCCGCGCCGGCGCTGGTGATCTGGCTGCTCATTGCTGCCGCCCTGTTGCTGGTGTTCTTTGTCGCCGCTGATCCCGACCGTGTGTTGGATGCGCTATCCGGCCGGCAAGTGCGCTACGGCACGAACGCTGGCGTGCTGACGGTCGCATTCTTAGGCATCTTTGTCCTGGCAAACTTCGTCGGCGTCCAGCGCAATCAGCAATGGGACGTCACGGCCAATCAGGCCAACTCGATCTCTCCCGCCACCGTCAAGTTGGTGTCCGCCCTCACGCAGCCAGTGCAGATTATTGGCTTCTTTGGCCAGTCGCAACAGGGCGATGGCGGGAAAGCGGCAGCACAGAAGTTGCTCACCCGCTACACCGATCTGAACAAGCTCATCACGGTGACCTATGTCGACCCCTTTGCCGACCCTGCTCAGGCGCAAAAGTACAAAGTGACGACCAACGGCTCGCTGGTGGTGATCTCAGGCGCTCGGCAGCAGGTGGTGACCTTCGCCGATGAGCAAAGCCTCACCAGTGCCATCCAGAAAGTCACCAGTGGGGAAACCCCCAAGGTCTACGTCACGCAGGGCAACGGAGAGCCATCGCTCGATGCGTCAGGGTCACCGAGCTTTTCGCAAATGGCCGCATTTTTGGGCAAGAACAACTACGATGTCTTGCCGCTCAACTTACTGTCGGTCAAGGCTATCCCCGCCGATACCGCTGCGCTCATGATCGCCTCTCCTACCGTGGCCTTGGGTGCTGACCAGCAAAAGATGATCCTCGACTACCTCAACGCTGGCGGGCGCGTGTTGGTGTTCGCCGGGCCATTCCCCAAGGCAGATCTCAACTGGATCACCAAGCCCTACGGCGTCAGCATTGATGGCGGCATTGTCGCTGACCTGTCTAGCTCCGCCGCCCAATTGCCGGTGCAAGCTGTACTCATCCAGGGGTACCAGCAGGGCCCAATGATCTCGTCGCCGCTACTGCCCAGCGTACTGCTGGATTCCACGGGGCTGACGGTGGCGTCGCCCCCGCCGGCTGGTGTAACCCTGGCATCAGTGGCTGCGTCATCAGCCAATAGCTATGAGGTGATGGACCCTAACGCGACCCAAGTGGACCCGGCTAAGGACAAGAAAGGGCCGTTTACACTGGTGGTGAGCGCCGAAAAGCCGGTGGCAGGCGGCGCTAGTGCGCAGGGTGGCACGGGGCCGTCGGCCCGCCTGGTAGTGGTGGGCAGCAGTGCGTTTGCCGCAGATTCACTCCAGCAGCAGAGTAGCCAGATCGCCGAGGGCAACAACGAACTGGCAGCGGCGGCCGTGAGCTGGCTCACCGAGCGCTCGTCTACCATCATCATTCCCAGCAAATCGTCCACCGACCGCTCCATGCTGCTGGGGGACATCCAGGAGCACATCTTAGAATTTGGCAGTATCGTGTTTGCGCCGTTGCTCGTGCTACTGGTGGGAGCGGCTGTCTGGTACCGCCGGCGATGACCTTCGCCCGCGCGTTGACCGTTCCTCTGGAGGCTCTCCGGTGAACTCTCGTGTCACATTGATCATGGTGCTGGTGTTCGCGGTAGTCGCTGGGGCTACTGTGTTCAGCACCAGGAACTCTGCATCCACTGCTGCCGGCACGCCGACACCAGATACGTCGGTGTTCACCTTTCCCGCAGCCGCGGTGCAAACCATCACCGTCACGAGTGGCGGCGCTACTGTGAAAGTGGCCCAGAATGCGCAGCAACAGTGGGCGCTGGTATCGCCCACCGCCACCTACACCGACGGCACACGGGTCACCAGTGTGGTAGCGTCGCTGGCTGGGCTCACCAAAGCACGCGACATTGCGGTGGGCACCAACCCGCTGAGTGACTACGGACTGGATAAGCCGTCGACGACCGCCACGGTGACGTTGAGTGATGGCTCGTCGCACACCGTGCTGTTTGGCGCGCAAGACCCGACGGGCACCGGCTTTTACGCGCAGGTGCAGGGCCAGGCTGGTGTGTTTCTCGCGCCGTTAGTCGCGGTGCAGTCGATTGCTTCGCTGGCCGCCACCCCGCCTATCGCCACGCCCACGGCCGTTACCACCCCACTGGTTACCACGACGCCCGACCCCAACGCTACGCCAGCTCCCACGCCTTCGCCAACGCCGTAGCTCCGCGCCTGTGGATATCCGCCATTGCTACAATCGCCGCTGACTAGCGCCTGCTGGTGCAAGAAAGAGGTGATGCATGAAGATTGTCGACGTTCAGCCATACATCGTGTGGGGTGGTGCTCGCAACTACGTGTTTGTGGTGATCGATACTGATGAAGGCCTGTCGGGCATCGGCGAAGCAGGTCTCACCTGGCACGAGCAAGCCATCGCCGGAGCCGTCGAGCAGTTCAAGACGCTCCTGGTCGGCGAGGATCCGATGCGTATCGAGCATCTGTGGCAAGTGATGGCGCGAGGCAGCTTTTTTCCTGCCGGCAAAATAGCGGGCGCTGCGCTCTCGGCCATTGACATCGCGTTGTGGGACTTGCAGGGCAAACGTTTTGGCGTGCCTGTCTACCAGTTGCTCGGCGGCCGGGTGCGCGATCGGGTGGTGTGCTATCCACATAACACGGGCCGGACGGTGGACGAACTGGTATCTAGTTGCAAACAATCGGTCGCTGAGGGCTGGAAGTTTGTGCGCTGGGGCATTGCACCGGAAGGTAGCGAGCTCGAACCCGAGCGCGCGGTGCGGCGCGGCATCGAGGAGGTCGCCGCCGTGCGCGCGGCCGTTGGCGAGGACATTGGCCTGTGCTATGACGTACACACCCGGCTCGACGCCCCCGACGTCATCAGGCTGTGCCGCGAGGTCGAGCGTTACCACCCTTTCTTCATCGAAGACCCACTGCGGTCCGAGGGCCCTTTCTCGTTACGGCACGTGCGCGAGCACACGTCGGTACCCCTAGCTGTCGGTGAGCAGTTTTGCAACAAGTGGGAGTTCCGCGAGGTCATCGAGCAGGAGCTCACCGATTATGCCCGCATCGACCTGTGCATCGCCGGTGGCATCACCGAGGCGCGTAAGATCGCTGGCTGGTGCGAAACACATTACATAAAGCTGGCCGTACACAACCCGTTGGGTCCGGTGTCCGCGGCGGCGTGCTTACACCTCAACCTTGCTACGACCAACTTTGGCGTGCAAGAGCAGCCTCGCCGCCCCGGCACGCTCCTCACCGACGTCGTGACCGTGCAAGTGCCCTTCGACAACGGTTACTTGCTCCCGCCCACATTGCCTGGCCTGGGTGTCGAGTTCAACCGTGAGGCCGCTCGGGCGCGGCCCTATCAGCCCAGCAAAGGTCCGCGGTTGGTACGCGCGGATGGCTCTTTCACCAACTGGTAGCTACCACAGGCAGGTGGCCGGCAGGCTCCCATTTGGGGGGTACTGCTTTTCCTCATGACAGCCGGTCACGCGCACCTTGTGGCATCGTGCTGGGTAGACGCCTGTCTGGCTAGTGCCGCGCCCTTGGCGCACCCGTCGCCGACTTGCGGGTGCCCTGTGGGGCGAGAGAGGGCCATCGGTGATCGGTTCCTTCATCGACCTTGCGGCGTGGTGCCTTGCTGGTGCGGCCCTGGGTGGCGCATTTACCGTTTCCAGTGCCTATTTGCGTGGACCCGCCTTTCAACTGGCTGCCATCGGCTTACTTGCTTTCCACGCTTCGGCGTGGCTGCTGTGGGTCGAACACGTGCCGGCGCTACCGGCGGCCAGCGTGGTTGCCGCCTTGTGTGTGGGGGGGATGTTGCTGTGGTATTTCGCGGGGCAGTTTGTGCTGACATCGCGTGAACGCGATGAGCCGCGCGTGTGGGTCGCTGGTATCGCATTGTTTGGTCTGGTCGAAGGCGTGCTCGGACTCCAACTATCGGTGGGAGACGCCAGTGAAAGCGCACCGCTCTTGCCAGGCGACCTTTCCAGTATAGAGCTCATGGTCGTGCTCGCGACCTGCCAGACGTTGTTTGTGGTGCTGGCGCTCACCAGCCGCTGGGGGCGCGTCTGGCGAGCGGTGTGGAGCAACCCTGCCGGGGCGATGTCCCTAGGCATTCCGGCCCGGCGTATCGGTGTAGTGTCGCTCCTCATAGCCGCTGGAGGGGTAGGGCTTGCGAGTGCGCTGCTAATGACGCAGGTCCCGAATCTTCAGGGCAGATCGGACGGCGAATTGTTTTTGGTCGTCGTGCTGGCCATGTTTGTGCTCGGCATGGCGAGGAACGTGGTGGTAGGCGTCGCTGGTGGCGCCGTGATCGCTGCGTTCCTGTTTCAGGGCACGGCGACGATGTCGAGTGATGGCAGCGTGGTGATCGCCGTCGGGGCGATGGTGCTGGCATTGCTCTCGGCGATCGCGTCGCGTGGCAACGTATTAACGGAGGCCGCGGATGGGCTTGCTTGAGCAGTGGATCATCGGGCACGGCCAGCTCGGCGCCTGGGTGGGCATCAATGTGTTGCTCGCACTGTCTGTGGCGATAGCCTTGTTCGCCGGCATGGTGAATCTATCCGGTGGCGGATTGTTTATAGCTGGCAGTGTCGCAGTGGTGCTGCCGGCGTTGTTCGGCTGGCCAGCGTGGACGGGCTTGTTGGTAGCCACGGCGGTGGCGACGGTGCTGGGCGTACCACTCGCCATCATCACTCAGCATGCACCGCCATCCACGGCAGCTGCCGCCAGCGCAGTGTATGGGTTGTTGCTGTCTGCGGGCGGTGTGCTGATCGTCGGGTACTTACCTGCTGCGAATGGTGGCCAGCAGGTGTGGTCGCCGAGTTGGTGGGTACTGGTGCTCTTGCTGGTGTGTGTACTGGCGGTGCTGTGGCG
>JANWJO010000072.1 GCA_025449435.1 Chloroflexota bacterium | reverse complement strand
TGCACGCCGAGCAACTGCGGCGGCGATGCGTCCGTAGCCAACCAGCCCCAGTGTCGCGCCCGTAAGGTCTTGCCCCATAAGCAGCAACGGATCCCAAGTGGTCCATTTGCCTTGATCTACCCAACGCATGGCTTCTTTGAGCCGTCGCATCGCCGCGAGGATGAGCACGAAGGCGAACTCGGCGCTCGTTTCGGTCAGTACTCCCGGCGTATTGGTAACGACAACGCTACGATTCCTGGCTGCCGCGACATCGATATTGTCATAGCCGACAGCCATATTGGCCGCAATTTTGAGCCGGGGTGCGGCGTGGAGCAATTCATCGTCGACTCGCTCAGTGAGCAAGCAGAGCATCCCATCAACATTATGTACCGCTTGGAGCAAGGTGGCGCGCGGGATGGGCTCGCTACTATCCCAAAGTTCTACCTGGAAGCTGGCGCGCAGTAGCGTCAACGCTTCGGGCGCGATCCGGCGGGTGACGAACACCTTCGCTTCCACTATCTAAGTAGCCTCCCGTCCTGGTTGGGTATGCCAAACTGGGCCAGCGCGGCACGCCAGGCGCGCGATGCCTGGCTGTGGAGATCGTCCAGACTGCCTTGGTTGCGCAACACCACGTCCGCGAGCTTGACTTTGGCTTCGGCTGGCGTTTGAGCATCTACTCGGAACGCCGCCTCCTCACGCGTCAGATGACGGGAAACCATCAACCGGCTGATCTGGTCAGCTCTCGAACTTAGCACCAACCACAGTTGGTCCATCTGTTTATACGTTCCCGCTTCCACGATGGCCACAGCCTCGATCACCACGACTTGCCCGCGCTGCACGTCGCGCACAGATTGCAGCAGCAACGCATGGACAAGCGGATGGACAGCGGCGTTGAGGCGAAGCAACGCCGCAGGTTCAGCGAACACGATCTGGCGGAGCGCTGGCCGGCTGATCTCACCGCCGGCGTCTAGAATATCGGGGCCGAACGCGTCCACGACCGGTTGCCAGGCGGGCTGGCCACGACGCATTAAACCCTGCGCCACAGTGTCGGCATCAATCACATTAGCACCGAGTGTGCCCAAGTACCGGCACACTGCACTTTTGCCGCTGGCGATGTTGCCCGTCACGGCGATGCTCAGTGTTCCCGGCGGCGACATGGATGTCACGATTCCGTCCCCACAGCGCGATCCGGGAAGCCCGGTCCTTCGCATGGCCCTGACGGTATGTTAGCGCCTGAACCGGAACAACACTGTCACGTTGGCGGTGACATCAATCGTTCCCACTTCCACTGGCGTGCTCCCAATGCTGCGGGAACTCACGACAGGCCATCTTTGCCGGAATGATGCCATAGGCGACGTCCGAGACTCATTGACGAGAAGCGCCGAAGTGGGCTTCACATGCATCGCCGTGGCGAGCGTCCGAGCCTTGGCCCTTGCGGCTTCAAAGGCTCGCTCAAGCGCCAAATGCTGTAACGCGGACTCGTCTTTCAGGCCAAACGAAATACCGACGTTGGCGTTGGCGCCAGCAGCAACACCGGCGTCGATAACGTCGCCTGCTCTGGAGGGATCCTCCACCATCACCGTAACACTGTTCATGGCCTGGTAGCCCACGATCTTGTTGGTCCACGTCTCACCGTCGTTGTCCTTGTGCTGCTCGCGCACCGGATACAGGGAGAGGGAGCTCGTCTGGATGTGCCTATCGGCGATACACATTATCTTGACGGCATCAATGACAGGGCGAAGCAGCGCGGCATTCTCTCGGGTTTCTGTCCTGGCGTCCGGAGAAACGGTCAAGACGCCGAGAACAATTCTTGCGAGGTCCGGCTCGGTTTCCGCCTTTCCCTCGCCGCTTACCACAAAGACCTTTTTCATAAGAATGATGTCCTGGCTAGAAAGAGCGCCTCGCTTGGTAGATGGCTCCGGCTTACCTGAGCAACGTGGCGGGCGACGATGACAGCGGAAAGCGAACCGGAACAGCCAGGGGGGGCGGAAAGTTCAGCTCGACAGCAGGAGAGCGCGGGTAGTCTTACCAGAGGGAGCCCAGCTCGATCACGGGCCCCCGGTGATGTTGTGGCCACAACTCGCCTATCGCGAGTACTGGAAGGTCACTTCCACCTGGGAGTTCACGGCCAACTGGCCCAGTTCGACAGGAGTCGAAGCCGCCGCAGATTGCGCGCGTGGTGCTGCCTGTCCCGCAGTAACCGGCAGCGACGTGCCAGATTCCGACACGGTATACGCGCCTGTGAGCGTGACACCCATAGCCTTTGCCAGCGCTGAAGCCTTGGCTTGAGCCTGCTGGAAAGCCAGCGTCAGTGCCTGTTCCTGCAACGCGGTATTGTCTTTGAGGCCGAAAGAGATACTCACGCCCGTGTTGGCGCCGGCCTGAACACCCGCGTCAACGATGGCGCCGGTCTGACTGGGGGTTTCAACGGTAATTGCGATGCCGTTGGTGACCCTGTAGCCGGTAATCGTTTGCGACTCCTGGCCACCGTTGGTGGCGTAGATCGGGTAGATCGAATATCCCTCGGTCTGGATATCCTTGTCAGGGATGCCAAGCGCCTTGACGGCTGTAATGACGGCTTGCATGGCGCTGGCGTTGGCGGTAGACGCAGCACCGGCGGTGGCGGCGTTGGACTGCACACCGAGTGACACGTGGGCAATATCAGGTGCTGAAGTCGCCGTGCCTTCACCCGTCACCGCAATTAGGGGAATAGGGTTGGTTGCAGGCGCGGCTACCTGACTGACAAGCGAATGTGCAGGTGCTGCGAACGCGGGCACCGCTGGTGGGCCGATCTTGATGACCCCTGTGCCGGCCGACACGGCCAGCAGCGCGGCCAGCGCCACTCCCACAATGATGTTATATCGCATGCTCGATTCCTCTCTCGTTCCTGTCTCGTTCCTGAATTGCGCCGTCCAGAGGTCACCTCATTGGTGTGCTTGGATTCACTGATAGGTATAACGGCATAGCACAGCCTTGTGTTCCCGCCGGACGTTACGACAGATGAGGCCGGTTCCAACGGCGGATAGTGAAAGCGTAGGCTACATTCGAGGAGTGCTCTTTCCTGACGCGCAACGGAGGGTTGTTAGTGAGCCAGACAAGCGTACGGTCTCGGTTCGATGATCACTTTCTTGACCGACGGCCGGCCTTTGCCGGAACCGTATACCCCGCTGACCCTAACGCGCTCCGCGAGTTGCTCGACGGTTGGGTCGCGCTTAGCGACGAACGAAGTGCTCGTTGCGAGCAGCCCGGGACCCGCAATACGCTTGAGCAGGTGGTGGGTGTGCTGTCCCCGCATATCGACTTCGAGCGAGGGTCCAAGGTGTACGCGGACGTCTGGAGGTTCGCTGACACTGCCGTGCGGGCTGCGGACTTGATCGTTGTGTTCGGTACCGATCACCGTGGACGTGCCGGGAGTGTCACGCCGACGTTTCGCAACTACCGCACACCGCTCGGCACGTCGCCGACTGACATCGGCGTCGTCAACAAACTGATGAATGCGCTTGGCACCGGAGTCGCACTGGCGCAGGAACCCAACCACCTACGGGAACACTCGATTGAACTGGCATTGGTATGGATCCACTACCTCCTGCATGGCGCCACGAAGCCATTGGTGCCTCTGCTCATCGGCTCCTTCGCTCCATTCACCGACGGCCACGCTCGAGCAGTGAGGTTTCGTCCGTTCGACAGCGTGTTGGAGGCGTTGACGGAGGCCACGGCTGGCAAGCGTGTGCTGACGGTAATTGCCGGCGACCTCTCTCATGTTGGACCAGCGTTTGGTGATCACCAGCCGCTCGATGCGGCAAGCAAAAGCCACCTTCAGCGAACCGACGCGCTCATCTTGGAGCATTTAGCATCAGGAAGCGCGGAGCGCTTGCTCACAGGTGCCGCGGAGAGCCACGACGCCACACGCCTCTGTGGCATTCCTCCGGCGTATTTGGCGTTACGCAGCATGGGCGCAGTGGCTGGCACATTGACGAGTTACCAGCAGTGTCCGGCGGACACAACCTTTGGATCAGTCGTATCGATTGCCGGCATGGTGTTTTCGGTCGCGCCGTGAAGCGGCCGTCGCGCCCGGCACGCTACTGTGTACCCACTCCGCTGGTATCTTGTGTGTGCAGAGCATCGTTTCCAGCGCCGCTACTGCGGCGGTGATGCTTTGTGCATGGTTGTGAAGAGGTCGTCTCGTGGAACCGCACAAGCCGGGTCAGCGTCCTATGGCTGTCCGGCCGGCCCTTAACCTCGCTGAACTCGTAGCGGCCGGGCATATCGAGATCACCGATGTCGTGCTGGCCGACGCCGCAACGCTTATAGCCGCTGAAATAGACATGCTGTCGGCCATTGGTAGCTACCTCGATAGCACCGCGTCGAGCCGCGCACACCTGGCTACGTTACTTGGTTATGACGTCGAGCCACACACGGGCGACCTCAATGACTTCGTCGAACGGCGGTTGGTGACTGAGTACCTATTGTCGATGGGGATCGATGTACGCGTCATTCCGATGTCTAAAGAGTCGCCGCTGTACTCCCACGTCGCCCGCGATGCCTCACTCGTGGCCATTGCCGGCGAGATCGCGCCGCAAGCCATCGTGCAAAGGCTCACGACCTGTCCCAGGCTCTTCCTGTATGGCACGCGTGGCGATGGGTTGGCACTTGGCGGGACGTTGTTTCGGAGAACTGTAACGACGTCGCACCCGGCTTGGCCCAGCGCTGCGAATCCTGAGGCCACGCGTCAAGCCATTGACCTACCCGCCATGCTGCGAAAGCTGGAAGAAGGCGTGCCGGTGTACACTCCTCCGGCGCCGGTGATCTCGCCGGCTCCAGCGAGCACTCCGTTCCCGGCACCGCGCCGGCGCATCCGGCATACCCCGCTCAAGTCTGACGGAGATACCACGTGATAGCCCAACGGGAGCACGTCAAAAATGTCGATAACGAGGCCACGCTCAGCGTCAACCGGCAAGCGTTCCATGACTACTTTATTGAGGAGCGTTATGAGGCTGGCCTCGTGCTTACCGGAACCGAGATCAAGTCGCTCAGAGCAGGCAAGGGCAACTTGCGCGAGGCATATGCACGCGTGCGCAACGGTGAAGCCTGGCTGTATAACGCGCACATCGCGCCGTATGACCACGGCAATATGTACAACCACGAACCGACGCGTGATCGCAAGCTGTTGCTGCACCAAAAAGAGATCGTGGAGTTAGCCAGCAAGGTGCAGCGTGGCGGCCTCACACTGATCCCGCTCCGGCTATATCTCAAGCACGGCCGGGCCAAGGTCGAGCTCGCCCTCGCCCGTGGCAAGAAGAACTATGATAAGCGTGAGGCCATCGCGGAACGCGACGCGCGGCGCAGTATCGAACGCGCGCTTGCCAACCGGCGCCGGGAAGGATAGCCACTCCCCAAGCGAGGAGTCGGTGGTGAATGGCCCACATATCAGGAGAGAAGAGGAGCCCCGCATTTGGCGACGCATGTTTTCGTGCCTCAGCACTACCACGTGACGCTCGGCTCGCACGAGCCAGTGCTCCACATCGCCAGCGGCGACACAGTAGAAACCACCACGGTGGACTCGCGCGGACAAGATCATACGGGCACGGTGGTCACCCGTCCTGGCAATCCGCAAACGGGGCCGTTCTACCTCGATGGCGCTGAACCTGGCGATGTTGTTGCTCTGCGTATCGACAAACTCCATTCCAATCGATCTACCGGATGGACACGCGGTGTACTCGCCAGCAACGTGGTCGACCCTGATTTTGTAGCCCAGCTCCCTGCGGACCCGGAGCTCACCCTTTGGGATGTTGACACCAAACTTGGCGTCGCGCGTTTGCATACGCCCGAACCAACCTTGGGTAAACTGGAAATGCCACTTGATCCCATGATGGGTTGCTTTGGCACTGCTCCAGAGCGCGGGCAAGCCATTTCCACCGCAACATCATCGAGCAGCGGCGGAAATATGGACTATCGAGGGTTTAAACCTGGGGTCACAGTGTACTTCCCTGTGTATGCACCGGGAGCGCTGATCCACGTTGGTGATGGGCACGCCACGCAAGGTGACGGAGAGATCGTGGGCACCGGCATCGAGATTTCCATGGATGTCGCCTTCACAGCCTGGATACACCGGAAGCAGCAACCTATCCTCTGGCCACGAGCCGACGATGGCACCTATCTACTCACGGCTGGCAATGCTCGCCCGCTGGATCAGGCACTGCAGCACGCCACTACTGAACTGTTGCGCTGGCTGGTCGAGGATTACCGGCTCACGGCACGCGAGGCTTCGTTGCTGCTCGGGCAACAGGTGCGCTATGAGGTGGGCAACGTGTTTGACCCAGCCTTCACCTTGATATGCAAGATTGACAAGCGCTGGATGCCTTGTGCGAAATAGGTAGCAGCGGCAGTTGCCGGTGCGGGCATGCTGCGCCGGCAACTGCCGCTGCTTAGCGACGCCCTACGACACTAGCGAGGTGCAGTACATACATTTGCGCGCCTTGATCGGGATGTCGCTCAAGCACTCCGGACACTTCTTGGTTTTGACTTCGGGCGCCGGTGCTGGTTTGGCCATCATCGCAGCGATCTTTTGCATAGGGACGACTACCACGAAGTAGATCACCAAAGCTATGGCCAGGAAGGCGATGATCGCGTTGATGAAGTCACCGTACTTGAACTGGCTGTTATTGATCGTGAAGGTAAGCGCACTAAAGTCAGGCGAGCCAAAGATAGCGGCAATAAGTGGCGTCAAGATGTCTTTGACCAGCGCGGTTATGACCGCGCCGAACGCAACACCGATGACCACCGCTACTGCCAGGTCAACGACATTGCCTCTCAAGATGAAGTCACGAAAGCCTTTGATCACCAGTCATTCTCCTCTCGCGAGCCACTCAACACGAAGGAATTCCACAAGCGTGACTGTACAACCCTGGCGTTAGGACGTCAAGGATTATCGCCTACAACCACGAGGTTCATGCACGCTCGCGACCGCTACACTACGAACATCTTGAGGTTAAGGAGGGAGTCGAGCACCATGTCCGCAGCGATTCATCAGTTTCGGTCGCCAACATTAGTCCAGTTTGGCCGTGGCGCTGTAGAGCATGCAGGGGCAGCGGCGCTACGCTATGCTCGCGACCGTGTGCTTGTCATATCTGACCCTGGCGTGCGTTCTGCCGGCATCCTGGACCGGGTGACGGGGTTACTGAGTGCCAGCGGTTTACGCTGGGACCTATTTGTGGACGTTGAGGCCAATCCCTCTGTCGAAACTGTGAGACGCGCGCTGACTGCATACCAATCATTTATCGCGGAAGCGATCGTTGTCGTCGGTGGCGGCAGCGCCCTCGATGTCGCTAAAGCAGTGGCCATCCTGGCGACCAACGGTGGCTCGATCACCGACTTTGAGGGCGCTGACAGGGTGCCCAAACCGGCAGCTCCCGTTATTGGCATTCCCACGACAGCGGGAACGGCCAGTGAGATCACGCCGTTCTGCGTCATCACCGACCGAGTGCGCAAATTCAAGTTCTCCATCTTCTCACTCAACTGCACGATGCGTGAAGCGATCATGGATCCCGAACTGACACTCACCATGCCACCAGCGCTCACAGCTGCGGTTGGGATGGATGCGCTCACACACGCCATCGAGTCGTACACCTCGAAACTGGCCTACCCGTTTAGTGAAGTGTTGAGCTTGGCCGCAATCGAACTCGTACAGCAACACCTAGCAACGGCTGTGCACAGTGGGAACAATAGCGATGCCCGCGAAGGCATGCTTATGGCGTGCTGGATGGCTGGCGTGGCCTTTTCGCAAGCCAGGCTGGGGAATGTACACGCCATGTCTCACCCTGCTGGTGGCCGTTACAACGTGCCCCACGGCGTCGCCAACGCTATTATCTTGCCAACCGTCATGGAATGGAATGCGCCAGCTGCGCCAGAAAAGTTTGCCCGTGTCGCGCACATGCTGGGTCACGAGCTGACCGGTAATGCGCAGCACGACGCACTGGCCAGTGTCACACTAGTGCGCCAACTCTCTACCCGCGTAGGAATCCCAGAGAAGCTCTCCCTGGTGGGCGTGCCTGCCTCAGGCATTCCAGCACTGGCAACCGACGCCATGAAGAGCGGCAACGTTGGCATCAACCCAAGGCCGACGACGTATGAGGACATGATTGGACTCTTCGAGCGATGTCTGTAGCCGATCTTCAGCAACAAATGAGTCAGCTTGATCTGGACGGCTGGCTCGTGGTGAGTTTTCGAGGAAGCAATCCGCATTTCGCCGACCTCACCGGCATACCACACGGCTTGTCACGCCGGGTGGCGTGCTGGATTCCCCGCCAGGGAGAACCTGCAGTGTTTGGATCTATCGTCGACAGCTATGGGTTGGGGCTGGGCGCGTACCAGGCAGAGCGCTACAGCGGCCTGGCCGATTTTCAACAACGCTTGCGGCACCACCTTGCCGGCGCTCGTACCGTGGCAATGGAATACACGGTGGACGGTGCCAACCCGGTAATTTCGCGCGTGGACGCCGGGTTTGTGGAGTGGATACGCAGCTTGGGCATCCAAGTGGTTTCCTCTGGCGACCTTATCAGCACGCTCGTACGGTGGGATGCCGGCATGGTCGAGCAAGCTAAGCAGGCTGGATTGCTCGTCGATCAAGTACGCGCACGCGCCTATGCGTTTACGTTTGAGCGCATGTCTAGTGCCCAGCCAGCAACTGAACACGAAGTTGCCGAGTTCATCCTAGAGGAGTTTACGCGCGCTGGCCTCGTGCGTGGCGGCACCGACGTGGCTGTCAACGCCAACGCTGCGGACCCACATTACGCCAGCGCAGCTGACCGTCCGGTACCCGTCCGGCCCGGCGACATCTTGTTGATCGACCTGTGGGCCAAGATGCCCGGCGAGAAATCCCCGTATGCAGATAGCACCTGGATGGGATATTGCGGTGACAACGTGCCCGCAAAACTGCAGCGAGCGTTCGACGCCGTTGCTGGTGGCCGCGACGTGGCCATCGACCACATCAACGCCGCCCTCGCCAGCGGCACCCAGGTCCGTGGGCGTGAGGTAGATACCGTGACGCGTGCCTACTTGATTGGTGCCGGCTACGAGACCAGTCTGCGCCACCGCACCGGGCACAGCCTCGGCTGGCACCATGGGCACGGCGATGGGCCCAACCTGGACGCCATCGAGTTTCCGGACGAACGTGTGCTCGCACCAGGACTCGGCGTCACAGTCGAGCCCGGCGTGTACTTCGATGGTGAGTTCGGCGTCCGGCTGGAGGTCAGCCTGGTGTTAGGAAGCAAGGGCGCCACTCTCACCACTCAGCGACAGACGTTCCTCACCATACCGGGAAGGCAATAGGCACCAGCATGATCGTAGTAGCCAGTGGAAACGGGACGCCGGGAATGGCCGCCGCTATGGCGATTTTGCGTGCTGGCGGCAGCGCACTCGATGCGGTGGAGGCTGGCATCAAGCCAGTGGAGGCGAACGTCGAGGACACCAGCGTGGGCGTTGGTGGCGAACCCAATATGCTCGGCGTCGTGGAGTTGGATGCGAGCATCATGGATGGCCACACGCGCGCAGCGGGTGCCGTAGGCGCCATGCGTGGCTACGCACACCCCATCTCGGTGGCTCGAAAGGTAATGGAGCTTCTGCCGCACGTGTTCCTGGCCGGCGAAGGTGCGGACCAGTTCGCCCGACTCAATGGGTTCGAACCGTCCGACCTGCTCACTGCAGCGTCAAAGGCCAGGTGGGAGGAGCGTTCGCGCCAAACCAATGCCGAACCAGGACTGCAGCGGTACTACGAGCATATGGGCGACATGCGCGCACAACTGCTCGCCGCACGCGACCCAGGCAAAGAACACGAGACCGTCAATTTCCTGGCGATCGACCGAGAACATCACATCGCCGGCGGCGTCAGCACCAGTGGATGGCCGTGGAAGTTCCCCGGGCGCCTGGGTGACTCGCCAGTGATCGGTGCTGGCAACTACGCCGATGATCGCTATGGAGCTGCTGCCTGTACCGGCCGGGGAGAGCTGGCCATCCGTGCCTGCACGGCATTCGCCACCGTGCAGTTCATGAAAGCCGGACTTCCAGCAGAAGAGGCAGCCTGTGAGGCACTGCGCGATGTGCTGTCACTGGAAGACGAATTCGCCGGACCGTTCAATATCGTCGCGGTGGACGCCAGCGGCCGGTTCGGCGGTGCATCAAGCCGCCCCGATCGTACGTACCTCAGCTTCGTGCAGGGCCAGCACGAACCTGCACGCCTACCCTATCGCCATGTGGAGTTCTAGCTAGCCCATTGTGGCAATCACCGTACGCGGCACTGCCCGGCATACTTAGCAATTTCCTGTAACTTTTCTCAGGTACACGCGCTACATGTGCAGTGTGAAGTCCGGGTGGTCCGTGCGGCCGCGCCGAGTACAGAAAGTGAGATGCCACTGTTGAGCGTCGCGCCAGCAACACAAAGTCCGGCTACGGTCGCTGTCGCTGGCTCTGCTGCCACACTTCCGCGTCATATCGCCATCATCATGGATGGCAACGGCCGCTGGGCACGCGCACGCCACCTGCCGCGTATCGTCGGGCACCGAGCTGGCGTCGAAGCATTGCATCGCGTTGTAGACGCGGCTGGCCGGATTGGCATTCCGATGCTGACCGTGTATGCCTTCTCCACGGACAACTGGTCCCGCCCTCACGATGAGGTGCGCGGCCTCATGGGACTGCTTGCCGACTCGTTTATTCGGTACATTGACCGCCTGGATGCCGCTGGTGTGCGTATTCGCCATTTGGGGCGTGCCGAACCACTGCCCCCCGATTTGTTGCGGCGCATACGGGATGCCGAAGAGCGCACCGCCGGAAATACCCGGTTGCAGCTCAACGTCGCCCTCAACTATGGCAGCCGGGCAGAACTGGTGGACGCCATTCGCCAGCTAGCCCGCCGGGGCGTCGACCTAGCGCAGGTGACTGAGGAACAGTTGTCTGCAAGCCTGTACACAGGCGGCTTACCTGATCCGGACCTGGTCATTCGCACAGCAGGCGAAGTGCGCCTTTCTAACTTTCTGCTCTGGCAAAGTGCCTATGCTGAATACTACGCCAGCGAACGCTGCTGGCCGGATTTTGGTGAATCTGAGCTGCGCCAAGCGCTCAATGTGTACGCCGGACGCCAGCGGCGTTACGGCGGCTTGCCAACCGCTAGCTAGTTCGGCAACGGGTGCTTCCTACCCAGCACGCAGCGTACGGTGGCTTGGCGTCGCTCGCCTTACTGCCCGTGCTCAAACGGCAAAGTGTGACCATGTGGGCCGCCAGTGTGTTGATCGATACTGACCATTACGTGTGGTATGCGATCAAGAAGCGCGACCTTAGCCTGTTACGGGCATATCGCTACTTCCGGACAGAACACTATGACGACGCCGCGAACCGCCAAGGATTGTTGCCGGATGCACGTATTCTGCACGGCCCGGTCAATGTGTCGTTGCTCGGGTTGCTGGCGTGCTTTGTGCCGCCCTTGCGTGCGGTATTTCTCGGAGTCCTGGTGCACTCGCTGCTCGATGCCTATGCGGAGCGGCGGCTGAATCCGCTTCTTCCAGCTGGATGGAGACTGACACCCTAACAGCGTTACGCTACTCCACTATGGGCGCAGTTATGGGCGCAGTGTAAGTGAAGGAGCAAACCGTTGTCAGCAGAGCAGCTAGCAGCGCTGTCCATCGCACAAGTCTTCACGCTGTTGGAGGCATCGAGCCAGGCCATCCGCAGCGAAGTGGCGGCGATTCCTGCCGGACTCGCGACATGGCATCCAGCGCCGGCCGAGTGGTGCGTCCACGAGTGCCTTGGGCACATGATTGAGGCTGAGCGACGCGGCTTCAATGGACGCCTCCGCCTCATCCTGGCGAGCGCTGAGCCGGCATTACCCGGATGGGATCAGCGGTCCATCGCGGCCCAGCGCGACGACTGCCACAAGGCAACGGCGGCGATTGTGGCAGAGTTGCTCGCGCTGCGGGATGACAGCCTCCGGCTGGTTTCATCACTCAAGGACAGCGATCTGGAACGCTGGGGCACGCATCCGCTGGTTGGCCGGTTACGCGTGAGCGATCTCCTGCACGAATGGGTTTTTCACGACAACGATCACCACCGCCAACTCCTCAAGAACATCCAGGATGGTCTGTGGTCGCATATGGGCAACGCGCAGGGATTCTCGCAGCCGGCTACCTCCTAATGCAGCGGCTCTGCACACACAAACAGCGACAGTGGTTTGGGGTCGTGCAACTCTCCACCGGCGAGATCGATGATGACTTGTGCCTCGTTCAGCAGCCAGGAGCGCATTGAGTCGCCAACGAGCGATGTAGTAGTGTCAATCTCCGGGAGCAATGTCTCGACATAATCTACCACTGGCTGCGGCTCACGAAACACCAGCGCGTTGACGATCTGAATAGTATGTATCTGGCCAAAGTACACAGCCAGGTAAGTGGCTCCAGTATCGGCGTTGAAGCCGTTCGTAAAGCCAGATGTTGCTCCGGTGGAGGGTGGCAGACCAAAGGCTGCTAAGCACCTGTTGAGCAGCTCCCGGCAGTGCGGCAAGAAGTGCTGTGCGTTGGCCACCGCGAGCAACTTCCCCTGAGTCCCACCCACACGTGCCATCTCAGCAAGCGCTCTATGGAGGTCAGCGACGTGATACAGCATGTGCCGGGCAATCACCCAATCAAACGTGGCGCTAGCGAACGGCAGAGCCTCGACGTTTGCCCGGATCAACGCAACGTGCGGTGCAGTGACCAGGGTTTTCGCTGCATCACGGAGCATGCCTTCGGAGAGATCGCAACCGGCGAGCAGGCCGCAATGGCCGTCACTCTTGAAATAGCGCAGTTGTTCGCCATTGCCGCAGCCCGCATCCAAAATCGACTCACCGCCGTCCAACCGCATGGCCTCGGCGCAGCGTGCGGCTAAATCGTCGGTGTGCAATGAATATCGTGCGTGTGTTTGCTGGCGAGTAGCGAGCCTGCCTGGTTGCGCATAATGCCGTTTGACTTGTTCTATATCAACCGTATCAGGCACTCCCGTCACTTGCTCACCACACAGCGAAAGCCGGTGTTGCTGGATGCGCTATCCGGAGTGTTGGCGCTGCGCGCCGCCACACGATAGCGATTGCAATAAGAGGCGTGGCAAAGAAACGACCCACCGCGCGTGACACGCGCCGATCCGGCAGGCGGACCTTGGGGATTGGTGCGCCCAGCGGTCGCATGGAAACTCGCGCTCCACCAATCGTTGCACCACTCCCACACATTACCTGCCACGTTGTACAACCCATACCCGTTGGGTACATACGCGTTCACCGGGCAGGTGCCAACGTAACCATCAGAAGCCGTGTTGATATCGGGAAATCGCCCCTGCCACACATTGGACCGATGCTTGCCACCGGGTTCCAACTCATCTCCCCATGGAAAACGCTTTTGTTCCAGACCCCCTCGCGCTGCGCACTCCCATTCGGCCTCGGTGGGCAAGCGCTTGCCAAGCCAGCGCGCGTAAGCGGCTGCGTCGTTCCATGACACATGGACCACCGGATGGGCAGCCCGCTTGGTCAGCGTCGATCCTCTCCCTTCGGGAGCCTTCCAGTTGGCACCGCGCACCGCGTGCCACCATGGCGCCGTTGCGCTGGCGCCGATTACATCGCCTCCAAGTGCTTGCGGCAAGAACAGATGGAACACATAAGACCAGCCGATGAACTCAGCTTCAGTTTTGTACCCCGTGCGCCGCACGAACAGTGCGAACTGCTCGTTTGTGACGGCGCACGAGTCGATTGAGAAGGCAGGCAACCTAATACGCCGTACGGGTCCTTCGCCGTCGGTTGGAAACCCTTCTTGGTCGTCTGTCCCCATCAGAAACGAAGTGGCCGGGATGGACACCATGCCTTGCTGCGACACCCGTCCCTTACGTGGCTCGATGCGCTGGACAAACGTTTCCCGTTGCGGCGGCGCCTCCGCGCCGGCAGGCGCACAGCAAGCCGCTTGTGGGTCATTAATTTTGTCACTCATTGCTCTTCCGCGTAGACGGGACACCTCCCACGCCTCCAACGGCTCGGTCCTCCCGCCAAGGGGGACCGGCTGCCCTTTGGGCGCGGGGTCAACCTTCGTCTCGCCGCCCCAACCGCGCCCCCCAACCCCTCTCCACTTGTGGAGAGAAGCGTGCACCATACAACGGTACTGTATCGAACGAGCAACCGTCGCGTGGACAAGGACGAATAACTCAATCAGGCAATTGTTGGAATTTGTGAGCCGGGCCTATACTCAAGCACCGGTTTGCCGTGCGATGTCGGCGGCACGGGCACAACGTGGTGCAGAGACGGCCAGGGTGACACAGGATGACCATTGACCCCCAACGAGGCGAGGATAACAGTAGCTGGAATGAACCTGTGGAGAGTGGCAAGCACGATGAACCGCTAGATAACCTCTGGCTGGCTCGAGAGTTGTACCGCCTAGGCGCCATCCGTTTCGGCGACTTTACAGTGGGCCGCACCACCGTGAACAGCCCAGTCTATGTAGATTTGCGGGTGCTGGTCGGCAACCCGAGCACCCTGCGCTACGCCGCTGAACTGATACGCCAGGAGACGAGTGCTGAGCAGTTGTTGCGCCGCCCACGCTGTGACCCTTACGACGTGGTGGCCGGTGTACCGTATGGCGGCTTGCATCTCGCCACCGCCCTCTCGATACAGCACAACGTCCCCATGGTGTATGTGCGGCGCCGGACTAACTCGCAGGTGGTCAGGGATGCTGAAGAGGAAATTAGCGGGGCTATCCACCAGGTAGGCAACGGCACCACCGTCGAAGGCCCGTTCCGCGAGAACGAAAATGTTCTGGTCATCGATGATCTCGCGACCACTGGCGGCAGCCTTGTCGAAACAGTTCACATGTTGACCGAGGTCGGGCTGAGGGTGCGCGACGCCGTCGTGCTGGTCGACCGGCAGCAAGGCGCTGGAGAGCGCCTACGCGCCTTGGGCGTGCGTCTGCATTCCATTCTCAGATTGCCGATCATGCTCAACCTGTATATGAGCTCGGGCATGATCACCGAGGAGTTGTTCCGGCGCTGCGTCGACTACCTGGAATCCAACCGGCACCGTGGCTGAGCCTGCGATCCTGGTCATTGACCAGGGGACCACTGGTACTGGCGTGTGCGTCGTCGATGCACAGGGGTCGATCGTTGCGTCAGCCGACCACGAATTTACCCAGTACTTCCCGCAGCCAGGTTGGGTCGAGCACGACGCCGAAGAGATCTGGCGCACCGTGCAAAATGGCATCGAACAGATGCTGCAAGCCACGCGCGGACATTTCAGCGCGACAGCTGTGGGCCTAACGAACCAGCGCGAGACCGTAGTGGTCTGGAGTCGCCTAACAGGCGAGCCGATCGCTCACGCCATCGTCTGGCAGGATCGCCGGACTGCAGGCCAGTGCGAGGCCCTGCGCGCAGCTGGACACGAACCGATGATTCGGGAACGCACCGGCTTGGTCTTGGACCCCTACTTTTCGGCTACGAAAATCGCCTGGCTGCTCGATAACGTACCTTCTGCACGCCACCGCGCTAACCAAGGGGAGTTGCTCGCCGGCACGATCGACGCTTGGCTTATCTGGAAACTCACTGGCGGAACGGTGCACGTCACTGACCGTACCAACGCGTCGCGCACGAGCCTATACAACTTGCGCACCGAAGCGTGGGACGCTGAGTTGTGTGAGCTATTCGCGGTGCCACCGCAGGTGTTACCCCAAGTGGTGCCTTCCAGCGGGGTCATAGCGACGACGGATCCAAGCCAATGCGGTGGCCTGACCGTGCCCATCGCAGGCGTCGCCGGTGACCAACAGAGTGCGCTGTTCGGCCAGACCTGTTTTGCTCCGGGCACGGCGAAGAACACCTTCGGCACCGGCTGTTTCCTGTTGGTGCAAACCGGCAACGAGCTTATTGCGCCGCAACAGCGGGTGCTAGCTACCGCTGCAGTGGCTATCGATGCAAGCGGCGGCGCGATACCGTCGTACGCGCTCGAAGGGAGCGTGTTCGTGGCGGGCGCGGCGGTACAGTGGCTGCGCGACCAGCTTGGACTGATCCGCACCGCCGCGGAAAGCGAGCCGGTGGCGGCCAGCGTGCCCGATACCGGCGGTGTTTTCGTGGTGCCTGCGTTTACTGGACTCGGCGCACCTTACTGGGATCCCTACGCGCGCGGCACCATCGTGGGGCTCACGCGCGGCACGAGTCGCGCCCATATTGTGCGTGCAACCTTAGAATCCATCGCCTTTCAAACCTGTGACCTGGTACGAGCCATCGCTGACGAGGGAGCCGTGCTCACCGAGCTGCGGGTGGATGGAGGCGCCTCGACCAATGACCTATTGATGCAAATGCAGGCTGATCTACTTGGCATTCCAGTGCAGCGCGGCACGGTGGCGGAGACGACATCGCTCGGTGCAGCGTTTCTCGCCGGCCTCGCGACTGGCGCATGGCACTCGGCCCACGAGTTAACTGCCACCTGGAAGCTGGATCGCACCTTCGAGCCGCGCATCTCGGCACATGAGCGAGAGGCGCGTTATGCAGGGTGGCAGCGTGCCGTGCAACGTTCTCGGCTGTGGACCCAGCCAGTAGGCTAGCTCGTCGGGCTTGTAGGTGAGTTACTAGGTGCACGACCCCCTGGCGCCAGTGCTGGCGCAGACGACGGGGCTGGGACATTGAGCGGGTCTTCGGACCGGCGCAGTGTGTTGGTGTGCGCCGCACCGGTCACCTTGGCGATGAAGTTGGCAAGGCTGTCGCCTCGATCGACAACGATGCGGGGCTCGTTGTACAGCGAAACGTTCGACACCACCCAGGCTTCACCGGCGCCGGCCACCGACACGTACCCCGCCTGATGGGCCAGGCGCACGATTGACGTATTGAAGGCTCCATACGGGTAGGCAAACATCGTGATGGAGTGACCAAGAATGGCCTCGAGATCACTCTTGCTCCCAGCCAATTGACTCCAAGCTGGTGCGCTCGACAGCTTTGTGAGTTCAGGATGCGTTCTGGAATGGGCTTCGATGTCGAATCCCCATTGATCCATCTGGCGAAGTTGGTCGGGCGTGAGCGCCGCCACGCGCGTGGGGATAAAGAACGTGGCGGTGGCGTGGAACTGCAGCAAAATCGGCACGGCCGTGGTGAAGGCGTCGGCGTAGCCGTCATCGATGGTGATCACGACAGGTTTGGAAGGGAGCTGCCCGCCGTGGATCACTGCGTTTACCAGGTCACGATAGGACAGTGTGGTGTAACCGTTGTCCTGGAGCCACGCGAGTTGCCGCGAAAATTCGGCAGGATACGTGGCGTATACGCTGTTTGCATTACCAATGTGGTGGTAGGCAAGGACGGCCACGCGCGCACGCCCATTGATGACCGCGCTGGTGGTACTGGCTGCGTAGGATGGCATCAAGCTGGCCGGAGTGCCGCCCCCGTCGAAGAGCGCCTCTCCGCGGGCGCGCGTCTGAAGGTCCGGCGGGCCGATGCTGGCGAGCGGCGGCGCTTGCACTTGCCAGCCATTTGACTCTGCAGCGGCGAATCCAAGGTTTCCTGGCTCGATTCCCTTGCCAGGTATGTCGTCGAGTTCGGCGTTCTGAAAGTATTGAATGGTACCGGAGTCCAGCGATTCTGGCTCCGAAATGGGTAGACCGAACAGCGCGGCGCCCCCGTGTGTCGCATAGTAGGCGAGCAAGTCGCCGCCTAGCGAGTGGCCGGTGCTGAAGTAGTAGATGGCGGCCGGGTCGGACGATGCCGGCACTGCCGGTGTCGCCTTGCCGAGTTCAACTCCAATGGGCACGGCCGTCACACTCCTACCTCGTTGCCATTCCAATTGGAACCTCTCGAAGTACTGTGTGCTCGTTCCACTACTGTCGATCTCTTCGGTGATGGGGTAACCGAACACGCCAACGCCGCCATGCGCGTCCACAAAGCTAGCAAATCCCAGCCGCAGGGTGTGACCGGTGGCTGGAAAGTAGGTGATGACAGTGGAAGCTGACGCGGACCTTGCGCCGCTGGCGACAGCAACGAAAAGTGTGATCACCACAGGCAGGCACATGGTGACCCACTGCCTCATCGTCGAGCGCCTCCACACGCGGCTGCTGGCATCATCCCTGCGTCACCTGAATTGAAGATGGAATATGGTTACTGACGCTTTGTGACGGTCCACGTAACAACCGAGCGTCTCGTTGTTGGCAGAAGGATACAGTGTTGCCAGAAGCTTGCCTAACTGGCACGACGCGAAGAAACGGCAGGCGGTTACGGCGTGGGTTCCGCCGGCTTGCCGTCGTCTGGAGCAGGTTCAAGGTGCGTGGACGGCACGGCCGTCCCTGGGAGCGTATCGGTGGGGTCTTCAATGTACACCAAGTCGTCGGGGTCGATTTCCGTGACGATAAAGACGGAGTCGGCCTCATCGAGCACCACCCGCATGCCCACGCGAATATCAGCCAAGCGCATCGCCACGCATCCCTCTATACAGCACGACCGAACTCGGATGTATATGTTGCCACGTTCCCGCCACCCTATGCTATAGTCTCTGCGGTCGCCAAGGGCAACGTCTGGGCGGTATTGCGCAACGGCTTCGGGCTGCCTATCGTACACGGAAAAGGCGGCTTGTTCGGCGACCGGCGGTAGGTGGGAAGCTAGGAGCGGAAGAAGGTCATGGCACACAGTCTCGCGGTTCCAGAAGGAGAAAGTGTCAGCCGGCGCCGGCTCCTCAGTGTGGGCGTTCTCGGACTTGGTGGCGTGATCGGGTTGATCTACACCGTGCTGATCGTTCGCTACTTGATTCCCGCCGGCGGCGGCACCAACGGCAGTACCGAAAACGTCGGTGCCTTTTCTTCCTTCAAGCAGGAGGTTCCCACTCAGGTTCCACTTGGGGCTGGCAAAGCGGGATCAACTCCAACTGGTGGCGCTTGGATTGTGACGCACGCGAACAACACGGTGACAGCCTTCGATATGCACTGCACGCACCTCAGTTGCCCCTACCAGTGGGCGCCACCGGGCGGAACCGATGGTGTCTTTGCATGCCCCTGCCACGGATCGGTATTCCATAAGGATGGCACGGTACTCAACGGACCAGCATTCAATCCGCTGCACAAGCGGGCTGCCACGGTCGAGGGCGGCAACGTGATGGTCGGCGACATCATTTCCTAAGGGAGGGGACAACCGTGATTGATTGGGTACCGCTGCTCCGCTGGCTAGACACGCGGGGGATCAACCTCACAGGGCCGGTAATCGGCTTCTTCCTCCATCCGGTAGAGCGTTTTTCCAGCTTGCTGGACCTCGCGGGTGAGACCACACTCTTCTTGTTCGTGAACCAGTTGTTGACAGGCGTGTTGCTGGCCATGTACTACCGGCCATCGCCGGTCGATGCCTTTTCCAGTATCCAGTACCTCACGTACACGGTGCCCGCAGGTATGTGGATTCGCGGCCTGCATGTGTATGGCGCCAGCGCCATGGTGATCACCGTGTTCATCCACATGTGCCGGGTGTTTTGGTACGGCGGCTACAAGAAGCCGCGCGAGCTCACCTGGGTGATGGGCTGCATCTTGCTCATCGCCACGCTCGGCTTGTCGTTCACTGGCTACTTGCTCCCCTGGAACCAGGAAGCCTATTGGGCGACCATCGTCGGTACCCAGATCCCCGGCTACACGCCGATCATCGGCGGCTTCATCGTTGACCTGCTTCGCGGCGGCAATGACCTGACCGGAGCAACCATCACGCGGTTCTACGCGGTCCATATGCTCATATTCCCCGGCCTGCTGATGGGAGCGCTCCTCGTCCACCTGGCCCTCGTGATCCGCCAGGGCGTGTTCTTTCTCACGGAGGAGTGGATCGGATGACCACGAGCTTAGAAGACCCCACCACCGAAGATCGCTTCGCTCGGCGTCAGCGCTGGTGGACGGGTGTGCCTGGAGCGCCCGTGGCTGCTCCGGAGAATGGGACCGTCGACGACAAGCTCGCCGAACAAGAAGCGCGGCGCACCGAGGTGGGCGAGCACCTGTCCACCAAACTCAAGGGCACCTTCTTCCCCCACGCTATCTTTCAGACGACCTGCGTCGTGCTCATTGTGTTCGCGGTCCTGCTCATCTTGGTTCAGGTTATGCATCCAACAGTCGGCGCACCTGCCGACCCGCTGAACAAGGAACGGTATCTGCCGAGGCCGGCCTGGTACTTTTACTTCCTGTTTCAGCTGCTCGAAATGCTTCAAGGTCAGATCGGCGTGGTCATTGGCACGTTTATCTTGCCTAACATTGCCCTCATTGCACTGATCCTGCTGCCGTTCTACGATCGCAACCCGGCGCGCAAGATCCTGAAGCGTCCACTCGCGATCGTGTTCTTCTACGGCAGCATGCTTTTTATCCTCGTGACAACGATCATGAATCTGGCCGGAGCGCCCACTCAGCCCACCACAGACGATCAGAATCACGCGCCAGCACCGGGCTCCTTTTCCGAAGCTGCGCCGACCTTTACGTTTGAGTAGACATACGCTGCCTAAAGCAGCGACAGGTGCTTAGGACTCGCTCTCGCCTATCCCGGTGCGCCAGGATGAACGGGAGCGAGTTTCGTGTGCCGGAGCTCGCCTGATTTGACAACAGGGCGGAATGCAACCGAAATTGAAAGACGCGCGATTGACCGTAACTTGCGTGCTCACGGTCCGGCAAGCGACCAGGCTGCGCCAGTTTGTTGAAGTGGCCGGGCACAGCGAGCACGACTTGCCCAGCATACGCTGCGTATTCGAACTCGACGCCGCTGCTCACAGCGAGCGTCGGTAGCTAAGAACGGGATATTGTAGGACATATGGCGATCAAGCCCCGGCGAGCTTTACCTTCAATGCTCAACCTGAAAGCCTATAACGACTTCGTGATGATTGGTCCGGACGCGCGCTTCGCCGTGAAGCGCGGCTTTGACGCCATGGCCAACATTCTCAAGGTGACGCTCGGTCCGCGGGCGGCCACGGTGTGCGTTGCCAAGCTGTTCCAGAACGCCTCTCCCGAGCTACTCGACGACGGTGCTACCATCGCGCGGCGTGTCATCGAGTTGCCCGGCCGCTACGAAAACATGGGCGCCATGATCTGCCGCCAGCTCTCCTGGCGCGCCGGCGAAAACGTGGGTGATGGCACGACTACTGCCGCTGTCGTTGGCCAGGCGTTGCTGGACGAAGCGACTAAATATGTGGCCGCCGGTGGCAATGTGATGATGGTCAAGCGTGGCGTGGAAAAAGGCTTACAAGTTGCTTTAGCCGAGCTGGAGGCACAGGCGCGCAAGGTTGATACCTGGCAAGACGTGGTCAAGATCGCCACCGCTGCTGCCGGCGACCCCTGGGTGGGCCAGGTGATCGGCGCGATGTATGAGCGCGTCGGGCCAGACGGCGTGCTGCACGCGCAGGATTCTGCCGCCACCGACATCGTGTGGACGCACTCTGAGGGCATCGTGTGGGACAAAGGGTTTGTCTCGCCCTACATGGTGACCGACGAAACGCACATGGAGTCGGTGCTGGAAAACCCTCTCATCCTAGTCACCGATCGCAACCTGGATAGAGGTCAACAGCTCGTGCCGATTCTAGACAAGCTCGCTGGTGCTGGCATCAAGAGCCTCTTTGTGCTGGCCAACGAGGTGTTCGGCGAAGCGGCAGGCGTATTGGTGGTCAACAAGCAGCGCGGAACGGTCATTTCCGCGGCGTCCAACGCACCATCCGCCGGTGACCGCCGGGTGCGTATTACCGAAGACATCGCCATTGCCACCGGCGCCCGGATGATCTCCGAAGAGCGCGGCGACATGATAGAAGATGCCTCGATTTACGATCTGGGCCGCGCGAAGCGGGTCGTCGTCAACCGGGGCCAGTTCAAGATTTTCGGTCCAGCGGGAAACCCGGTGGCGATTCAGGCGCGCGCCGAGAAGATCCGCCGCGAAGTCGAAGAGGAAAAGCAAGACTTCGAGAAGGAACGTATCCTGGAACGCCTCGGCAAGCTGCAATCCAAGATCGCCACGATTTGGGTGGGCGCACCTGCCGAAGCGGCACAAAAGCAAAAGCGCCTCAAGGTCGATGATGCTTTGTGGGCCGTGCGTGCGGCCATCGAAGATGGGCAGGTGCCTGGCGGTGGCGTGGCACTGCTGCGCTGCCTTCCAGCGCTGCAGTACCTTGCCGATAACCTGACCGGGGACGACCGAGTTGGCGTGCAGATCTTGATGCGCGCACTGGAAGCGCCACTGCGGACCCTGGCAGAAAATGCACGCGTCAACCCGTCTGTGGTGGTCGGCATGGTCAAGAGCCTGCCCAAAACGCACGGGTACGACGTGATTGAAGGCGACTACGTCGACATGTACGAGCGGGGCATCTTGGACGCCTACAAGGTGCAGAAGAGTTCGCTCGAAGCGGGCGTCAGTGGTGCTTTGATGGCCATGACGCTGGAAGCATTGGTGCTACCTAAGAAACCGCGCACCGTCACCGAGCCCTAGGGCGGCGACTGATCCCAGCATCTTGTCAACAGCATCTTGCGCTTGGTTGCAGGATCCGGTACACTAGTTGTCACCGGTAGACATGCGCATCGAGTTCGATGTAACTGTCTCCGGAATCGGGGATGTCGGGTTTCGACGGGGTGGAGGAGTCGAAGGCAGCAGGTCGAGGAGCCGTCACGCCTCGTTAAAAAGGCGGCAAACGCCTAACTGGCAATCGTAACTCTTACGCACTAGCGGCCTAACAGCCCTAGAGCCGTCCGCCTCGCGTCTTTCTGGCGCGCGAGGGTCGGGCGTCATAAAGCCAGGATTTGGCCGCTCTCACGTTCATAGGAGCGGTTGAGCGAAATGGACTGGCGCGACTAGGGCCCTGCTGGTGGGACCCTTGAGGGCGAGACTCAAGCACCGGCTAAACCTGTAGATGCCAACGAACGATCTATTCCGGACGGGGTGTTCGACTCACCCCCATCTCCACTACGCCGCGACCTTCGGGTCGCGGTAAACCGTTTAAGCGGCGGGCGTCAGGAAGCAAGCGGGCGTGCTCACAGCTGCAGGTCGCGATCACGCGCTGATACCTTGCCGGCTTGCACCACGGCGGCGCGGAGCAACAGTCCGCCAGTTAGCGTTGCCAAGCCGCCCAACGCTCGTGCCGCACGGGGTTGGGACATTCGATGGCCCAGTGCATCGAACCCAATGCCGGCCAGCGTACTCACCGTACTGCAAGCCAAGAGCATTCCCGGCTTCGAACGCCAGAATGCCCGGGCGGCCTGGCCGGACGAGCCTAGGTAAGCAACCACGCCCAGCAACTCCATGCCGCTGAGCACTGCGCACACGGCCCGGATGCCCGCGGGTGCCGAGTCCGCCGATCGCATCGCTTCCACGAATTCCACGGCCGCCGCGCCGCTGGATAGGGCACTTACTCCAAAGAGTCCACCAAGCACGGGGCTGTGCGACCATGCCGGTGTGCTGGTCTGGCCCAGCAACACACCGGTGTACCCGCCCAGCGCGAGGGCCGGTGGCACGCCAGCAATTGCGGCAAGTTTTAAAGATGAGCTCGTCACAAACGGTCGGAGCAACGACACGCGCTTGAGTACGTGCCAGTGCCCAACGAAGTCGGCAATGGTGAAACCAGTATGTATGCTCAGCACCCAAGCACCAAGATTCATGGGTGACTCGGGCTTGAACACGCGCAGCATATGAAGGAAGCGCTCCGGCCGTCCCAGGTCATCGATGAGGAGAGCTGGGCACGGCATCAGAGCGACTGCGGCAACGAGGCGCGCCGAAGCCGCCCACGATGCTGTTTGCTTCCCCCCGACCGTACTCGCCAGTGCTCCCAGCGTAAAGGCGCCAGCCGAGATGCCGCCGAAGAAGAAGTACAGCGTGATTTCGTGGTTCCACACAGGCTCTTGCAACACAGGCACGCCACCGTATGCATCCTCCGGGCGGTCGTGGGTAGCGCTATGCGTTGTGTCCGGACGGCGCTTGCGCGCCATCGCTACCAGCGAGACTGGGCCAGCGCTGGTAGATGGCTCGTGATGTTTCACCATGCCTCTATTGCTGTCGGTTGACTCCCCTGTCGTCCCCTCCCATTGGGGCGGACGTTGCGCCGGTGGCACGTTCTTAATAGCCAGGTAGGTGGTCTGAACATAGCTAAGTTGTCTGTCACGAGGACTATTCCGCGCTGAGCAGACACGCTGCGGACACCGCGACAGCCGTCACCGCTGCCGCTGCACTCCATAACCAGCGCTCGCGTAGCCTGCGGCGTGGTTGCACCGGCTGGGCCGGCAAGTTGTACGCCGAT
>JANWJO010000071.1 GCA_025449435.1 Chloroflexota bacterium | reverse complement strand
CAGATCACCAAGCCATTGGGCAGCACGCCACCCACGTTCTCGCCGATGTGCCACTCCCGATCCGGGGTCTTGAGCACCAGTTGGGTATCGGAAGCACCGGAGGTGGGATTCTCGATGGTGATCTGGGCGTTGGAAGCGGAGGCCACCACGTGGAGGGGCGCTGTCGGCGTGGTGGTCCCGATGCCCACGTTCCCAGTGCTCTGGATGAGCACACGATCCACGTTGTTGTACCCATCGTGGAAGATCCAGCCCTGGCTGGGGATGCCCCAGTTGTTGGTGAAGACCTGGGCGCCAGCACCGTTGGAGCGGATGGCGTGGTTGTCGTTATCCACCAGACCGACCAACCCCGCACTGCCGGAGTCGTACTGGATGGTGCCGGCCACACTGAGCGGAAAGGTGGGGCTACTGGTGCCGATGCCCACATTGCCGTTGAATGCCGCCACCGCGCCGGTGGGTGTACTGTAGCCGATGGTGAGGGTGTCGTAGACGCGCAGGTTACGATTGAGTTGCGATCCGGTCACTCCTGCTCCCACGATACTCAGCGACGCTGAATCGAAGCCACGGTAGTCCAGGCAGCCGGCATTAGACTCATCGCCACTGGCTTGCTGCAAGCGCCAGCGCTGGCCGCCGAACGCCGCGAAACTGGTGCTGGCGGGACCGGCCGTACCTGCGACGCACAAGGGGGACGTTGGGCTGGTGGCGCCGATGCCGACACTGGCTTCGAAAGTGACGTTGCCTAAGGCAGCCGGGAAGTCGTTACAGGTGCAACTGGTCATGGGACAAGCCTTTCTAGTGGAGTGGGAACGATGTCCGGTGCAGCGCCCAGGTGGAGCAAGAAGCGATCACCGGGAACCAACTCAATGTCGGCGAGCTGGGGCAAGAACAGCTGCAAGGCTGCCAGCAACTGCGCTTTGGTCACAAACACGCCACTCACCTGGAGCGACGGAGGCGTAGGCGAGTCGGGCAGTCCGTCAGCAGGGAGTGTGGGGGAGAAATCGGCAGCCACGAGTGCCTCCGGTGCCAGTGTGTCACACCGCCAAGATTTGAGCGCTGGGTGCAAGCAGGCAACCTGCTTGCACCCAGCGCTGTCAAGCCCCTCTTACTCGGTGACGGTAATCCTCCCGCTGTTATGGCACCGGGTGCTGTGCATACTGCGCGTCGATGGCTTTGGCCAGCGTGGCCAGCGCGTCGGCGGGCACCTCCCCGGCCGTACCATCGTGCTCGATCTGCAGCAGCACCCGGCCGTGCCGCCAGTTGAGCGTGACCGTGCCGGCGTTGGGGCCGGTGCCAATGCGGAACGCGGTTTCATCGCCCAACTGGACCGGTGACTGCACCGTGATGTCCTCGTTAGGATTTTGCGCTTCGCCGGGCTGGTAGATGCGGTCCATGTCAGCGATGGCGCCGTCCGCGCTGGCGTACAGGCTTATCGCCACCGTGTAGTCGGGCGCATCGACCGCGCCGTAGCGGTGAATGATGGCGCCCTGAAAGCCCAGCCGCAGTGCGCGCGCGCGCGCTTGCACCAGGTCTGGGTTACCCGACGCATAGGCTTCGATGGTGTCGATGAGTACGTCCACGCGCTTGGCCTGGCCAGTCGCTGGAACGGCTGCTTCGGCCGGGATGAGCGGGTCGAGCGTTTGCTGGAGTACGGCCGGCGAGAGCATCGCGCTGGCCACCGGCGTGGCCGCTGCTGGCGTGTACTGTAGGCTGAGCACCTCCTGCACGGCGCGGGAGATCTGGCTATCGAGGCCCTGGGCGAGGTCGCTCGCGGTGGGGGGCAAGTAGCTGACCTGGACATCCGGCGTCACGCCAGTGCCATCCAGTGGCGTATCGGTGGCGCCACGGAATAGCTGGTTGACGGCTACGCCGAGCATGGCGTTCAGTGGTAACGGGATGAGTTCCGTGCCATTGACGACGCCGGCGCTATGCGTGCCCACTACGATGCCGCGATGCAAGTCTTGCACGGCTGAGGCGAGAATTTCGGAAGAAGAGCCCGAGCGGCTATCCACCAGCACGGCTAAGGGAAGCTGTTGCGGGAACAGGTGTCCCTCAGGCGCCATCTCATAGCGAGCGTTCAGGCGATCGCGTGAAGTGGCAATTACCCCTTGGGCGATGAAGCGCGACGTAAAGCGGTCTACATCGGCGCCGCCCGGGTTGCCGCGCAAGTCCAGCACCCATCCCTTTACCTGCGCTTGCTGGCACGCCGTGAGGTCGGCATCGAGGTCCTGGATGATGGTGTTGCCATCAGGTAGCAGCTGATCGGCCATGGGGAACTGGTGCAGGCGGACGTAGCATACGCCTGGCGTCAGCACGCGGCTCTCCAGTAGCGGCTCGTACACCTGGGCCCGGGTGAGGGTGAGTGTCGCTTTGCTCCCGTCTGCATGGCTCACGTCGAGCTTGACGGTGGTGCCCTCCTGGCCGCGCAGCGCAGCCGACAACTCGGCCAGGCTGGCGTTGCGCACGTTCTGGCCGTTGACGGCCGTGATGGCGTCGCCGAGCTGCATGCCGCCCTTTTGTGCCGGGCTATCCGGGAAGATGTCTGCCACCAGAAACCCGTTCTGCCCTTGGGCGAGTTGCACGCCGATGCCCACCAACCCGCTCTGGCCCGAGGAACTCGCCGTGAACTGCTGCACTTGTGACGGGGTGAGAAAGTAGGTGTGGCGCTCGTTTACGCTCTGGGTGATGGCATCGGCAGCGGCAAAGGCGATCTGCTGGTGGTCGCCAGACAGCGGCTTCACCAGCGCCTCATACTGCTGCGCGTAGGCCGCCATATCCGCCTGTGGGTCGCCGGTGAGGGTAGGGCGCTGCGGAGCGGTGCTGACGCCCTCGCTGCGTGCCTCTTGCACCGCCCCTTGCCAGGCTGCCGACAGCAAGGCTTGCGAGGTGACTGGCTTGAAAAATTTGTCCATCATCAGCAGGAACGTTTGCTGCACGACGGCCAGCGAGGCGTCGGCCGTTGGTGTCGCTGTCGCCGGGAGCGGACCAGGAGTTGGTGTAGGGCCGGCCGTGCTTTGCGTACCTGTTCCTGCCACTGAACTGACACCGGTCGCTGCGCTGGTGGTGGCGCCGGTGGCCTGGCTGGTAATATCGCCAACCCGCACAGCGCTGGTGGACGAGGTGTTTGCAACGGCGCTCGCAGCGGTTGGGCTGGACTCGGCTGGCTGGCTGGGCACCGCGCACGCCGCCAGCACGATAGCGCACGCAAGGAGCAGCATCAGCGCCCCGCGCCACGGCACGGCACGGCAGCTCGTGGTGATCACAGCAGGCGCCCGGCGCATCGTACGCCTTTCCTTTTTGCCGCCGCTCGCATTCGCGTCATCGTGCCCTATCGCGCGGGGCAGGTTATGAGACATATTTCCAAATTACGGTGCCAGTCTGCGCTAGGCCGCTGTGAGGGCGCTCCACAGCGCACGCTGATCCCGCGCCAGTTCATCGGGTACCGGTGTGCAAATCGTCTCGATCAGGTGGACCGCTCGTGGGTTGCGGCCGATCTCGCGCGCTACCAATTCCAGGTCGATGCCACGTTCCAGCGGGAGGTGCAACGGCCTGTCGGGGTGGACTCCCGGCGCTGTGTTGTTCCAGTGAATCTCGGCCAGACGCTCACTGAAGTGGTCCAGTGCCCGCATGAATCCGGTGTACAGTTCGCGATTGTAGCCCACCGCCTGGAAGGCCAAGCCTGTGTCAAACACAAACTCTACATCGGGATAGCTCTTGAGCAGGAGCAATAGTTCGTCGGGCAACTCGAGCACGGTACCTGGACGCCCATTCTCGATGGCCAGGCGCGTGTCGGGGTAGAGGGCGCGCATGACATCAAGGCTCTTGATCAGCGCCTCGAGGTGACGCTCGGTCTCCACGATGCGCGGCCCGCTATGGATGACGTACAGGTCGATGGGCCGGTTGTGCTCGAAGTACTCAATCACCTGGATGAGCCGGCGCAGATACAGGGCGCGCGCTCCGGCGTGCGTGTCGCAGATGGCCACCTCGTCCACCGAGTAGTGGCCGTAGAATAGGTGCAGGTGTAAGCGCAGGTCCTTGGTGGCCATGAGCGTTTCGAGAAACTCCCCGCCGAACACCGTAGGCAAGCCCAGGGCAAACATGGCTTCGGTGCAGGTGAACTCGATGGTACCTAGGCGAAACTCGCGCGCCACCTCGATGGCCGCACGTAGTTGCTGCACCATATGCCGCCGGTTTACCGGCGTGAGCCGTGGGTTGAAACCGAACAGCATGCCGTCTCTCCAATGGTACTGCGGACGCCGTCCATGCCTGTGCCGCTACGTGGTATGCGTCCATGTTAGTTGTAGCATCCGGCACAGCGTGCGCGGCCGCTACTGTATGAACGAGATGGCAGGCGGTGGGGTTCCCGGCACGGCCGGCGCTACGGTGACGATCTGAAAGTTCGCACTGCTGATCACATGACCCGGCTTAGCGCTCTTGTTCATGACTTCCCGGAACACCGAGAGGTCAACCGTCTTGGACCCTTTATCGCCCTGGATGGTGATCGTTTCCCAGCGGCCGCCGGGGCTCAGCGTGCCAAACAGCAGCGTCTGCACCTGGCCCACTGTGGTGCGCGGATCGGCATTCAGGATCGCGCTGAAGTCGGTGACACTAAATGGTCCAGCTTGCCAGCTCATCGATGGACACGCATCAGCATAGGGCACGCCAGCGGCATCACGGTCGTCGATGCCAGACAGGTACGGGTCGGGTTGCTGATTGGGCCACACCGCCGCGTTGCTGTCGGTACGGTAGGGCGAGCAAGAGTGATAGTACGCGGGGATCACCCAGGTGCCATCGGTGAGCACCTGGCCCGCCGTAGCCTGGACAGCGGCGATGGTGCTGGGCACGGCGGGCTGCCCGAACACCTGTGTGCTCACCGTGCTCGTGACGTCATACGGTTTGGTGGGGTCCGACTCCCAGCGGGCATACGTCCGGCTGGCGATGGCTTGCGCTTCCAGCGCGGCGACCGGCCAGTTGGACGGCATCTCTGAAGCCACCACGCTGGCCAGATAGGTTTTCATGGGGAATGATTGCACCTTGCCGGTGGTGAGTAGCACGCGAATGGGCTGGCTATCATCTCCTTGCGTCACCAACGTCGCCCCCGGGTAATAGGCAGCGACGATCTGTGTGGCTGGCTGGCCCGCGAGGGCCCTGCCCCGAGCTCCCCACTGGCTCATCCCTACTCCGTGGCCGGCGCCGTGCCCAAGGAACTCGAACTGCTCGGTGGGCGCGAGCGGCACGGTGTAAGTGGCGTAGGTCGGTGGCACGGGCATGAGCGACATCACCAGGCCCGTCAGCATGGCGACGGCGCCACTCCAGCCTGCCAACTATAGTTCCCCTCACAACTGCTTAGGATGGTCCGCGGACCGGCCGCAGGTGCCGCGCTCAGCATGACTCGTTGCACTGTATGGGGTAACGTAGAAACGGCCAGGTACGGTACCGGTAGGAGGATTGGGTGTCCACGACAGCAGTTAACTACGTACCGGAGGGCTCGGCGCTCGTGGCGGTAGGGTTGTTGATCTGCTCCATCGCGGGATTCCAGTTGATGTTGTACCTCGTCGACGTCATTCGCCGGCAGGCTGCGTGGCCACAGCGCCGGCCGTCCGACCTCTTGATCTACGGCTTCACAGCGCTCGGCGTACTGTGCCTCGTGTTCGGCTTTATCCTGGTCGCACCAGGCAATCGCTGACGGCGGCCCGCTGCCCCTCCACGACACGAGCGCAGCAAGCGCGTATCATAGGCGCAAGCGCTCCCGCCGCTGTGCGCACGCACCCTGGGGTGCAGGCAGGGGCTCGTGCAGTTCCAGACGAAGGAAGAGGAGAAGACCAGAAATGGCCAGCCATACGCAAGCTCCCGTCGGCTACGACGACACTCCCTACATTCCCGGCTCCGCGTATCGCGTACACGACGGCAAACGGCCGCAGCCGCGCATCGTGACGCCTGGCAGCGAAAGCTCGCAGGCTGCGCCTGGCGCACCACCGGCCGACGCCGTGGTGCTGTTCGATGGCTCCAACTTGAATGGCTGGATCGGTCGCGATGGTGGCCCGGCCGCCTGGAAACTCGAGCACGGTTACATGGAGGTGGTGGCGCGCACCGGCGACATCACCAGCAAGATCGAGTTTGGCGACTGCCAGTTACACGTGGAGTGGTCGCCACCTGCCCACGTTGTGGGCGACAGCCAGGGCCGCGGCAATAGCGGCGTGTTCTTGATGGGCACCTACGAAATCCAGGTACTCGATTGTTATGACAATCCAACCTACGCGGACGGCACCGCCGCCGCGATCTATGGGGAGTACCCACCGCTAGTCAACGCCTGTCGCAAGCCGGGAGAGTGGAACGTCTACGACATCATCTGGACCGCGCCGCAGTTCAGGGGTGGCGAGTTTCACGCACCGGCCTACCTGACCATGCTCTTCAATGGCGTGTTGGTACACAACCACCGCGAGCTCGTCGGGCCCACGTCACACAAGGTCGTCGTGCCCTGGACAGTCCATGCGCCTGTGGGCCCACTCAAGCTGCAAGACCACGGCAACCCGGTGCGCTACCGCAACATCTGGTACCGGCCGCTGTAGGTTCGTGGTTACACCCTTCCCCGGAAACCGGGGCGGATGCCCTTTGGGCAGGGGGATGGGGCTGTTTACGACCCCCCACGCAAGAGCAATACCGCGCACGGGGCATGATCCACTACAAACCGCGCGGTGTGCCCCAGCGAGTGCGGACCTGCTGGCGCCTGTCGCGACGGCGGGCGTGGAAACAGTGTTGCAACTTCAGCGTGAGTGTCTGCCATCGCCCGGCAGAGTTCGTGGCCGGGCCGGCCGTGCAAGAGCACGGTCTGCTGCTTGCCGCGATAGCCTGCAGTGGTAGCAGCCTGACCCGCGTCAGCGAGCACGGTGTGAGCGTGCTGCTCCTCGGCAGCTGTTAGCGCCTGGCTATGGCTTTCACCCAGATGCAAGTGACCCAGGATGCCGCTTTGCGCGAGATGCATGTCGTCGTGGTGGCCAAGGTCAACACAGTAGGCAAACACCAGTTCATCCACGGTGGGCAGGAGCACGAGCACCTGCTGGATGAGCGCCGCCGTGTCCTCACCGTCGCAGCAGCACAACACACGCACGATGGCAGGCCCTCCGTCAGCGCGGCTTGACCTCTGGTGGGTTGTACCATGACCCTCAGTGGCGCCCGTCAGCCGCTAGCCAGTGCGAGCAGGGTGGTCGCGCACAGCAGCGTGATCAGGGTGACCGGTGCGCCGAGCCGGGCAAACTCCAGCGCCGACACGTCCACGTCGTTGCGCCGCAAGATCAACAACCACAACATGGTCGACAGCGAGCCCACGATGGTGATGTTTGGCCCCAGGTCAGCGCCCACGATCGTGCCGTAAGCAAGCGCCCCGCGGATGCTGGCATCTGCCACGTGACCAATGCTGGCGGTGAGCACAAACGTAGCCGGCAAGTTGTTGACCAGATTGCTGCCCAACGCGGCAGTCGCCACTGCCACGAACGCGCTGGCGAACGGCTGCGACCCGCCCAGGCTGAGCAAGCGAGCCAGGGCTGGCAAGACACCGGTATTGGCGAGGCCATCTACCAATACGAGCAAGCCGGCCACCAGACCGAATAGCGACCAGGAGATCTCCCGCCCGAGCCGCCGCCAGCGCAGTTTTCCACTGAATTGGGCAATCGCTACCAAGCCCACGCCGCTGCCGGCCGCCACGACGCCCAGTGGAAACTCCCATATCGCGGCCAGGATGTACACGACACAGGTGGCTGCCAGCCAGCCTGCGACGGCGCGAAAGAATGCCGGCTGGGATTGATCGCCGTTTGCACTGATCGCTGCCAGGATGTCGAACCGGCCGCGTACGTCCTGGCGAAATAACCACAGGAAGGCAGCTAGGTTGATCGCCACCGAGAGCGCAGCGGCTGGCAGCAAGTGAGCGAGATACGCCGGCAACGCAGCCGGGAAGGTGGTGAGCACGATGATGTTGACAGGATTGGACACCGGCAGGGTAAACGAAGCGGCGTTGGCCACAAACGCACAAGCGAACACGTACGGCCGGGTGGGCAGACCCAGCCGGGTAGTGAGCGTAAGCACCACCGGCGTCAAGATGAGCACCGTGGCGTCGTTGGACAGGAACGCGCTCACCACCGCCCCGATCAGGAACACGTTGATCAGCAGCCGCCGGGAACTGCCGCCAGAGATCCGGGCAGCGAACAGGGCCAGCCAGTCGAAGATGCCAGCCAGGTCAGCCACCGACGAGATAGTAAAGAGGCCCAGGAAGAACAGAAACACGTTCCAATGGCTCGCGATAGTCGTAAGTGATTGCACTGGCGGCACGAACCCGGTGATGAGCATCACGGCGCCGCCGGCCAGGGCAAACACCGCTTCCGGCAGGTCACGCGGGCGCACGATGATGCCAGCCATCGCCAGCACAAACATGGCCACGGCGATAGCCGCTCGCACGTCCACCGCTGCGCTGCCCGTAGCCTACGCGTCCGGGTGCAAGCTACCCATCCACGACTTGGTGTAGCCGCGCGGATCCTCGTGCAGCGGCACGGCGTCGCTGGTGTGGATATACCAATCGAGTAGACGGCTTTCCAGGTCTGCGCGCACACCCGCCATGTTGGAATCGTTGTAGTGATTGTGCAGTTCCAGCGGGTCGGCCTGCAGGTCGTACAGCTCCGATACGTCCAGTGGCCGGCGCACCAGCTTGTGGGTGCGCGTGCGAATCATTGTCGACCGGCACACCGAACGCGGGTCGGTCTGCTGCAGGTTGGCTTTAGGGTAGTAGATGTGCGAGGGGTCGCGCAGGAACTGGTCGCCGCCCACGTGCCCTTCAAAGCAGTGCGGCTCGTTGGGGTCGTAGCCACCCTCCGCAAACGCCGCACGGTCTGGGTCACCCGCCGCGCCCTGCAGTTGCGGCACGAGCGACCGGCCGAACTGCGTGAAGTCGGGCGTGATGCCTGCTAAGTCGAGCACAGTGGGCACGAGGTCGAGCAGTTCGGTGACGTTGTCCACCACGTGCCCTGGTGCGCCGCCTGGCATACGCACCACGAACGGCACGCGGGTGAGCGTGTCATCCAGGCCGCTCGGCCACTTCTCCACCAAGCCGTAGTCGCCCGCCCAGTCGCCGTGGTCAGAGAACACGATCACCACAGTGTTGCTGGCCAGGCCAGTTTCATCGAGGGCTTGCAGCAGGTCGCCCAATAGCCAGTCGCTGTAGCTCACCATGCCAAAATACACGGCGTGGATCTTGCGCATGTGCGCGTCGTCTACTTCCGGCAGCCGGCGGCTGGCGCGGATGCCGGCGTAGAAACGCGGCTTACCCTCGGTGACCACCGGACGCAGCGGCGGCAGCGTAGCCGGGTCGTACATGTCGTGAAACGGCTGCGGGGCTGCATAGGGTGGGTGGGGAAACAGCAGCGGCAGGAACAAGCAGAACGGCCGGTCGTGCGCCTGGCGCAGAAAAGCGATGCCCTTCTGCACGTCGGCGTAATCGGGCGTGCTGGTGGCGTCGCCGCGTGCTGACAGCAAAAAGCAGAACCGGCGCGGGTCGTCGGGCGACCAGGGATTGACCATGCCCGCGCCGTGTCCATGCAGCGTCGTGCCGGCCTCATTCACCGAGTCTATAAAACTCTCGGGGGAGAGCACATCGTTCTTGCCGTACATGCGCACGTCGTAGCCGTGCTTGTGCAGACTGCGCAACAGGTTGGGTTCATCGGGCTGGAGCGTGTGCCACAGCGTGCGGTGGCCGCGCACGTGCACTGGCCGGCCGGTGAGGAAGGCTGCCCGCGAAGGTGTACACACCGTGTGTTGTGTGTGGCACTGCTCGAAGCGCGTACCTTGCGCAGCGAGACGGTCGGTGTGCGGCGTCTGCACCACGGGATGGCCGGCGCAACCGAGCAGGTCCCCTCGCCACTCGTCAGGATTGAACAAGATGAAGTTGTAGATGGCGAACCCCTCTCCCTGCCGTCGCTGCCCGCAGCCGTGCGCCGGTAGTGTACTGAGTGCGCGTCCTAGGTCCCCGATGTGGGAAGATAGCGGCAGCAAGCCCGAAGCTCGCATGCTGGCGTCTCTCCACTGGCAACGAAAGAGGTGTCCCGTGTCTTCTGCCAGCGCTGCCGATTGGCTCATCGCGACGCTCGAACGCCATGGAGTCGACACCATTTTTGGCATACCCGGTGTCCACAACCTCGCCTTGTATGAGGCGTTGCGGCGGCGGCCCCACCTCCACAACTACCTGGCTCGCCACGAGCAAGGCGCGGCGTTCATGGCCGATGGCTACGCCAGGGCATCCGGCAAGCCAGGGGTTGCGCTGGTCACCAGCGGACCAGGAGCGCTCAACACGCTCACGCCGCTGGGTGAAGCCTACACCGATTCCTCGCCCGTGCTGGTGGTGGCCACCAACGTCGAGCGCAAGCTGCTGGAGACCAGCCGGGGCACGCTACATGAGCTGCGCGACCAGCCCGGTGCGTTCCGAGCGGTGATCGGCAGCTGCGAGCGCGTGCTACAGGGGGACGACTTGCCCCTGGCGCTGCAACGCGCCTGGAACGTGCTCACCGGCGCGCGGCCGCGTCCTGCCGCGCTGGACATCCCCAACGACGTGCTCGACGACATGGTGAGCGAGGCGCCGCTGCACTTGCCCCAGCCCAAGCCACAGACACCCGCCCCTGAACGCATTCAAAAAGCGGCAGCCGCGCTGCGTCAGGCGCGTAAGCCCGTCATTCTAGCTGGCGGCGGTGTGGCTCACGGCGCAGACCACCTGCTGCTTGCCCTGGCCGAGCGGCTGCACGCCCCAGTGGTCACGACCATGAAGGGCAAAGGCGTGGTGCCGGAGGATCACCCGCTGTCGGTGGGTTACCTCGGCTCGATGGCGGGACCGGTGGCACAGTTCGTGCGCGACAGCGACGTCGTGCTGGCCGCTGGTACGCGCCTGGCAGGGAGTGCGCCCTCGCTGTGGCAGCCGCCCTGCAACCAGATACTCATTCGCATCGATGGCGACCCTGCCGAGCTGGCGCGCACAGTCACCCCTACGCACGCCTTGCTGGGTGACGCGGCAGTCAACTTGCATGCGCTGCTCGACGAGCTTGGCCATGAACCGCTCGTGGCGACCGAAACCCGCGCCATCGCTAGCACGCGTCAGCAGGCGCGAGCGGCGGCTCGCGAAGCCGCTCCCTGGCGCTGTGACGTGCTGGAGGCCGTGCGCGCTGCCCTGCCGCGCGATGGCATCCTGGCCGTGGATATGACGATGGTGGCGTATTCGGCAGGTGCAGCCTACCCAACGTATGCGCCTCACACCTTGCTGCCGCCGTCAGGCTTCGGCACGCTGGGCTTTGCGCTCCCTGCCGCCATCGGTGCCAAAGCGGCGGCGCCCGACCGGCCGGTGATCGCGCTGGTGGGCGATGGCGGGCTGCAATTCACGATGCAGGAGATCGCCACGGCCATCCAGTACCACCTGCCAGTCGTGATACTTCTTGTCAACGACGCCTGCTTCACGGCCGTCAAGCGCGGCCAGCAGCGCCGCTACGGTGAAATCACTGCCGTGGACCTGGTGAACCCAGATTTCCAACTGCTGGCTGCCGCCTACGGCATGCCGGCGGAGCGCGTGTCGGCGCCCCAGCACCTCGTTGACGCTATCCAGCGAGCCAGCCAGCGTTCGCTACCGTCGCTTGTGGAAATTATGGTGCCAGAGGGGGGCTAGTTGACGGAGCCTGACGAAGCGATACGAGCTGGCGTGCTGGCCACCACAACGCCACCTAGCCAGCCGCCTGCCGCACCGTCGTTGTGGCGCCATCCGGACTTCCTCAAGCTGTGGGCGGGGCAGACCACCTCGCAGCTTGGCTCACTCGTCGGTGGTTTTGCGCTGTCGCTCATCCCGATCATGCTCCTCAACGCCACCGCCGCCCAGATCGCATTGCTCGGCGCGGCCGAGCAGGTGCCCGCGTTGCTGGTGAGCCTATTCGCCGGTGTCCTGGCGGACCGCGTGCGCCGGCGGCCCCTGATGATCGCTGTCGATCTGGGCCGGGCGGTGGTGGTAAGCGTGGTCCCGGCAATGGCATTCCTCGGCCAACTGACTTTCACCTTGGTGTTGGTCGTGGCAGTCGCGCTCAGTCTGCTCGGCGCATGCTTCGATGTGGCCTACCGCGCCTACTTGCCGTCTATCGTGCCCGACGCCTCGCTCATCGAGGGGAATAGCAAGCTCGCCGCCACAGCGGCGGTGTCAGAAGCGGCAGGGTTTACGCTCGGCGGGGTGCTAATTCAAGCCCTCACCGCGCCGGTCGCCATGCTGGTGGATGCCGCGTCGTTCGTCGTGTCGGCCGCGACCGTCGGGATGATCGCCACACCTGAGCAGCCGGTCGCACGACACAGCGCCGAGCAGCAATCCAGCCTATGGCGGGACTTCGTCGAGGGTGTGAGCGAAGTGTGGCACCACCCTCAGTTGCGCACGGTGATCACCGCCGGAGGCGTGTTCAACATCTCGACCCAGATGATCGGTGTGGTCATCATGCTGTTCTTCATCCGCGACCTGCACCTGCAGGCCGGCCAGATGGGCCCGCTGTTCGCGTTGGGGGGCGTGAGCTCTTTTGGAGGGGCGGTGCTCACCGCGCGAGTCACTCGCCGGTGGGGGCTCGGCGAAACGCTGTGGCGCAGCGTCTTCCTCTCCGGCGTGGCGTATCTGTTCTTGCCGCTAGCAGGTGGCCCGTTCTGGTTTGTTGCCACCCTAATGGCGGCGCAACAGCTTAGCAGCGATGGTGCCTGGACGATCTACCTCATCAACGAGGTCAGCATCATTCAGAAGCTCGCCGCACCAGCCGTGCTTGGCCGCGTGACCGCCACGCTGCATACGGCGCAGTGGACCGGCCGGTTTGTGGGACTGACTCTGGGAGGTGTACTGGGGCAACTGGTGGGGTTCCGCATGACGCTGTTCATTGGTGGCGCGGGCGTGATCGCTACAGCGCTGTGGCTGCGCCAATCGTCGTTGCGCACCTTGAGCGAGTAGGCAACACGGTACGGGAGAAGCACGCATGGACACACCTATTTGGGAACTGACGGCGCTCGACACGGCGCAACTCGATCAGTTGTGCGACATCTTGATCGCCCTCGTGGACGGCGGGGCGTCGATCGGTTTCCTGCCGCCGCTCGATCGCACCGAAGCAGCCGCCTACTGGCGCTCAGTGCCCAAAGCCGGCACGCGCCTGCTCGTTGACAGCCACGACGGCCGGCTGGCCGGCACGGTGCAATTACATCTGGAACCACGGGCCAACGGCCGCCACCGCGCCGAGATTGCCAAGCTCCTCGTACATCCCACGGCGCAGCGGCGTGGCATCGGCCGCGCGTTGATGGTGGCTGCCGAACAGCTTGCCCGCGAAGCTAGCCGTACCCTGCTGGTGCTCGACACGCGGGAGGGCGACGTGTCCAACGCGCTGTATCGCTCGCTGGGCTTTATCGAAGCGGGCCGGATTCCGCACTACGCACAGTCAGGCACCGGCACGCTGGATACGACGGTGATTTTCTACAAGGAGGTGTAGGCAGGACCAACCTTTCTCTCGAGGGGACGGCAGCAGGCCAGCTCACCAAGAGGGAGCCCGCACCCGTTACCGCCGTCTTGCTGTACCAACCCCAGTCAGCCTCTTGGGAGGGATGACAGGTGCCGTGCCTGTTCCAGGCATTGTGCCCACCCTCACGGGCCGAGGTTCGCCTTCTTTGGCTCACGCGTCCTCGGCCAGCGCCTCGGCAACCGCCTGCTCCAGCGTCAGCGTCCGGCCGCCAGCGTAGGCGGCGGCGAAGGCTGGCTCGCCAAGGCGATCTCGCCGGCGTCGAGCGCCAGGTGGCCGAGGTTCCGCTGAGTTCAGATCCGCAGGGGTGTTCCCTAAAGTGTAAGAATGCATAGCACACGGACCCTCGCTGCCCACCCCACGACGATGTCCAGTGCGGTTCGCCGGCGTGGCTAGATTTTGGGAAGCGCTGCTACGCAACGAGCCCGCTCGCGACCGGCAGGCGCTTGCGCCGGCAATTGTCGGTCGTTGCAATGTTTTTGGGGAATATCGTCGCGTAGTTGGCCATAGTCCACCTCGGCCTAAGGGTGTGAACTCCCCTCCCTAACATGCTCATACTTTTGCCCACAAATGGCGCAAGAGGGGGTGAAGGTGGGCGCGGCCGTCGTCCAGCCAGGTGGTCCTGCCTGTTCGAGGGATCGAGCTTACCTGCCAACAGCCCGTTCCCCCTGCCAAGGGAGGACGGGTGCCCTCTGGGCATGGGTGTGTGTCCGACCTCCTCACAGCAGCGAGTCGAACGGCTCCACTGGGCTCACCTGGATCTGGTTGCACGGGGTCAGGTCGACATGGAGCAGCACTGGCGTGTAGGAGTTGGGCGGTGTGATGTACATCTGGTGGTACGTCTGGCAGCCGGAGTTGCCAGTGGGCACGTCGCTATAACCCACGATGGCGTAGGCGACGCCGCCTGGAGCGAGCACCACGTAGGTCACGTGCTGGAATTGCCACATCATGGATTGGTTGGCCCACACCGTGGCAATTGGCGCCGGTTGTTGGGCGTCATCCAGGACTTGGGCGCCAGGGAAGCCTTGCAGGAAGCAGGGTTTGGAGGACGTTGAACGGAACTGCACGGCGAAGGCGATGTGCCCCGCCGCCCCCTGGCCACCAACCACTGTAGTGACCAACTGGCTAGTGTGGCAGCGGTCGATGGGTGAGATCTCCGCCGCGGGCAGTCCTTCTGGGTTCGATTCCCAGGAGTAGCGCTGCGTGTT
>JANWJO010000070.1 GCA_025449435.1 Chloroflexota bacterium | reverse complement strand
GGGGTAGCTGCTTTCAGCGCCTGCTGAGTGGTGTGCACTGCATTGGCCATCGGCTTGCCGGCATCGCGATTGGCCCCGACCAACTTGATCGCCTCCTGGATCGCCGGCATCGCCAGGTCGATCTCTTTCATCGCGCTTTCCAACCGCGGTCGGTTGCGGTCGATCAACGGCTTGAGCTTGTCGTTCCACAAGGCGATGGCGGCCTTGATATCCGGTTCCGCCGCCTGGTAGTCAGCCACGATCTCCGCCACCGCCGGCAGCGCGTTCTCGAACTTTTCGGGGGTCAGACCGAATAGGCGCAACCCCCAACGCTCGTACCAGGGGAGGGTCATCCAGTCACCAACCCGTTGACCGTCACCGGTTTGATGGTAACGGGTTTGCCATCAACTATCACCGTATCGACAGTGATGCTCAGGCCTTCCTTCGCTCCCTTGACCAATGACTTGAGGCTGGCGTTCTTCTCCATCGCTGCGGCCTTTTGCTGGCAGATGGTTTGGATCACGGCAGTCGCCACCACCGTGCCGATGGTCGTACCGGCAATCAGTGCGGGGTTACCGAGGGCGGCGGCCACCTCTTCCGCAATCGTCATCACTTGTGTCGCGGTCGGCTGATAGGAGCAGGCAGTCTGAATATCGGCGAGGATGGTGTTGATATCGACCGTGCCACCGGTAGTCTTGCTACTGTCACTGCATTGCACCGCTGCTGTTAACAGCACGGCACCGACAAACAAACCCTTGAGGAACTTCAGCATGGGGGTAGTCTCCTTTGTCAGGTAAGCGCCGCCAGATCACTGTCTAGTTGCGCGACGTTGATGGATTCGGGTGACACACCCGAGGGTAGGATGTAGTCGAGGGAAAACTGGATGATACCCTCGTCCATGGTCTGCTCGATCAGGTGACGATCGATGCCAGTCGTGCGCCCCCAGCTGATGCCTACCCCCAGAGCACGGCTGTTGCGGCCACAGACGGTGACGCAGTGACCACCGAGAAACGGCGAGCCTTTCACATACTGCCATGGCTGCCGATTATCGAATTGGTCGCCTTGTGCCTTCTGCAGATTGATACCGATTGATACCGCGCCGAACAGGTAAGAAGCAGTCATCAGTTCGTCCCAATTACGTATTGCGATTGCGCCGTAGGCCTTGGTGAAATGCAACTGTCCATGCGCGTCGGGAAACCCTACGGTGCGCGCCTTCGAGGCGGCCACCTGCATATCAGTGCCCTGGTCGGTCGGGTTGTTGCCGTACTGGTCCAGCGGCATGCGCGGGTCGTAACCGGTCCAATCACTGTAGACATTAAGGACGCTTTGCGCGGTAAACTCAGGGATCGGCCGATGTGTGGCGCGCGCCCGGATCATGATTTGATGCGCGATATCGCACATAACGCAATTACCGGCGACGTCGTTGCCGAGCATCCCGTAGTCGGAGTTGATCACGTGCCCAAACACTGGCGGCACCTTGATCTCGTGCAGATGCACGTAGTCTTTGAGTTTAAACCGCACCGCCCCGGCACGCGCCGGTTTCTTACCCAGAAATCTACCGTTCACCTGCGCGACGGGCATGCTCATTCCTTTCTCTACGGCGGAGATCTATCAAGAAGGTGACCGGACCTTCCTGTACCAATACGTTGAAATGATGCTGGCACAACACCTGCACCGGGTCGGAGTAATTCAGGCCATCACGCGCCACCTGAAACACACCAATCGGTGACTGTGCGCAACCGAACCGACACCGCAGTTCGGATAGCGCCGCCAGATTGATGTGCATCACCCGTGCGCACTGAGCGCCGATTTGATCATGGCGACGGTATTGGGTCCGGCGTCACCGTCAACATCCAACCCATGATTCTGTTGGAACACGTGCACGGCCTTGGTAGTCTCCGGACCATAGCGGCCATCGACATCCAGACCGGCCTGGTCGAGGGTGTTCAAACTTTCTTGCAGCCATTTGACGTCGAGTTCAGGTACGACTGGCACGGGGTTCTCCTCTAATGCGCGCGGGTATTTTATACCGGCTAACGCTTCGATCCGCTTCAGTAATGGCGCCACACCCGATTGCTTGTCGACCACATTCTCGATTGGTCCGTGGTCGTAGGTGATCTTGCCACCCGGTCCGGTCGGTGGGTCGTAGATTGAGGTACAGGACCAGATATATGGACTAGGGCGGGCGTGGTTGTAATAGGCAAGACCGTTGTACGGTTCCAACTCATGCAGCATGTATTCGATGGTCCAGGTCTTGAGCGGCTTGCCGATGATGCCCTGCAACTTGAGCGCGTCGATTGCGCATTCCATCCAACTGAACGGCGGCCCGTGTCCGACATGCGGACGGCCCCTTGGCTCGTGACTGGAATAGGAATTGAGGGAGTCACCCTGTCCGAGTTGACGATGGGTAAGATGCTCAATGCCGCCTTCGCGGTCATCAATCACCCCGATCATTGCCCAATGCACACCGGTGACGTCCTGGGTCTGCTGGTAAATGGCGCGGTGTTTGATGATCTCTTCTGCTTCATAGTTGATCATGGACAACTGCCGGGTGATGACCATGGTGTCCCAAAGACGGGCCAACCTGGCAGCGCGTTCGTGCGAATATGTGTAGGCCACGGTCTCAAACTCCCCAAGGGTTGGCGCTGACCAGGATCATCCCGGTCCAGAATGTGTCGGTGCCGGCGTTGTCAGTAGCGCGCAACCAGTCCATATATCGGCCTGGCCGCAGCGTGGCGGTTCTGGTAGCGGGAACGACGATAGTCAACAGACCACCGGTCAACGGCGGAGTGGGGTTGATGCTGTAGTCACCCTCGATGAACGTTGGTACCCCATCAGGATCGCGCAGCATCCACTGTATATTGGCGCTGGTCAGGTCGTAGGCGGTGCCATCGGCGCGCATCAGCATAGCACCGAGATCCCAGTCATCGCCGGCTACAAACTCAAGCGGGTCATGGTGCGGAATTGCCATTTAAAACCTCAGTGTACAGTTGTGCGTACAGTGCGCGAAGTGCGACCGATGATCGTCGGCTGAGTAGACAATGAAGCCATACCTTTTTCGGGCGGTTGTTGCCCAGTAATGTGTGGAGGCGGCGGCAGTTGGTCGGTGATTGGAGAATCTTTCAACTTGGCCGCGATCTGCGGCACACTTAAAAGCCTGGCGCTTATTTGCGCATTGGTAGAAGTTCGCAGTGCTGCCTGTAGGTCCGCCTTTAAACCACCTGCGCCGGCCCACAAAGAAGCCAGAGGGAGGTTGCTGACAAGCCTGGCTGCCAAGCTGCCATCCCCGCGCAAAACCGCCCCAGCAACCATCCCTTGGGTTAGGAAAGAGGTGAGCGCGCCCGCGCCTGACCACAGCGTGGGAAGTGCCGCCAACCTTTGCGCGATCTGCGCCGTCAGCGCGCCCGTTCCGATGACCGTTATAACGGCCGCATGCCATTGCCGCGCGACCCCGATCAGCCCACCACTGCCAGCGAGGTTCGCCACCCCTAAAAGCTTTTGCAGGTCGACGACTGCCAACCCACCCGCGCCGCTCAAACGACCTTGGATCTGTGCTTGCATCCCGGCCGCGGCGGTCAGCCCACCAGTGCCGTTCAAACCCGCAAGGGCGGCCTGCCGTTGGCTGAAATTGACCGCAAGGGTACCCGTACCCGTCAGGTTGGCCGCACCCGACCACTGATTAATCGCGCCGAACTTTGTCAGATCAACGGTGAGACTGCCGACACCGCTAAGCGCCGTACCGGCCGTAAGCCACTGCACCTCATGCGGTACCAACGCACCAACACCAGCAAAGGCGGTCGCGACCTGGCTGCTCACAGAGAGGGAGGAGAGAAGTGCACCACTGCCGGATAGTGCGGCTTGCAGCGGCTTCCACAGTTGCGGCGTAGCCGTCAGCGCACCGACGCCACCGAGGCTTGCTGCCACCGTTTGCCATTGCGCGAGGGCCGCTGACAGGTTGGCAGTACCGGTAAATGCAGCGACTGCGCCCCAAGCCTGCACCCCTGGCTTGATGATATCAGCAACAAGGCCACCGGCACCACTGAACGTGCTGGCCATGGTAAGCCAAGCGACTTCATGTACAGTCAGCGCACCAACACCAGCAAAGGCAGACTGCGCGGCTAACCACTGTGTAGTGTTGGCTGTTACTTGGCCGGCACCTGTAAATGTCACCGTCGGCAATAACTTGAGCAGGTTGGTAACCGACAGCCCGCCGGCACCAGCGAGATTGGCCTGCGCCGCCATCCACTGGGTCGAGCCGAAGGTCGCTTGCCCGGCACCAGCAAACGTTGTCGCCGGCAGTAACTTGCTGAGGTTAGCAACCGTCAGACTACCGGCGCCAGCGAGGTTTGCCTGCGTGGCCAGCACCTGCGTTGCAATGAAGGTCGCTTGACCGGCACCGGCAAATATCGTCGCTGGCAATAACTTGCTGAGGTTGGCGATCAGACTACCGCTACCGGTGAAGGACGCCTGCGCCAACATCTGCTGGGTTGCAGTGAAGCTGGCTTGCCCTGTTCCGGTAAACGCCGCCAACCCCAACAACTTGCTGAGATCGGCAACTGTCAGAGTACCAACACCAGCGAAGTTGGCAGTACCCTGCCAGCCAGTGGCACCAGTGAGCTTGGTTATATCAACGGTAAGGCCACCAGCCCCTGTCAATAAGGCGTTGGCGGCATACCACTGCTTTTCGTTGATGCTGAGAGCACCAGCCCCGGCAAAGAGCGCCGGCCGGAGTGGTAGAATTTGCCGCAGTGTTGCAGTCAGTCCGCCAACGCCAGTTAATGCCGTCGTCGCCGCAAGCCATTGACTTGCATTGATACTGAAAGCACCGGCACCAGCCAACGCAATCGTTGCTGGACTAACTACAAAAATTGTCGGTGCCGATAACGGCACAAACCCAGTTGGCGGGGTTCGGGTGAAGACAGTCATGGGAGTCAAGCCGCCTTGAACGCCACTGCCCACGACCACGACTGCTGCGCGCTCTGGGTATCGGTCCAGTTCCAGTGCTGCGCTGTATTTGTGGTGTAGAACAGATGCGCCAACCCATCGGCATTATCCATGCAGTCACCGTCCATGATGGCATCATAAGTACAGGCATCCAAGATCGCGCCGGCCGGTGAGGTCAGGGCGACGGTGGCACCCAGGTTGAACCCGATCCAGGAGATCACCACACCAGGCGATGCGGTCGGTGTCAGGATTGGCGAGTCTGAGTAGGTCGTGGCTCCAGGTAGCACGTTGGCCACCGCTGTTCCCGAAACCGGTGCCGCCGCTGCTCCCGAGATGTCGTAGAAGCGGTAGGAGCAAAAGAAATTTGACATCCCAGTTATCGTCACCGTGAGGTTCGGATTAGGTGATCGGTTGGGACAATAGAAACACGTGTTGAACGATGAACCGGTTGTGGCCACTGCCTGTGACCAGGTCTGTCCCTCACTATCGGTGACCGTACAAGTGGTCGAGTGATCGTTGGTCAGTGACAACACCCGCAGATTGCCCGACGCCGGCAACTGCAAAGTCAACGGGTTTGGTGACGGGTCGCTGTAACTGGTAGTGCGGGTGGGCGAACCTTGATGCACCAACCGATCGATGTGAATGCCCGCCGCACGGGCCGTGCCAGCGCTGCCCACTTTCAGCGCCACCGATACGCAATTATAGGTATCGGTGGTAACACCGGTCGCCGTAATGGTCGGGTTGATCGCCGCAGTTGCTGTCTGCAATACGTATTGTGAAGCGTGCGGGATGCCGGATCTGGTGCTCCAAGCCGTGTCACAGTCGAGCATGGTGCCGCTGTTGCCAACCCCCCAGGCGGTTGGGGCCTGGGCGATTGTGGTATAAGCCGCTGGCGCGAAGAAACTCCAGATTATATTGCCGCCGTTGGCATCGTTATTGGTCGGTGTGAACGAGCCGCAGGTCAAAGTCGCACCCACGACGTTAGCGGTCGCGTGCGTACCGTTGACCGTTGACGTGATCGCAATATTGTTAAGTTCAGTAAGTGTGTATTGGAACGGCAAGGCACGCGTGCCAAACGCCACGTTGATCTGCGTCACCCCGGCGTTGGCATTCGGCAGTACGAAGATGGCCGCGACGAAGTTGCCAGTGCCGCCATCGGCGCTGACGGTCGGCGTTCCTGGCCAGGTATTGCCGTTGTTGTCAGTGACGGTCGGCGTCAGCCCATGCGCGTAACACAGTCCGAGCACCAAGCAATTGCCAGCGCCAACGGGGTGCTGCAGGATGAACTTGAAGTTGTCATAGGCATCGCCAGAACCGATATTCAAATGCGGAAACACGTTGCTGGTCGAGGCAGTGTGTTGGATCATTGTCGGGACCGGGATCGCCGATGCCGGGCCGAAGTTGGTGGTGGTTTGTGCCGCATCCTCGGTATTGACGATGGCGAATAATGGGCCGGAGAACGTCAAGGCCGCGCCGCCAGTTCCCGCCACCGGGTCCTGACCACCGGCCGCCGACGCATTCCACGCGCCCCCGTTCTTTCTGGCCCACAGCAATCGCGCCACGGTATCAACGGCTAAGTCAATGTTGTCACCAACGGTGAAACTGGGAATGAGCGCGGTGCCATTATTAGCGGAGTCGGCACAAACAAACTTGCCGTCTTGTCCCACGTAAGCCGCTGTGGATGGTGATGTAGCTCCAGGCGAGGTGATGCCGTTGCCAACCGTGGTCGCCGCGGTGCAGAACCCGTAGCGCATAGTGAAGGGCATCGCGTCGACGTGGTGCTCGATATAGATCTTACCGGTCATAGGTATGGTTGACTTACAGCACCACAGCAGATCACCGGAGCCGCCGTAAGACAGGGTGCCACCCTGGTTTGATACGGTGTCGTAACCTACCGGATCATTGGGGTTCCACTGTGCCAGCTGCGGGTCCAAGTTGGTTAAGCTACCAGCTCCCTGAAATAAACTACTCGATGCCAACCGCATGGAAAGCGGCGGACTGATGCTCAGATTACCAGCCCCCGCAAACAATGCCGTAGCTTGCCACTGAGTAGCACCAACCCCACTAGACTGGGTCAGATTGACGCTGAGACTACCGGCACCGGCAAATTGCGCGAGGCCAAGTAATTTAGCCAGGTTGGCGGTGAGCGAGCCGACGCCGGCCAGCCCACCACTACCGCCACCTGGCGCAGCCTTGAATGCGGCGATGATTCCAGCGGTGTTGGTACTGGCACCAGCGGAAAATGCGACTGCCTGTGCCCCAGCCGTGGCCTGAATTAGATATTCAGACGCATCGCCATTGCCGCCAAGGCCCGCTGGCCAATTGGTCCACGGGGTATTTGACGATGTTAGTGATCCAGTCGGCGCTGCTGCACCGATCAACAGGTCACCGTTGTTAACCGTCGTGTAAGTCGGCAGGTTAACGGTAGTGACACCAGTTTGCGTCGCCGTCGCGTCATTTTCGAATACGCCGGAGGTGAGAGCGCCGGAGAACTCGGCAGCAAACAGGTCACCACTACTTGAGCTTGGAAAGGTGACAGTGATGGTCTTGGTTGCCGTTGCCGTTGCCGTGAAATAAAAAATGCCGACCGCCAAACCATCGGCACCATCGATAAATGGCGTCTTGGAAGTTGCCGTGTATGTATTGGGTGTGCCCGCACTGTCCTTGCAAGTAAAAGTGCCAGTCGGAGAATTAGACTGAAACGTGACGATGACAAGATTGTTGGTCGTCGGGTTGTTCGGTAGCACGACGTTGGCGCTGGTTTGCGCGCTGACGGTGGTCTTGGCAAACTGCCCAGGCACCAAAGCGATGACACCAGCCCCGCCACCAATAGGGCCAGTCACCTGCATCAGTTGACGGGCACTGGCAGTTAAGCTGGCGGCACCGGCAAACTTGCTCGGTATGTACTGCGTCTCAGTGACAACACAGGTGACGCGTGGGGTCACCGTGTAGGTGACCAGTGCTGCAGGTGAGGCGCCGGAATAAACCCGGAAGTCGTAAGTGTCACCGACTACCGCGGTGGCTGGATCGATCACCAAGCTATATTCAAGCTCAGTGACTGAAGTAGCCGCCAGGGTGATGGCCGTGGTAGCGCCAGTGATATCATACTGACCATTGACGAAGGTGCCAGCGTCAGCAGTCAGCAGGCGGGTCGAGATGGCGCTGTTGTCAGCACTGGCGCCACCGCTGTTGTCCGACGCCTTGATGAACGAGGTGGCTGTAGTGACGGCAGCATAAGCTCCGGCATTGCGGCTCAACATCAAGGTGAGGATGTTGGAGCCGTTGGTGGTCGTACCAGTATTCTGAATCTCAAAGCGGATACGAAAGCGATCACCACGGCCGAGACTGACGGAAGTGTTCTCCGCCGCCAGCCAATTTGGCGTGCCGCCCTGTGCCGCGGTGCCGTCTACACGAAAACGGAACCGATCCTGGACGGTTGCAATGGCCACCTAGTCACCCTCATTTCCCCAACATCAAGCGAGGGTAATAGCCAGAGCACCAATCGCAAGGATCAGTGAGTCACCGGCCAGCGGGGTGCGTACCGTAGCCAGGTTACCGAACCACAACATATTGCCGACGTTGCTCGACACGGTGTCGGCCAGGAACAGGCCACTGATCACCGCCGACGACGAGAACGGCCCGAAGGTCGCCGCCGAGTTATTGGAAGCCGATCCAGAACTGGCCGGGGTGGCCGCTGCCCCGAATATACCGGACTGTCGGACGTAACCCGAACCGGTAGCGACTTCCGATGATGCATTGCTGAGCGGGGTACCCAAGCTCAGACCGATGAACACACCGGGGGGTGCTGTTGGAGATGCCCCCTTGAGCACAAAGTCCAGCATGTTCTTCTGTGACCACAAACCGATATTTGCCATGTTACAAGTCTCCTAGTTGGAAGGATTTAATGACGTTCGACGCGGTTGCCGTCCTTGTCGATGAAGTACAACTTGCTTTCATCGATCGACAGCTTGCCGAAACCCTCACCGCGCATCATCTGCTGCTGACCGACCTGCCGACAAATCACATACATCACCTGCGGCGGCACGCCGGGGACCGGGATCCAGCCCTCGCTTTCCAGCTGCTTCAGTGTGTCGGGGAGGCTGGGATCATTAAGGCTGAGGACGAGGGTTTTGAACTCGAGCATAGCAGCTCCTTTGCGTTGGCGATGATGCTGTCAGGGGTGATGCTGGATATGCAAGCCGCACCGTTATCGTGCTCGTTCATGCGGCAGGTACTCTTGTCATTGTGCAACCGATGGCATGGCCAACAACTAACCTGCTTGGGGTCGGCATGCAGGCTAACGGTATTGACCCAATGCTTGGTGATATTTTCGACCGAGGCATGCGAGTGCAGCATGATCTTCGGGGTCGGCTCCATCGCCACCGCCCACATTGGTCCGGTGTCGGGACCGACCACCAATGCACACTGCTGCAACAGCGCCAGTACATTGCGCAGTTTGGTGTCGGCGCGGCCGATGTGATACAGCCCGTCCATCGAACCATTCTGCGCCTTGACCATCTTCAGGATCTCGGTGGCGATCTCAAAGTCCGGAGTACCAGGACCACGCCCAGTCATGATGACACTGCAGTTGTCCTCCTTGATCAACCGAGCGATGGTTTGCTGCTGATACGGATAGACCTTGTCAAGCCGCGTGCCGCAGATGATCCAGGCGACAATCGGCTTGAGTGCCACCTTACTCAGGATCTCGGCGGCCCAGTCGATCTCCTCCTCGGTTGGCCAGAACAGGCGGCCAAACATATGCGGTACATCCAACAGGTCGTGCACCGATTCCAGATAGCTACCGGCGTACAACTTGCGGCGGAACTTCTCCGGCCACCAGAACTGCGTCATATTGGGGAACGCCGCGTGCAGCGCCTCCCCGGTATGACTCAGATTGACAAAGCGGTCGTATTCTTTTGACCGCATGTTGAACCATTGCTGCCAGGCATTCTGGTCCTGCGGCCAATCACCCTGGCCATACACCGACAGTTTATCGATGTGCGGATTGTTGATGAACAATTCGGCCATCGGGTCCTGGCTGATCACCTCAACCATATAGCCAAGGTCCTTGAGCGGTTTGCACACGCTGGCAGCAATCAGGTTGTCACCGACCCCACCCATGCGGGCGAAACCGGCCCATGATTTGGCATCGACCCGGCGCTTCGGCCCTGGCAGTTTGCTCGGGCGCAGCTCGGCAATGACGTCGGCGTACTTCGCCAGCTCCTCCTTGGGGAGGGCCAGCACATTGACGCTGACATATTCGAACTTGGGATCGCGCGGTGCCTTGTTATAGTTGTTCGGATTATACACTGGCGGATTATGCGCGAAGCATTGGTAGTCCCAGCTTTCGAGCAGCCCTAATAGTTCCTTGCTGCGCTCGCTACGGTCGTTCTCGACATAGAGCACCGGGCGGTTGAGTTTAACGATCTCGGCCGCGCCCTTGAGCACCTCGACTTCCATACCCTCGACGTCGATCTTGATCAGATCAACGATATCCCGATTATCGGTGCT